>NZ_QSAS01000029.1:0-6512 GCF_003465485.1 Collinsella sp. AF11-11 | reverse complement strand
AATCGTAGCCCGAGACGGGCCCGGGCTGACAATTTCGACTGTAATGGGACGTTCTTGTTTGACTGGTAGTTTAAGAACGCCCCCGATGACTGTTCGGATTGTTAATTTGTGCGGGTTGTGGTTTTGCGACCTGCTGAAATTTGAGATACTGTACAACTGTACGTTAACTAATCTTCGTAGTATATTGCTACCCGCAAAACTCAATACCATTGTGCTTCGAGACGCTAAAGCGCCTACGTACAATGGTTGTTGATAGTACGATTTGATTCAACGACAGGATGGATGGTCCAAGCGTGAGTCTCGGCAGCAAACTATCCAACGCAAAGGTATCCTTTGCGATCTTTAAACGTGACATCAAGCGATTGCTCGTGAACCCCGTCGCCTTGGTGGTTACCCTCGGCGTGTGTGTTATTCCCTCGCTGTACGCTTGGTACAACATCGTGGCTAACTGGGATCCATATGGAAACACCCAGGGCATTAAAATCGCTATCGCCAACAACGATCAGGGTACCCAAAACGACCTAGTGGGCGAGCTCAATGCGGGCGATAAGGTGGTCGACCAGCTCAAGGAAAACGATCAGCTGGGCTGGACCTTCGTCGACTCGGCTGCCGATGCCAAAGAGGGCGTCGAGAGCGGGGAATACTACGCGGCGATCGTAATCCCCAAGAACTTCTCCGACAATCTTGTCTCGATGCTCGATGGCAATTACCATCAGCCGAAGCTCACCTATTACGTCAATGAGAAGAAGAGCGCCATTGCGCCCAAGGTCACCGATACCGGTGCCAACACCATCGAGGAGCAGATCAACTCGGAGTTTGTCTCCACGGTGGGCGAGACCGTAGCGGGCATCGCCAAGGATGCCGGCATCGATTTAAAGGACAAGGCAACCCAGACTCAGGACTCGCTGACAAGTTCGGTGTCCGAGGCATCCGACACCTTGGGTGAGGTGCGCGATTCGATTGGCGATATGAATGCCGCCATCGATAAGACGAGTGGCGCTATCGCCTCGGCTGATGCGGCGCTTGCCGGCTTGCAAGGTCAGGCACCGTCGCTGACGCAGGCAATCTCCCAGGGCAACGACCTGCTGGGCGAGGCTCGCGCCACGGCGGGCAACTCTATCACCTCGCTCTCCAAGGCACTCTCGGAAGGTAGCCTTGCACTCACCAAGACGTCAGCCTCCGCGAACGCTGCGATTGGCAAGCTAACGGGTACGGTCACATCTACGACCACCCGCATCGACAACTCGCTCGAGTCTCTCCAGGCGACGATCGATCACAATAAGGCCGTTATCGGGCACTTGGAGATTCTCGTTAATGACACGTCGACAGGTTCCGAGGAAATTGACGCGCGCATTGTATCGACCATCGATTCGCTTCGCGAGCAAAACCAGAAGCTGCAGAGCATCAAGGATGGCCTTTCTGCACAGTCGAGCGCCATGGCAAACGACGCTACGGCAATCTCGAACGCGAGCAACGCACTCAACGCGGCAATTCAGACCGGTACGGCTAGCCTCGGTCAGGCTCAGACCGATCTGGGTCAGAACGCACTTCCGAAGGCTTCGAGCGCGCTTGACTCCTTTGCCGCCGTTTCGGGCGATTTGACCGGCATTGTGTCGGGTATGACCCCCACGATAGCGAGCGCGCGCGGCACGCTGGCGCAGCTCGACGCCACGCTCAAGCAGGCAAAGACCACGCTGTCCCAAACCGACGCCTCCCTTGCCAAGGTTCAGGACAAGCTCGCGACCGCCGCCAATGACATTGCGGCGCTGCAGACCTCTGAGTCTATGGGCGAGTTAGCCGACCTCATGGACGTCGACGTCAATGACGTGGCAGATTTCATGGCATCTCCGGTTGAGCTGACGTCCAAGTCAATCTATCCGGTCAAGAGCTTTGGCTCGGGCATCGCGCCCTTCTACACCAATCTGGCGCTGTGGGTAGGCGGCTATGTGCTCATCGCTATCTATAAACTCGAGGTCGACCGCGAGGGCATCGGTGGCTTTACGGCGCGTCAGGGCTACTTTGGCCGCTGGCTGCTGCTGGTGATCCTGGGCGCGTTCCAGGCCATTATCGTTACGGTGGGCGACCTGGTCATTGGCGTTCAGTGCGTCAATCCGCTGCTCTTTGTACTGGGCGGCATCGCTATTTCGTTCACCTACGTCAACATCATCTATGCGCTGTCCACCACGTTTAAGCATATCGGTAAAGCCATTGGCGTCATCCTCGTCATTGTGCAGATCCCCGGCTCGTCGGGCATGTATCCCATCGAGATGATGCCCGGCTTCTTCCAATGGCTGCATCCGCTGCTGCCCTTCACCTATGGCATCAACCTGCTGCGCGAGACCGTCGGTGGCATGTATTCGTTCAACTACCTGTTCAACCTGTGCATCCTGGGCGTGTTCCTTGCCATCGCACTCTTTATTGGCTTGCAGCTGCGTCCGCTGCTGCTCAACCTCAACCTGCTCTTTGATAAGCAGCTTTCCACGACGGGCCTCATGATCTGCGAGTCCAACGACCTACCGCGCCAGCGCTATTCGCTGCGCACGGCCATGCGCGTCATGCTCGATTCGGATTCGTACCGTCGCGAGCTGCTCGATCATGCCGTGGCGTTTGAGCATCGCTACCCGTACTACATCAAGGGCGGTTTTGCCGCCGTGGTAGGCGTGCAGGTTCTGCTCTTTGTGCTTTCGACGGTGCTCGATATCGACAATAACGGCAAGATCATCCTGCTCGTTATCTGGATTATCTCGGTCATTGCCATCTGCGGCTGGCTCATCAACATCGAGTACATCCGTGCAAGCCTCAACACCCAGATGCGCATCTCGGCGCTTTCGGACGAGGACTTGCGCCGCGAGATGCGCGAGCACACGGCTGCCATCCCTGCCGCCCGTCGCATGTTTGGTCTCAACGCCAGCGAGCGGGGCACCAGGGACAGCGAACAGCCCACGAGCCGTCTGCCGCATATTGGTGCGCATCGTAAATCTCAGGGCAGCGACAGCACAGCTACAAATGATGGAGATACCACCCTGCTTGGCAAGCACTCTAAAGGAGGTGAGGCATAAATGAAGAACATCCTGCACCTGTTTAAGCGTGATGTCCAAAACGTGTCTCGCTCCGTGATCGGCATGGTCGTCGTGATGGGCCTCATTATCGTGCCGTGCCTGTACGCGTGGTTTAACATCGCCGGCAGCTGGGATCCGTACGGCAATACCGGCAACCTTAAGATTGCAGTGGTCAACACCGATGAGGGCTACGAGAGCGACCTGATTCCCGTCGAGATCAACGTGGGCGAAAACGTGACGGCGACCCTGCGCGGTAACGAGAACTTTGACTGGGTTGTCCTCAACGACCGCGATAAGGCGATTGAGGGCGTTAAGTCGGGCACATACTATGCCGCCGTCGTTATCCCCAAGACGTTTAGCGCCGACATGATGACGCTTTTCTCGACCAACGTGAAGCACGCCGACATCGAGTTCTACGAAAACCAGAAGGCTAACGCCATCGCCCAGATCGTGACCGAAAAGGGTTCGAGCGCCGTCCAGAGCCAGGTGAATGAGACCTTTACCAAGACCATCACGACCATCGGCCTTAAGACCGTGTCCAGCCTGCTCGATTACATGAGCACCGATCAGGTCAGCAGCTTTATCGCCAACCTGTCCTCGACACTGGGCGATTCGGTCGAGGACCTGCAGGACGTTCAAGCCAACGCGACTTCGCTGGCGGGCATTTTGAGCTCGACCTCCGATTCGTTGACGTCGGCGAGCGGTATGCTCCAGCAGACGGGTAAGGTCGATGAATCTACCAAGCAGTTGATGGAGCACGCCGAGAGCGGCATTAGTGATTCCAAGGAAGCACTCAAGGCCGCCAACGACGCCATCAACGCCGCGATTGACGGAAGTGCGGGCTCGTTTGACAACGTGTCCGCCGAGCTCGCGAAGGCTTTCGACGCCGCAAACCAGCATGTCAACGTTACGGTGACCCAGCTCAACGAAGCCGCGTCGGCACTCGAATCGCGCGCCAAGGAAATCGACGACACGGCCGACCAGCTCCGCAGCTTTGCCGATCAGGTGAGTGACGAAAAGCTCCAGGACAGCCTCAAGTCTGTGGCTACATCGCTGGGCAGGATCGCGACGGAGTATCGTAACAATGCCAACGACCTGAGGGCAACCGCAAAGTCCCTTTCCGACAGCATGGCAGAGGTCAACAGCACGCGTGCCGAGGTCGACCAGGCCATCGCCGATGCCAAGGCGGGCATCTCGGGCGCTAAGTCCGACTACGATTCCACGTTCTCGGTCAAGGCCAAGGAGCTCAAGAAAACTATTTCGGGCGTTCTGGATTCGCTCGACGGCATCTCGGGCGACCTGGATAGCGCTGTTGCCGGCCTGACCGACGCATCCGGTTCGCTGGCAAAGGGTCTCTCCAAGGCCGCAAAGCTGGTCAACAAGGCTTCCGATCAGCTGGGCGAGGCGTCGGACAAGATCAGCGCGTTCAAGGACGAGCTCGACGGCGCCCTGATGTCGGGTGACCTGGCGACGATCAAGACGATGATCGGCAACGACCCCGAGGGCCTGGCCGTGTCGCTTTCCGGCCCCGTTGCGCTCGACCGCAAGCCGGTCTATCCGATCCGCAACTACGGTTCGGCCATGGCGCCGTTCTATACGATTCTGTCGCTCTGGGTCGGCTCGATCGTACTGGCGGCCATGATGAAGGTCTCGGTCGACGACGAGCTCATCAACGAGCTGATCCCCGTGCGCCTGCACGAGATCTACCTGGGCCGCTACCTGTTCTTTGGAGGTCTGGCCCTGCTGCAGGCGACACTCGTGTGCGCGGGCGACATCCTGTTCTTTGGCATTCAGTGCGACAACCCGCTGCAATTTGTGCTGGCGGGTTGGGTCGCGAGTCTCGTGTTCTCCAATATCGTCTACACGCTCACGGTTTCGTTTGGCGATATCGGCAAGGCGCTCGCTGTCGTGCTGTTGGTCATGCAGGTCGGCGGTTCAGGCGGTACGTTCCCCATCGAGATGACCGGCCCCGTGTTCCAGGCGATCTACCCGTTCCTGCCGTTTACCCACGGCATCAACGCCATGCACGCCGCCATGGCTGGCGCCTACCATATGGAGTACTGGGTTGAGCTGGGTATCTTGGCGAGCTATCTGATTCCGTCGCTGGGCCTGGGCGTCGTCTTCCGCCGCCCGGTCATCAAGGCCAACGACTGGATCATCGAAAAGCTTGAAAGCACGAAGCTTATTTAGTGCAACAGCGTGACATTGACAAAACATCGAGGTTCACTTTGCTGACGCTTTAGTGGGCTGGATTGCGGTGCAACGCTGGTTGTTGCTACAGTAGCGGGGCGTACCGGGGGTCCGGTGCGCCCCGTTTTTATTTGACCATGAGGCGGCATGCGGTCACGCGCGTGCGGACACCACGCCCAGATTGAGCGCGAGGATGTTCCATGGCCCAATACGCTGCCAACGAAATCGAAAACATGCCCGATAGCCCTGTAGCGCGCGAAGACCTGGGTGCCGGCGGCACCTCCCGCGGCGCCGGCGCGCGTTCTCCGTTCTTCTGGAAGGTCTTGCTGCTTTCGGTGGCGGTCATCTGGGGCTATTCCTTTACCACCATGAAAGATGCGCTCGATACCATTCCGGTGTTCGAGCTGGTCTACGTTCGCTTTCTCCCGGCATCACTGGTTATGTTTGCTATTTTCCATAAGCGCATCATCGCTCATTTCAATGCCCGCAACCTGATCGTCGGGCTGGGCATGGGTGCGCTCATGTGGGGAGCATACGGACTGCAAACGATTGGCCTGGCACAGACCACGGCGGGCAAGAGTGCATTTTTGACGGGCACGTACTGTATCCTTGTGCCGTTTGCCAGCTATGTCCTGAGCGGCGAAAAGCTCACCCGCTATAACCTGGGTGCGGCACTGCTGTGCCTGGCGGGCATTGGCCTGGTGGCACTCGATAGCGTCGAGTTCAATGCTGGAGATGTCATCACGCTGGGCGGCGCGGTCTTCTTTGCTATCCAGATGGCAGTGACCGCCAAGTATGGCCGCAAGATGGACATCAACGTCATCACGTTTTGGATGTTTGTGGGCAATGGCGTTTTGAGCTTAATCACGTCGCTGCTATTCGAGACTCAGGCGCCTCTGTCCGTGTGGACGCCGAGCTTTGTCGGCGTGGCGGCCTTTCTCTCGGTGGGCTGTACGTGCGTGGCACTGCTCGTCCAAAACGTTGGATTGGCGCACGTCCCGGCCTCGACGGGCTCGCTGCTCCTTTCGATGGAGTCCCCCTCGGGCGTGCTGTTCTCGGTGCTGCTGATGGGGGAGGCGCTCACCTCGCGCCTGCTTGCCGGCTTTGCGCTCATCTTTTTGTCGATTATCTTGAGCGAGACGCATTTCGATTTCTTGCGCCGAAAATCTCGCCCGCAATTGTAAACAACTTGTTGCGCCGCCCTCCTGGGGCGGCGTTTTTTATTCAAGACTTTAGTCTGCTGGCCGCGCAGCGGCCAGCTTT
>NZ_QSAS01000028.1:0-6901 GCF_003465485.1 Collinsella sp. AF11-11 | reverse complement strand
GGGTTATACCCTAAGAGCAAACCACCCTTTTTAAGGGTGGTTCTGATGCCTCGCCTTTAAAGTTGTACCTTGCACTTTACGCTATCAAAGTGCTTACTGCAAAAACGCTACTGGAGGGCATTTATGGCACCAGCTCAGTCCGATCTTCAACCGCAATCAGCGCCCAAGGCCACCGCAGCGGCGCAGGCCGCTATCGGTGACGGTCTCGTTGCAGAAGCTCAGGCTTTTGCAGACGAGCTCGCTGCGTGGCGACACGATTTACACCAGGTGCCCGAGCTGGGTAATAGCCTCCCACAGACCTCTGCGTATATTCAAGCGCGCCTGACCGAGATGGAAATCCCATTTGCCACGCTCGTCGATGGTTCCTGTGTCGTGGGCCTTGTCGGCGCCAGTGCCGCCGCGGCCCAGGGCAATGGCGTCTGCACGGACGAACAGGCCGGTACGGTCATCATGCTCCGTGGCGACATGGACGCCCTGCCCGTTGCCGAAGAGTCAGGCGAGCCTTTCGCCTCTACGAACGGCTGCATGCACGCATGTGGACACGATATGCACGCGACGGCGTTGCTTGGAGCGGCGCGCCTGCTCAAGGCCCGCGAGTCTGCGCTTGTCGACGCCAACGCCACGGTTAAGTTGCTGTTCCAGCCGGGCGAGGAAACCTTTGAGGGTGCCCGCGCCGCCATCGCCGACGGTCTGCTGCAGAACCCGCGTCCCCAGGCCGCCTTTGCCATGCATGTCAATAGCCAGTCGCCGCTTGGCCTGGTGCTCTACGGCAGCCCGGCGCTCTCGGGCGTGTACGGTTTTCGCATCACGCTTCAGGGCAAGGGCGGCCATGGCTCGAGCCCCGAGATCTGCATCGACCCCATTACGGCGGGTGTGCACGTGCATCTGGCACTTCAGGAGCTTATCGCTCGCGAAGTGCCGGCGGCCAAGGAGGTCGCGCTTACCGTTGGCAAGTTCGCCGGCGGTCAGGCCGCAAATGTCATCCCTGATACTTGTGTGCTCGAGGGAACGCTGCGTGGCTTCGATGTCGAGCTCATGGAGCACCTCAAGGCCCGCATCGCGGAGGTCGTCAAAGGCGTTGCCACGACCTATCGTACGCCGGCGACTATTGAGACGCTCTCGGATGTTCCCCCGCTCGTACTCGATGACGATATGACGCAGGCGTCGCTTGGCTACGTGGGCGCGGTGCTGCCCAAGTCCGCCTTCCTGCCGTTGTTCCACGCCATGGCGAGCGAGGACTTTGCGCTTATCTCGAGCGAGATCCCAAGTGCGTACTTTACGGTGGGCGCGGCCGTGACCGATACGGACGAGCATTTTGCCCAGCATCATCCCAAGGCGCGCTTTAACGATGCCGAGCTTCCCCTCGGCGCCGCGGCTTATGCCGCCGTCGCTCTCGGATACATTGCGGACCACAAGGAGTAATCCATGTCCCAGCAACGTAAATTTTTCCCTGGCTGGTTCGTGGTGGCCTCTGGCTTCGTGATCATGGCCACGTGCTACACCATTTTCGTCAACTGCATGAGCCTGTTCCAGCCGCTCATCGTCAGCGACTTGGGAATTTCTCTTGCGCAGTACAACATCTCCAACGCCCACGATCGCTGCGTCTAAGCAGTTTGGCATGGCCGACCTGGGTAAGGCAGCGGGCACCATTACCTCGCTCGAGATGGTCGGCGGCACCGTGGGCGCCATCGTCTCGGGCGTGCTGTTCGATGCCACGGGCTCCTTTGCGAGCACCTGGATTGTATGCCTGGCGTGCTCCGTGGTCATGCTCGTGTTCCTGCTGGCATCCGAGCCCATTGCCGCCAAGCTGCGCGCGAGCGCGGCGGGAGAGTAAGGGCGCTGCCGCGTTTGCCGGCTCACCCTGATCTGCCCGCGGCGGTCTTGGGAGCCGAATGGATGCTCGTACCATCATTCGGTTTCCAAGGTCGCCGCAGGTCAAAGGACGGTCCGCTTTCCTTCGTCCCCAGCAGATCATGTGACCCGAAGGGGTCGGAGGAAAGCGGATCAGCTGTCGCGGCGGTGCATCTGGCCGAACGAGTCCCCATACCCTCGTTCGGTCAGATGCACCGCCGCGGTTTGAGTTTGTGCCGTATAATGACCACTACCTATGACGCGATACAAAAGAAAGGTGTTTGCCCATGCAGGCACAGAAGGCGGAGGGAACCCGCGACCTTATCGGCGCCGAGATGCGCGCCTGGCAAAAGATGCAGCAGATTGCGGCCGGCGTGTTCGAGCCGTTTGGTTTTAAACCCATCGAGACGCCCGCGATCGAGCAGGTGGACGTGTTTGTCCACGGTATCGGCCAGTCGACCGACGTCGTGCGCAAGGAAATGTTCCGTGTGTTCAGCGGTGCCAACCTGGAGCGCGTCTTTACCGAGGGCACCGACACCAAACTCAAGCCCAAGCAGCGCCTAGCACTTCGCCCCGAGGGCACGGCCGGCGTGGTGCGCGCCGTCGTCGAGAACAATCTGGTGCCCCAGGGCTCCACGCCGTTTAAGGCGTACTACGCCGAGGCCATGTTCCGCGGCGAGCGTCCCCAGAAGGGCCGCCTGCGCCAGTTCCACCAGGTGGGCATCGAGTGGCTCGGCGCTCCCGATCCGGCGGCAGATGCCGAGTGCATCATCATGCTCATGGAGTTCTACAAGCGCCTGGGCTTCGATCTTTCCAAGCTTCGTCTGCTCATCAACTCGATGGGTGACGCCCAGTGCCGTCCGGCTTATCGCGAGCAGGTTAAGCAGTTCATCCTCGATCACGCCGACGAGATGTGCGATGAGTGCCGCGAGCGCGCCGAGCTCAACCCGCTGCGTGCCTTCGACTGCAAGAACGACCACTGCCGCGAGATCATGGCCGAGGCTCCGCTGATGGGTGACAACCTGTGCGATGAGTGCCGCGAGCACTACGAGCAGGTCAAGCGCTATCTGGATGCCGCCGGTATCGAGTATGTCGAGGATCCCACCTTGGTGCGCGGCCTGGACTACTACACCCGTACTGTCTTTGAGGTCGAGGCCCCTGGCGCCGGCGTCGGCTCCATCGGCGGCGGCGGCCGCTACGATGGCCTGGTCGAGCTCGAGGGTGGCAAGCCCACGGCGGGCGTCGGCTTTGCTGTCGGTTTTGAGCGCGCCCTGCTGGCCCTGCAGGCCTTTGGCAGCGATTTGGGTGCCGATGAGGCCCCGTGCGTCTATGTCGCCAACGCCGGCAAGGAGCTGCGTCAGAACGTCTTTGCCATTACGCAGGAGCTTCGCGCCGCAGGGATTGTGACCGAGGCCGACTATCAGGGTCGTTCGCTCAAGGCCCAGTTTAAGCAAGCCGATAAGGTAGGCGCCAAGCTCATCTTGGTCCTGGGTGGCGACGAGCTTGCCGCCGGCAAGGTCAAAGTGCGCGACATGCAGAGCCATGACGAGGTGCTCGCCGATCTGGACAACGTCGTCGAGGCGGTTCGCGAGCGCCTGTAGCGCATCTTTTTGAGCTTCGGGCCTGCTAACGTGCCCTGCTCATGGAGAGCGATTGTTACGGGGGTGTTTCGCTTTTATGCGGAATGCCTCCGTTTACGTATGCCGCCCACCGAGAAATACGACCATTTAGGGCAAAAACCTTTGCAATGCAGAAAATACTTTTGTGTGGTAAAGCGCAATCAGTGTCGAAAGTATTTCTCAAGCGCCTATAATGAATACCGCATGTTACGTGCATAGAAGGAGGAATGGGAGGAAACGTGGCTGAGAACCTAAGCAACCAGTCTGTACCCGAAGCCGCGGCGCGCGTCGCTGCCGTGGTCAACCGCCTCGTTAACCGAATCGGCTCGAATGCCGAGTCCAGGGAGCGTCTCGCCGAGATCGAGATCCCCGAGGAGCTGCGCGACAATCTGGCGCTGTTCTTGCGCCTGGAGCGCCGTGTGCTTAGCGAGTATGATCCCGAGATCGCGGACCTGTTCGACAAGATTTTGACAGCCGAGATTGTGGTCAATGCCGGCAACCCCGGTACCTGCGCTGCCGACGAAGCCGTCGACGAGCAGGGCGTGCCCACCGCCGACGAGCCCACTGCCGTGGCATTTCGTGAGGTCGTCGATTTGATCGACAGCCTGCCGCTCGATAAGCAGCAGGTCATTGTCCGCGCCTTTACGAGCTTTTTCCATCTGGCAAACCTGTCGGAGGAGAACTACCGTGTGGCGCAGCTGCGCGAGCGCGAGGCCGGTGCGTCGACCGATACCGAGGTCGATCCTGCCAACGAGCTTACCGTTGCCTATCACCAGCTGGTGAATGAGCTGGGTGTCGAGGGTGCCAACGAGCTGCTCGACAAGCTCGAGTTCCACCCTGTCTTTACCGCACATCCCACCGAGGCCCGTCGTAAGGCCGTCGAGGGCAAGATCCGCCGTATCTCCAACCTGCTGGAGGAGCGTCCGCGTCTGGGCGGCTCCGACCTGGTGGAGAACGAGCGCCATATGCTGCAGGAGATCGACGCCCTGGTGCGTACGAGCCCCATCGCGCTCAAGAAGCCCACGCCGGTCGAGGAAGCCGATACCATCATCGACATCTTCGATAACACGCTGTTCGACGTTATCCCCGTTATCTATCGTCGTTTTGACGATTGGGTGCTGGGCGACAAGGCCGGTACTGTGCCGCCGCTGTGCCCGGCGTTCTTCCATCCCGGCAGCTGGATCGGTTCCGACCGCGACGGTAACCCCAACGTCACCGCCAAGGTGAGCCGTGAGGTCGCCGCCAAGTACTTTACGCACATGGTGCTCAAGCTCGAGGACAAGTGCCGCCACATCGGCCGCAACCTCACGCTCGAGGCTACCTACAGCAAGCCGTCGGCCGAGCTCATTAACCTGTGGAACCATCAGGTCGAGATGAGCCCTCGGTACACGGCCCGCGCCGAGCTGATCTCCGAGCACGAGCCGCATCGCGCCGTCATGCTCGTCATGGCCGACCGTCTGAACGCCACCGTGCGCCGTATCACCGACACCATGTACCACAGCGCCGACGAGTTCCTGGATGACCTGCGCGTCGTCCAGCGTTCGCTGGCCGCCTGCGGTGCCGTCCGTGCCGCCTACGGCCCGGTCCAGACCATCATCTGGCAAGTCGAGTCCTTCGGCTTCCATATGGTCGAGATGGAGTTCCGTCAGCACTCCGTGGTGCATGCCCGCGCCCTCAAGGATATCCACGAGAACGGTATCCATGGCGACCTGCAGCCCATGACGCGCGAAGTCATCGATACCTTCCGTGCCATCGGCTCCATCCAAAAGCGCTACGGCAAGAAGATGGCGCACCGCTACATCATCTCGTTTACCAAGAGCGCCCAGCATGTGGCTGACGTCTTCGAGCTGGCCCACCTGTCCTTCGCACACGAGGAAGATGTCCCCGAGCTCGACGTGATCCCGCTATTCGAGCAGCTCGAGGACCTCGAGGGCTGCGTCGACGTGCTCGACCAGATGCTTACGCTGCCCGTGGTGCAGAAGCGTCTTGCCCAGACCAACCGCCGCATGGAGGTTATGCTGGGCTATTCCGACTCCTCCAAGGACGCCGGTCCTACCACGGCCATGCTCGCGCTGCATTCCGCGCAGGAGCGCATTGCCAAGTGGGCCGAGAAGAACGATATCGACCTGGTGCTCATGCACGGTCGCGGCGGTGCCGTTGGCCGTGGCGGCGGCCCGGCCAACAAGGCCGTGCTGGCGCAGCCCAAGGGTTCGGTCAACTGCTTCTTTAAGCTCACCGAGCAGGGCGAGGTCATCTTTGCCCGTTACGGCAACCGCACGCTGGCTCAGCGCCATGTTGAGTCCGTTGCCGCCGCAACGCTTTTGCAGTCGGCCCCGAGTGTCGAGAAGACCAACACAGAGACCACGCAGAAGTTCTGGGATATGGCCGAGAAGCTTAACGCTGCAAGCCACGAGCGCTATCTGGACCTGCTGAACACCGAGGACTTTACACCGTGGTTCTCGACCGTGACGCCGCTGACCGAAGTCGGTCTGCTGCCGATCGGCTCGCGTCCCGCTAAGCGCGGCCTGGGCGCCAAGTCGCTCGACGACCTGCGTACCATTCCGTGGATCTTCAGCTGGAGCCAGGCACGCATTAACCTGGCCGCTTGGTACGGCCTGGGCACCGCCTGCGAGCAGCTTGGTGACCTTGACCAGCTCAAGGCTGCCTACCAGGAGTGGCCGTTCTTCCGCACGTTCATCGACAACATCGAGATGTCGATTGCTAAGACCGATCAGCGCATTGCCAAGATGTATCTACACCTGGGCGATCGCCAGGATTTGTCCGAGAAGGTCTTCACCGAGATGCAGCTCACGCGTAAGTGGGTCCTTGCCATCGTCGGTGACGAGTGGCCGCTGCAGCGTCGTCGCGTGCTCGGCTGCGCCGTTCGCGTGCGTAACCCCTATGTCGACGCCCTGTCCATCGCCCAGGTCCGCGCCCTTCGTGAGGTGCGTATGAACCAGGACGAGATGGCCGAGGAGAAGAAGGCCGAGTACATGAGCCTGATTCTTTCGACTGTGACTGGCGTCTCGGCAGGATTGCAGAACACGGGGTAATCGATAGCCCTGTAGTCGTCCGGGCCCGCCATCAGTTTACTTTTAGGCACGTCCTCGGACATGCAAGAAGCCCTCGCTGCGCACTTCGTGCGGCGAGGGCTTCTTGCGTCCTGCGGAGTGTGCCTAAAAGTAAACTGATGGCGGGCCCTGCGATGTCCGGTCTTCGGCGGATTACTGCTGGGGGAATAATGGCGCGCTTCGCGCGTTTGGAAAGGGCTTCGTGCTGCGGAATGCATTCGGAGGGAAACCCATCGGGTCCCTTCGTCCTCGGTCTTCGGGGATTAAAGCTGATGAAAATAAAGTGCGCTACGCGCGTTTTGGATGGGGTTTATCTCGGTGGCGCATTTGGCGCTTCTCGCCTTATGACTGTTGCGGGCC
>NZ_QSAS01000027.1:0-7060 GCF_003465485.1 Collinsella sp. AF11-11 | reverse complement strand
AAGGCCACTTAATGTGGCCTTCGTCTTGCGCAGGACTGTAGAGCAGGAAACCTTATATCCGGCCCCTCCGTCCGGGGACCGCGCCGTACCAGCTACAGCGTCATGTTTGGATCGGCGTCGACGTCGAACGGCGAGATTTCTCCTCGGTCGAATTTACGGCGGGCAACCTCTGCGATCATGGCGGCGTTGTCGGTGCACGCCGAAAGCGGTGGCACCGTTACGCGGATCCCCTGACGCCCAAGCTTCTTGATCATCATCTCGCGCAGATGCGGATTAGCCGAGACGCCGCCGCCGATGCAGTATTCCTTGCATCCGGTGGCATGCAGGGCGTTTTTGGCCTTCTTGTACTGAACGTCAAAGACGGCTGCCTCAAACGAAGCCGCCAGATCGGGCAGGTGAATCGTGCGCCCGGCCTTGGTCTCCTGCTCGATGTAGAGCGTCACGGCCGTTTTAAGACCCGAAAGCGAGAAACGATAGTCTCCCCTGCTGTTAAGCGCGCGAGGAAAATCGATCGCGCGGGGGTTGCCCGTCTCGGCCAGCTTGGAGATGATGGGGCCACCGGGATAGCCCAGACCCAACGCCTTGGCTACCTTGTCGAAGGCCTCGCCCACAGCATCGTCGAGTGTCTCACCAAGTACCTCGTAGTCGCCCCATGCCTTCACGTGCACGAGCATGGTATGACCGCCCGAGACGAGCGTGAAGATAAACGGCGGCCTGAGATCGGGCTGCGCCAGCAGGTTGGCGAACAGATGGCCCTCCAGATGGTTGACGCACACGAGCGGCTTGCCGGCGGCATAGGCAAAGCCCTTGGCGAAGGCGACGCCCACTACCAGAGCACCCACCAGGCCCGGACCCTGCGTCACGCCAACAGCGGCGAGTTCGCTCGGCGCGATGGCTCCACCCTCAAGGCCCAGCGACGCTGCGGCGTCCTCGAGTGCCGCATCCACGACACTCACAATCACCTCGACGTGCTTGCGCGAGGCGATCTCGGGCACCACGCCGCCAAAGCGTGCATGAAAATCAATCTGCGTCGACACCTGGTTGGCCAGCATATTGCCATCCGCATCGATAATCGCCACCGCCGTCTCGTCGCAGGAGCTCTCGATAGCGAGTACGAGGCGGCGACGCTCAATCTCGACACGTTCCTCGGCAGAGCGCCAAGGCGCAGGCAGCGGCCATACGCGCTGCTCTGCCGCCGTCGGCTCGGGCGAAGCATTGTCGACCGGAAGCACCAGGGGCAGCGGAGCCGTCATGACGATGGCGTCCTTGCCGGCACCATAGTAGCCGCGGCGACGGCCAGCCTCGGTAAAGCCCAGAGCGTTATAAAGCGCGATCGCTCCCTCGTTACCGTCCTCGACCTCGAGCGAAGCCGTGGTGCAGCCGAGCATCTGGGCATCATAGCTCACGTGCGACAGCAGCTTGCGGGCAATGCCCTCACGGCGATGTGCCGGGTCGACGGCGACATCCAGAATCTGCACATCACCGTCCACGACCATACCGCCGGCAAGGCCCAGCAGCTTGCCGTCGTCGTGTGCCACCCACCAACTACGCGGCGCAGCGACGTCCTCGCCCAGTTCGGACAGGAACATGCCCGGCGTCCATGCCTCGTGTCCGGCACCTTCAAAGCAGGCAGCCTCCAGCGCGCTCGCGCCCTCGGCATCCGCCGCGCCCATGGGACGGAACTGCAGATGACGACCGGCGAGCTCATCGGCAACACCCGTAATTTCGCTCTGCGCACTCTCGGCAAGACCAAGACGCTTGCGCTCGTTTTCCTCGGCATCCGAAAGGCGCGTGTAAATCGGCAGGACGCGGGCCGGATCGCCGTCACCCGCAGCGTGCGCGAGCAGCAAGCCCTCGCCCGAAGGCCACCACAGGTCGCGCTCCACGCAGCGGGCGGTCTCGTCCTCACCCAGCAGCTTGCCATAGCGCACAAGACCGTCACCGGTCAGCTGAACCTGGTCCCAGTCCGCTGCTTGGCGCCACTCATCGAGCGCCACGGCGGCCTTGACCACGTGTTCGCGCTCAAATTGACGCTCGGGACCCTCATCGACCAGCATATACAGCGCCGGATATACCTCACCGCGCATAGCATCGGCCAAGATATCAAGCTTGCCACGCACGCCAGCCTTCCACGCCGTCCAAGCGCAAGCGTCAAGCGTCGACACGCCCAGCAGCGGAACATTGGCACCACATGCGAGGCCCTTGGCAGTGGAGATGCCGATGCGCACGCCCGTAAACGACCCCGGGCCGCGGCCGACCACGTAGCAACCAACATCGCTGCGATTCAGACCGGCTTGAGCCAGCACGCCATCAACGGTATTCACGAGCTCAACGTTGGCGTGACGGCGACACATGTGGTCGCCACTCGCGAGCTTCGTCTCGCCCGTCTGCCCATCAATCCAGCTTGCCGCGCAGGCAAGCATGTCGGTCGAGGTATCGAGCGCCACCACCAGCGCGTTGTCGTTATGCAAGCTCATCTTGTACAGCCTTATCAATCAAATGGGAAAGCTCCATTGCGCGGTCACCGTGCGCCTCGAGCGTTATCGTTCGCACATCGCTGTCGCCCTCATCACGCTTGAGCGTCACCGAAAGATACTCATCCGTCAGCTCGTCCTGGAATTGTTCGCCCCATTCCAGCAGGCAAGCACCCTCATAGCCCAGCACATCGAAAATGCCCGTATCCTCGAGCTCGTAGGCATGCTCCAGGCGGTATAGATCAAAGTGAAACAGCGGAATACGACCTTGATCGTGAACGGCCATGAGCGCAAACGTAGGGCTCGTAACCATATGCCCATCGCCCAGCCCGCGCGAGACGCCCTTGGTAAAGTGAGTTTTGCCCACTCCCAGGCCACCGGTCAGGATGAGCACATCGCCGTCCTCAAGGCACGGTGCAATTAGCTCGCCAAAGTACTCCGTATCGGCAGCACTAGCCGTTTTGTAAGTGCCTACCCCCAGGCGCTCCAGGGACATATACGCTCCTTATTATTCCGAGGCGTCCTCTGGCGCGGGATGTCGCTCCAGATAGTCGCCCAGCATCTTAAAGTCTTCCTCCAGCAGCTCCTGCCATGCCGGATTGCGTAGCGCTGCTGCCGGATGGAAAGTGGGCATTACTACAAAATGCCCCATCTGGTGGAACCTGCCGCGCAGCTTAGTAATGCCAATCTCGGTCTTAAGCACAAAGTGCGTCGCGGGGTTGCCGAGCGTCACGATAATATCGGGCCAGATGCTTCGAATCTGCTCGCGCAAAAACGGTGAGCAAGCCAGCACTTCCTCGGGGCGCGGATTGCGGTTTCCCGGCGGGCGGCACTTAAGCACGTTGGCAATGTAGACGTCTTCGCGTTTGAGCCCCGCCAGCGACAAAATGCCGTTGAGGTCCTCGCCTGCCGCCCCCACAAAGGGCTCGCCCTGCAAATCCTCATTGCGGCCCGGCGCCTCGCCAATAAACATCACGCGAGCGCGGGGGTTTCCCACGCCAAACACGATATTGTGACGCGACTGGTAGAGCTGGCAGAGGTGACAATCGCCCAGAACGGCCTCGATCTCCTCGAGTGCGACCTCACGCGGCGCCTGATGGCTATGGCCGGGGATGTGCATGACGCCCATAGCGGCTCCTACACGTAGACCTTGTCGAGACGCATGCCAAAGCCGCAGGCGACCTCGTAGTTAATCGTTCCGCGCAGTCGGGCCATCTCGTCCATAGTGATCTCGGCGTCGCCATCGCGGCCGACAATGATCATCTCGTCACCATACTCGGCCTCGGGAATCTCGTGTGCCGGGTTGGACTGAATGGCGACCATAAACTGGTCCATGCAGATATTGCCAACCTGATGCACGCGCTCGCCGCGATACAGCACATCCATACGATTGGAAAGCGTACGCGATAGGCCATCGGCATAACCGATCGGCAGCGTGCAGATCTGAACGCGCGTACGCGGTACGCGGTAGGTAAAACCGTAGCCCACGCCCTCGCCCATCGCAGGGTGTGCCACGCGCGTCACGCGCGCATGGACGCTCATAACGGGATCAAGCTGCATCACGCGGCCACTCAGCTCGCACGGCTGCATGCCATACAAGCCGACGCCGGCGCGAATCATATCAAAATGCATCGAGGGGTCGAGCATCGAGGACGGCGTGTTGGCGCAGTGCACGATACCGCACTCAAAGCCCGCATCCTTAATGGCCTGAACGGCCTCGGTAAAGCGCTGACACTGCAGTTTGTAGTCCCAGCCCGAAGGTTCATCGGCCGTGGCGAAGTGAGTAAATACGCCGTCGCACTGAATACCGCGATGGAAATTAATACCGCGGACAAAGTCGAGCACCTGCGTGTAATGTACGCCAATGCGGTTCATGCCCGTCTCGATGGCGAGATGATACTTGCCCACCTTGCCCGCCGCGACGGCACATTCGCCATACGCAAGAGCAAAGTCAGACGTATAGACCGAGGGCATGATATCAAACTCGAGCAACGTCGGAATAGCCTCGATAGGCGGCTCGCTTAGGATGAGGACGGGTTTCGTAATCCCGCCCTGTCGGAGCTCAACGCCCTCGTTAACCGTCGCCACGGCAAACATGTCGGCACCGGCCGAATACATGATCTTGGCGCACTCAACAGCTCCATGACCATAAGCATCGGCCTTGACCACGCAGCACAGGCGCTGACGCGGATTCAGCAAGTTCTTATAGGCCCTCGTGTTGCGACGGAGCGCCCCGCGGTCGATCTCGACCCAGGACCAGCGCGTCAAATCGGCTTTATTCATGATTAGTCATCCGACCCTTCGTCCATGATTCCCAGATCTTCGAGCGCATCCTTTGCCGCCAGCTCCATGGCAGGACCGATCAAGTCGATAAGATCGGTCGCGATGACGCTCTTCTCACCATACTCCGTCGCCGCGGCAAAACCGGCGTAGCTGTGAAGTGCGACGGCGTACGAATACAGCAACTCCCAACGATCCATCTCGTCGCGCATGGTGGCAAGCGTGCCGGCCAAAATACCCGCGAGAACATCACCCGAACCGGCAGTTGCCAGAGAAGCCGGACCCGAGAGCGGCAGCAGCACACGCTCAACGCCACAGATAGCCGTCGTCGGCCCCTTGGCAATGACCACCAGATTGTCGGAGCCTGCAGCCCAGACAACCTTCTGCGCGGCCGCAATCGCGGTACCAAGGTCGTTCACCTCGTCACCGGCAACCAGACGCGAAAGCTCACGATAGTGCGGTGTCATAACCAACGGCTGCTCGCGACGATACATCTCGGGGTTACTATCAATACCGTCAATGGCAATCTTAGCAAGGCAGTTGAGTGCATCGGCGTCCAAAATTAGCGGTACATCAAGCTCGAGCAAGCCCGAAACCACCTGCATAGCGCCGGCAGACGTCGTCATACCGGGACCGCACAGCACGCAGCTGTACTTCTTTGCGATCTCGCACACCGTCATGCGCGCAGCGGCGCCAAAGGAGCCGCGGGAATCAGACGGAATAGCAAAGACCGGAATCGAAGGAAGTGCCATGCGAATGAGATTGGCACAGGCGTCAGGAGCCGCGACTGCCACGTAACCAGCACCCGCGCGAGCTGCAGACTTGGCCGCCATAATGGCAGCACCAGGATATTGCGCTGATCCGGCGACAATAAGCACGGAGCCACGGGAATACTTATCGATATTCGATGGTAGCGGAGCAAAGTAATCAACTAAGTCACCGGGCTCGACAATCTCGGCGGCGTGGTCGACATCATCGATGACCTCGTCAAGACGGTCGTAAAGATTGCCGCAGGTCAAATCGCCGGCATACTCAGGACCATCAGCGCTATACAGACCAATCTTGGGCGCAATCATCGTCACCGTGCGCTCGGCACGAATGCAGTCGTCATCAACAACGCCCGTCTCGGCATTCAGGCCCGAGGGGACATCAATGGATACGACACAATCGGCGCATTCATTGACCGTAGGAATCCAAATGGAGAACGGCGCACGCAGATTCCCGTGGAAACCGGTACCAAAAATGGCATCGACAACAACATCGGCCTTATCGATCAAAACCTCGAGTTCGTCACGCGAGGGACCGACGCAAACGTGCACATCGCGGCCGGCAGTTCGACGAGCAACATGACGTGCCAGAGCAGCAGGAATCTCATCCGGCTCAACCGGAGAAACGATATCCACGTCCACACCCTTGTGGCTCAGGATATCGGCGGCAACCCAACCGTCGCCGCCATTATTACCAAAACCGACCAGAACGAGAACCCGATCGGGATTGAGCTTCAAGACCTCGTTGGCGGCAAACTCACCCGCTAGCTCCATAAGCTCGGCCTTCGAAGTCCCTTCGCGTTCGATGATATCCTCGAGACGAACGACTTCTTCGGTACTCAAAACCGGTTTCATCTATGCTCCTAGCGTATCTTGCGAAGCATCGCCCAGGTGCTCCGTCAATGCTGAATTCTGCAGCTGTTCAAGCTCATCTAAAACAGAGCAAGCCTCTTTAAATGTCTGCGCAACGCGTTTCTTGTTGCTCACTTTTTCTTCCTTAGGCTTAGGTCGAGCATCCTCGGTGATTGCAATGGCATTAGCGACAGCCAAGTCACCCGTAAGGGTAATAGAAAGAGCGACCTCGACAACACCCAGTTCTTGAGCGATCTCGAGAGCACGGCCCGAAAGCAGCGCCTTCGGTTTGCCGAGTTTATCACGCGTAACCGAAACATCCTTGCGACCAACGCCTTGACTAAAACCCGTGCCGAGAGCTTTAAGTACCGCCTCGCGCGAAGCAAAGCGGCTGGCATAGTGAGCAGCGGGACGCGATGATGCATCGCAATACGCGCGCTCTTCTTCGGTAAACACACGCCGAGCAAACGATGGCGTCTTTTCAAGAATTGATTTCATGCGGGAAATCTCGACGATATCAACGCCGATACCAGCTTCAGCCATGTTCACCTCCATATCGCACAGACTAAGTTATTGTAGCCCGTTCACAGAAGATGCGACAAACGAGGGTTATAAAACACAGCTACTATGTGAGACAAAAGCCCGTAAACGCAAAAAAGGGGGAGGCCGCGAGGCCTCCCCCTTCTT
>NZ_QSAS01000026.1:0-8893 GCF_003465485.1 Collinsella sp. AF11-11 | reverse complement strand
AGTCCAAGTTTCGGGGCGCAGTTCACTGTCCCCTTTGTGGTGGTTTTTGCCCTTACGGCGGTTGCAGCGGTTACAGCGAGCCCTTAGTGCTGGGGATGCCCTGCACGCGGGGATCGAGCTCGCAGGCGCGGCGCATCGTGCGGCCCACGGCCTTAAAGGCAGCCTCGATAATGTGGTGCGAATTGCCGCCCGCCAGCTCGCGCACGTGCAGCGTGAGCTTGGCGTCACGCGCGAAGGCATAGAAGAACTCGACGGCTAGCTCGGTATCGAAGCTACCCACGCGCTCGGTCGGCACGGGCAGCTCGCAATAGGCCTGGCCGCGACCCGAAATGTCCACGGCGGCCATCACGAGCGTCTCGTCCATGGCGATCGCCGCGTCGGCAAAGCGCGTAATACCCGCCTTGTCGCCCAGCGCCTGGCAAAACGCCTCGCCCAGCACAATGCCCGTGTCCTCGACGGTGTGGTGCGCGTCGACCTCGACGTCGCCCACCGCGTGCACCGTCAGATCGAACAGACCATGGCGGCCAAAGGCGTTGAGCATGTGGTCGAAAAACGGCACGCCGGTCGAGATATCGCACACGCCAGATCCGTCCAGGTCGAGCTTTACGACAATGTCGGTCTCGCCCGTCTTGCGGGTTACCTCGGCATAGCGGTCCATCTACATCTCCTCCTTCACCAGCGCGGCAAACGCGGCCAGCACCTCGTCGTTTTCTTGCGGGGTACCCACGGTAATGCGCAGACAGTCCGCAAGCCCCGGCGCATAGCTAAAGTCGCGCACCAAAATCGAGTACTCGTCGCGCAGGCGCTCGCGCACGCGTGTGGCATGCGGCGTGCGCACGAGCACAAAGTTCGCCGCGCTCGGCCATACCTCCACGGGCAGGCCCTCGGCAGCCATTGCGCGCAGGGCGCACAGCTCGCGCTCGCGCTCGGATGCGACCTGTACCACCACGGGCGCGTACGCATCGCGGGCACGCACGCAGGCAAGCGCCGCCGCCTGGCTCAGCACATTGACCGAATAGATCTGGCGAATCGCCGCGAACACGTCGATGACTTCGGGTGCCGCGATCACGTAACCCAGACGCGTACCGGCAGCGCCAAACGCCTTGGACAACGTATGCAGAATCACCAGGTTGGGATGCTCGGCGATAAGGCCTTGCGCCGTGGTGGCCGCGCCAAACGAATCGTCGGCAAACTCAACGTAGGCCTCGTCGACCATGACCATGCCGGGGCACGCATCGCACAGCGCCGCGACAAAGTCGAGCGGTGCCACGTCGCCCGTGGGGTTATTGGGCGAGGTCACGATGGCCAGGTTGCACTCGGGTGCCGCCGCAAGCACGGCTGCCTGGTCGAGCTCAAAGGTCGCCGGGTCGCGCCACACATCGCGCACCTCGGTCTGGCACAGAGACGCAAAGAAGGCATATTCGCTAAAGCACGGCGGGCAGTTGAGCAGGGTGCGCCCCGCGTCGCCAAACGCCAGCAGGTAGTTATAGAGCAGCTCGTCGCCGCCGTTTCCCACGCAGATGCTCTCGCGCGTCACGCCATGCCAGGCAGCAAGCTCGTCGCGCAGATCGTTGGACATGGGATCGGGATAGCGGTTGAGCGGCGTGGCAGCCAGGGCTGCATCGATTGCCTCACGCACGCCGGCAGGCACGGGATAGGTGTTCTCGTTGGCCGAAAGATTGATGCGCGTAGGCGTAAAGTTGGGATCATAGGGCTCAATGCCGGCCAGGTAGGGCTGGACGAGTTCCTTCATGCGCAGCGTAAGTTCGGCCATGTTAGGCCTCCTCGCCGGTCGCGCCAGCGCCATCCGAGCCTGCAGCCGCCAGGTCCACACCCTCGGCGACCGTCGCCACAGCGTCGCCCGGCCAGGCGACCTTGGTCAGGTCGGCCGCAGCCAGCGACTCGGCACTCACGGCATCCTCGCCCTGCTCCAGCACGCGACGACGCAGGGCGGCAGAGAGCGCGTGCGCCCACAGGCCCTCGGCCTCGGCCAGGCGCTGCGTAGCGGGAGCGTCGGAGAGCAGACCCTCGGGCGTATAGCAAATGACGCTCGAGCGCTTAACGAACTCTTCGACCGAAAGCGGGTTGGAGAACATGGCCGTGCCGCCGGTCGGCAGCGTGTGGTTGGGGCCGGCAACATAATCGCCAAGCGGCTCGGAGCTCCAAGCGCCCACAAAGATGGCGCCGGCGTTGCGAATGCCGCCAAGCAGGCCCATCGCGTCCTTGCAGTGCAGCTCCAGGTGTTCGGGCGCCACGGTGTTCACGGCCTCGACGGCGGCAGCCATATCGGCGGCCACCACGATGGTGCCTTCGTTGTCGAGCGAAGCGCGCGTGATCTCGGCACGCGGCGACTGCGCCACCAGGATGTCGATGCCAGCCTCGACCTCGCGCGCAAACTGCTCGTCGCAAGTCACCAGATAGCAGGCTGCCAGCGGATCGTGCTCGGCCTGGGCCATCAGGTCTGCCGCGACCACCATAGGCTTGGCCGTGGCGTCGGCCAGCACGCAGACCTCGGAGGGACCGGCGACCATATCGATACCCACGTCACCCGAGACGATCTGCTTGGCCGCGGCAACAAAGGCGTTACCCGGTCCAGTGATTTTGTCGACGCGCGGAATGGTCTCGGTACCATACGCAAGTGCGGCCACGGCCTGAGCGCCGCCCACCATATAGATCTCGTCCACGCCGCCGAGCTTGGCGGCCGCGAGCGTATACGGGCTAATCAGTCCATCCTTTTGCGGCGGGGTTACCATGACCACGCGTTTGACGCCGGCCACCTTAGCGGGAATGGCGTTCATAAGCACGGTGGAAGGGTACTGTGCACGACCGCCCGGCACGTAGATACCGGCCGCAGCAAGCGGGGTCACCTTAACGCCGAGCATCGTGCCGTCCGAGCGCGTGGTAAACCAGCTCTGCTCGACCTCGCGCTGGTGGAACTCGCGAATCTGGCGCGCGGCCTTCTCAAGCGCGGCGACAAAGGCCGGGTCGAGGCCTTCGAGCGCGGCATCGATCTGCTCCTGCGGCAAGCGGAAGCTCTGCAGCTCAACGCCGTCAAAACGCTGAGAGTAATCGCGCACCGCGGCATCGCCGTTGGCGCGCACGTTGGCCACGATATCGCGGGCGGCGTCGACGATGTTTTGCGGCAGCACGCCCTTGCGGTTGAGCTGGTTGGTAACGAGGCGCTCACCGGGAGCAAGCTTGATGGTCTTCATATCGGTATCCCCTATCGGTCGAGGTTGCGTTTGGAAAACGAGATGCCGGGCGGCGGCGTCTGTCGGCCCGCCGCCCGGACGTTGGGGCGCCCGTGCGTGCTCGCGCTATTGTGCCGAGCCCGCAACGGGCTCAAAATGCTTGTCCTTCACGGCTGCCGCCAAGCGATCTGCCAGATTGCGTACGCGCGGATCCAGACGTGCGGCGCCCGGATTGACAAAGAAGCGGGCCGTGCAGTCCATAATGCGGCCGGTGATGACCAGTTCGTTGTCGCGCAGCGTGGCGCCCGTGGCGGTGATATCCACGATGCGATCGGTCATACCGACGATGGGTCCCAGCTCGATGTTGCCGTGCAGCGAAACAATGTCGGCGTTCACGCCGCGCTCGGCATACCAGGCACTCGCGATGCGCGGGTACTTGGTTGCCACGCGAAGCGAACCGCGGCGGGCATAGTTGCGCTCGGCCTGACCGGCGCGCCAAGCGGGCTCAGCCTCAATAAAGGTGCACAGGCCGTAGCCCAGATCGACCAGCTGCAGCAGGTTGAGGTCGGCCTCGATAAGCGAATCCCAGCCGCAGATGCCGCAATCGGCACCACCGCAGCCCACAAAGGCAGGCGCATCGCTGGGACGCACGATGACAAACTCGATATCGCCGACCGCGCCCTTGCCGGCACGCGTGTCGCGGCCGCGCACGATCAGGTGACGGCCGGGGTCACGCAGCTCAGAGACGTCCAAGCCCGCGGTCTCGAGCACGTCGAGCGTGTCGGCCTTAAGCGAGCCCTTGGGCACGGCGATGCGCAGCGGGCCCTCGGCGCCACGGCCCGAGGCGTGATCGCCATCGGAAGCGGCGTCCTCGGCCGAGGTGCGCGCGGCCTCCAGGCGCTCGAGCGAAAAGGCGAAGCCCGCCGCCGGCACCTCGATGCCGTCGCCAAATGCACCGGTAAAGATAGAGTCGTAGCGACCGCCCGAACCGACAGGATCGGGCAGGCCGCCGGCATAGGCCTTAAAGACCAGGCCCGTGTAGTAATCGAACGAGTTCATGATGGAGAAGTCGAAGGACAGCACCTGGGCGTCCTCGGGCGCCAGGCCCTCGACCAGGGCACGCAGCTCGCGCGTGAGCGGCGCGACGATACCGGCAGCTTCCAGCAGCGCGTCCACACGGTCGAGTACCTCGGCACCGCCGTGCAAGCGCGGCAGCTCACTAATGGCGGCCTTGACGGCCTCGGACTCGGCGCTTGCCGCCACGCGGGCATCGAGGCCCACAAAGTCATTGGCGTGCACGCAGCGCAGGGCCTCGGCAGCCAGCTCGCGATCCTCGCACGCCGCGAGCAGCTCCTTAAAAGGACGAACGCTACCTGCGATAATGCGCGCATCGGGCAACGCCAGCTTGCGCACGGCCTCGGCTACCAGCGAGACAATCTCGACATCGCCCGCGGCATCGCCCGCACCGATAAGCTCAAAGCCCAGCTGCGTAAACTGACGCGAGCCGCCGGCATTGCGCTGGCACTCGCGAACCACCGGCGCCTCGTAGCGCAGGCGCAGCGGCAGATCGGCCGCGCGCATGCGGGTCGAAACCAAGCGCACGATCGGCAACGTGTTGTCGGGACGAACCACCAGCAAACGCCCGTCATCGTCAAAGAGCTTAAACGGCGTGTCCGCAATGCGGCCACCTTCCTCGAGCGAACCCTTGTCCTCGAGCAGCGGCGTTTCAACCGGCAGATAATGATGCTCCCTAAAGCAGCCCTTCACCGTACATGCGATCTCCTCGCGTGCCTGAGCCTCCTCGGGCAATATGTCCCGGAATCCCCACGGTGTGGCCGTCATCTGGTGAGCCTCCTCATGCTGTGCTTCGTATAGAACAGAAGACCGGCATAGCTCCGCCGGTCTTCTGGGTACTTTAGCATACTAGAGTGTTTGCGGGGGAAATCCGTCGCAGCCGCTCACACCGTATTCATTTGGAAACATGGGGCAGATTGCCGCAGCCCAACCCCACCTAGGCGCCAATCGCACGACGATACTCTGCCATTACCTGCGCATCGGCAGCTGCGGGGTCGGCAAAATAGCGCCCGTCATAGGTCTCGGCCGAAACAACTCCGCGATAGCCGCGCGCCACCAGCCTATCCAGGTCAGCGCGCATATCGCGGTCGCCGTCACCCCAGGCAAGATGCGTCGTGCCATCTGCCGCAACATCGACAAAATGCACGTGGGCGACATCATCGCCAAGCAGATCGAAGTAATCGTCGATGGTATCCCCCGCCACCGCCATGGCGCCCATATCCAGACACGCCTTAAGTGCCGGATGATCAACTGCTTCGATCATGCGCTTCGTATCGGCCGCCGAGTTCACGATCATCGACTCAACCGGCTGTAGGGCTTCGAGCACCAGTCGCACGCCGCGTTCTCCCGCATGCTCGGCAATCGCACGCAGCATCGAGGCGCTGCGACCCCACGCGTCCTCGATCGGCTCGTTCAAAAATGCCCAGCCGCTCGAGACCATGACCTGCTCGGCTCCAAGTTCCGCCGCGATATCCACAACGTTCTTAAAGTACGCGAGCGTGCGGGCACGCGCCTCATTCCCACGCGCCGCGATATTCCACGGCTTGGGGTTGTTCTGTTCGGGACAAAGCCCCACAATCCGAACTCCATACCGCTGCGACAGCTCCCGCACCTGCTCGAGCGAATCGTATCCATGGCAATCGACATACAGATGCATCGCCCCGGTCCAAAGCTCGCAACACGTGTAGCCCGAGGCCGCTGCCGAGGAAAAGAATTCCTCAAGGTCAAAATAGCGATGGCTGATATTCATGACGGCAAGCTGTGGATACTCCATCTTGTCCACCTTTCGGCAAAAGGGCGCCGCAGCACAGTGTGCGCGACGCCCCCTCTTACATTGTTTTAATTATGACGGATGCCCTACTGAACACCAAGCACTCCAAAGAACGCGCCGGCGATACTCACGAGTAGGATCACGAGCATGATGAGCAGCGGATTCATCTTCTTCTTGAGCATGAGATAGACGATTCCAAACAGCCCCATCGTGACAAAGCCCGGGAAGATTCCGTTGAGCAGCTCGGCGAGCGTCTGAGCGACATCGCCCGCGCCGACCATGAGCGGAATGTCCACGGTGACCATCTCCATGGTCATAGCACCGATCACCATGGCGCCCATGATAGAGGCCATCTTGACGATCGTGTCCATAATGCCCGATTCCTGGACCTTGCTGATCATGTCCGAACCAAAGCGATATCCCACAAACGTCAGCAGGTAACGGATAATGTAGTGAGGGACGTTGAACACGAGCAGGAACAAAATCGGGCCAAGAATAGAGCCCTGCAGCGCCAGCGACGTGCCGACACCCGTTGCCAAAATTCGCAGCGTGCCCCAGTAGAAGGCATCGCCCACGCCGGACAGCGGTCCCATCAAAGCAAGCTTGACATTAGAGATCGCGCTCGTGTCAAAGCTATCGTCAGTAGCGTTGACCTCTTCCATTGCGGCAGCAATGGACATGGGGAGCGTCGAGATGTACGGCGTGACGTTATAGAGCTCCATATGGCGCTTGAGTGCGGCCTTAAAGTCTGCATCCTGCGGATACAGCTTGCGAAGGATCGGCATAAGGGCCCACATAAAGCCGATATGGCCCATACGCTCGTAGTTCCAGGAATGCTCATAGGGAATCGAGCGCCAGAACAGCTTCTTAAGGTCTGCGCGGGAAATCAGCCCGTCATAAGAAGACTCAAACTTAAAACTCATCGAACCCACTCCCAATCGCAGGATCCTCGGTTGCCACTGCGGGCTGCTCCGCCTTTTTCTTCTCGCCCAAAACCGTCATCGCGACGACGATGATCGCGGCAAAGATCGCCACGCCCGTCGTGCTAATGCCAAAGTAGGCGACGAGGAAGAAGCCAGCGAAGAAGAACGGAGCCACCGTTTTGTTCATAATCATCTGCGCCAGCATCGCAAAGCCGAGTGCGGGCAAGAAGGCGGCGGCGACATCCATGCCGGTCTGAACGAAATCGGGGATGATGTTGAGCAGGCTGGCGACGGCATCGGCGCCAAAGAAGAATGCCAGGGGAATAATCAGCAGGCCGCACCAGCTCTGCGCATAACCCGCGATAAGCATGTTGCGCGTGATGGCCTTGGTGTCTCCGTCCTCGACGTTTTTGTCGATACGGTGCACCAACAGCAGCATCACCGGCTGGCCCAGGGCGGTATCGAGCGCCAGAACGATCGTTGCGATGGGAATGCCCAAGGTCAGGGCCGCCGAAGCGTCCGCACCGGCCTGCATGGCAAGCGATACGCCCAGGATAGTGCCGGAAATCGTATCGGGCGGGTTATACGCACCGACCGAGATGGCGCCGACCATGGCAAGCTCCATCGTGGCGCCCATGATCGTGCCGGTCACCATGTCGCCCATGACAAGGCCAACCAGAGGTCCGAGCACAATCGGGCGCTGGAGGTAGCTCGTGCCCGTCAGCCACTCGGAATAACCCAAAAGGGCAATAAGGAAAATCAGGATTGTCTTGATAACCATGATGGCCCCTAACCGATGACCTTCGCGGCGTCAGTCTTCGCATCTGCCGGAATCATCTGAATGAACAGCTCGTAGCCGTCGCCGAGCAGCTCCTTCACGTAGGCCTCGTTCTCGGGCGTAAGGAACACGCTCGTCGAGACCTGGCGGGCATCCTCGCTAAAGGCAACATTGCCGAGGTTGATCTTCTTGACGCCCATCGCCTTGGCGACGGCACCGGCCTGCTGGATCGTCTCGCAAACCACGAAGAGCTTGTACTTATCGGTCACACCGCTCTGGAGCGCCTTGACGGCATCCTCGGTGTTTTTGACGACGACCTTGCAGCCCTCCGGCTTTGCAAGAGACAGGGCCTGCAGACGAAGCTTGTCATTGAGGACTGTGTCGCTCACCAACAGGATGCAGTCGGCACCCAGAGCCGAGGTCCAACTAACGGCAACCTGGCCGTGCAGCAGTCGATAATCTACACGAATCATCTGAATCATGATGTGCTCCTAACGATTAAAACTCATCGAGTTCGGCCTGCCCCAGCAGGTCGTTGACGTACTTGACCTTGGTGTCGTCCGCCTCGACGATCTGGCGAATGGCCTCATCGATCGGGGTGGAGTCGGGCACGAACAGCAGCTGAATAAGGAGTGGCAGGTTCATATTGGTCACCAGGTGCGTGTTGGGGCGCGTCTGGACGATCTTGGTGAACTCGTTGTTGACGCTGCCGCCAAAGAGGTCGGTGCAAACTACGACCTCATCGTCCGCGGCAAAGCCGTCCAGAATCGCTGCAGCCTCCTTGACCAGGTCCTCGTTTCCGTCGACATACATAGACAGCGCATGGACGTTTTCGCGCTCGCCGGAGAGCAGGCCGATGCTCTCGACGATTCCAGACGCGAAATGAGCATGGGACGCCACGATAAACTGCCTCATTCGATTCCCCTTTCTTGCGAATTTCGGCATAAAAATGCCCGGACGCATGCGCCCGGGCAGGGTGCTTCTTGATCAGTAGCTTATTTGTCACCGATTAGTAGTCGAACTGGTGATAGTAACGACGGTAGTTGAGGTTGTGCTTGGTGACCGTCTCGTAGTAAGCAGCAAGGCGATCGGTGATCAGCGAGGAGAGGATCCACGGAGACACGATGACGCGGAACTCGTCGTCAAGGCCGGGGAT
>NZ_QSAS01000025.1:0-9398 GCF_003465485.1 Collinsella sp. AF11-11 | reverse complement strand
GGCACGTGCAGACCTTTCGTCATGGCCTCCTACCTTTCTTTCGGGCCTTACTGGCCGAATGTATCAGCGCCCCTCCATATGGGACGCTGCTTGCTGACAGCTCTAGTTATATCCAAAAACCACTCGCAATTCCACCTCGCCCCCGAACGGTCAGCAAAGTGCGATGAACGGTATATCGCATATGATTCCCCCATGATGCACTTCAGTTTTGTAAAGCAGATTTCCCTAGGTAAACGTTATTTTTTTCTAGTAAATCAAGACGAAACACTCAAAGTTATCCATGATTCAAAATTGCATAGCGAAAACGGTTTTCTGCATATAAATGACGCTTGCCCTCGATTCGACCTACATTCGATTATATTCAGCTTGCTATCATTCTTATTCATACATTCTCACCAGTTGAGTGAGGATATAGATCGCTTACTCAAAGCACCGGGCGTTAGTGCTTCGGCTCGTCAGCGTTAGAAGTAGGTAAAGATACCGTTCGCACAATGCGTCCGTGCCGCAAGTCGACTAAATTGAGACAATAGAGAATAGAGTTAGGCTACCGTCCCCTGCGGGGACTGAACGGACAGATGAATATGCCGAGCAAAATCGAAAAAAAGCAAAAGGCCGCCAAGCTGCGCAAACCGCCGCGCGACTTCTCGTACACGCAGAACCGAGAGCTCAGCTGGCTGCGCTTTGACAACCGTGTGCTCGACGAAGCCTTCGATGAGTCCGTGCCGCTGTTCGAGCGCCTTAAGTTCGTCTCGATCTTCGAGTCAAACCTCGATGAGTTCCTCATGGTGCGCGTGGGTGGCCTGTCCGACCTGGCCGAGCTCAAAAAGCAACCTGTCGACAACAAGAGCAATATGACCGCCTCCGAACAGGTCGATGCCGTCATGGCAGAGCTGCCCGGGCTCCTTACCCGTTGGGAGTCCATTTTTAAGAACATCGAGGGCAAACTCAACGCCCTGGGCGTTCACCGCGCTCGCATCGATTCGCTTACGCCCGAGGAGCGCACCTTTGTCACCCGCTACTTCCAGGCCTACGTGTCGCCGGTCATCTCGCCGCTGGTGATCGACCCGCGCCACCCCTTCCCCAACCTGCGCAACGGCGCGCTCTACCTGGCCTGCGGCTTGGACGGCGTCACCGACGAGGAGAGTCTGCTGGGCCTTATCGAGATTCCCGCCTCGATGAACCGCGTGGTCGAGATCCCCTCGCCCGCCGGCACCTACTCCTACATCTTGCTCGAGGACGTCATTCTCGCCTGCCTGGACAGCTGCTTTGGCTCCTATAAGCCGCTCGACCGCGCTCTGATCCGCGTCACCCGCAATGCCGATATCGACCCGGACGGCGAGGGCGTCGAGGAGGAAGAGGATTACCGCCAGCACATGAAGCGCATCCTCAAGAAGCGTCTGCGCCTGCAACCGGTGGTGCTTGCCGTCTCCGGTTCGCTCGAGAAGGCGACGCTCAAGACCATCCGCAAGGCGCTCGAGCTTTCGCGCCGCTCGGTTTTTACCTGCGATATCCCGCTCGACCTGGGCTACGTCTTTGGCATCGAGGGCAAAATTCCCGAGCACCTGCGCAACGAGCTCCTCTTTACGCCGTTTAAGCCGCAGCCCAACCCCACCATCGACATGTCCCGCTCCATTCGTGAGCAGGTGCTGCAGGGCGACAAGTTGCTCTTTTACCCCTACGAGGCCATGAATCCGTTCCTGGACCTGGTACACGAGGCCGCATACGACCCCGAGTGCATCTCGCTACGCATCACGCTCTACCGCGTGGCCAAGCAGAGCCGCCTGTGCGAGTCGCTCATCGACGCCGCCGAGAACGGCAAAGAGGTCACGGTGCTCATGGAGCTCCGCGCGCGCTTTGACGAGCAAAATAACATCGAGTGGGCAGAGCGTCTGGAAGAAGCGGGCTGCACCGTCATCTATGGCTCCGAGGGTTTTAAATGCCACTCAAAGATCTGCCAGCTTACCTATCGCGAGGGTATGGCGCTCACCCGACTCACGCTTTTGGGTACCGGCAACTTTAACGAGAAGACGGCCAAGCTCTACAGCGACTTTATGCTCATGACCGCCCATCCCGGCATCGGCGAAGACGCCAACCTGTTCTTCCGCAACCTGTCGCTGGGCAACCTGCGCGGCGACTACCGCTTTTTGGGCGTGGCGCCCGTCGGCCTTAAGCCGCTCATCATGCGCGGTCTGGACCGCGAGATACAACGTGCGCTCGCCGGCGAGCCCGCCCGCGTGTTCTTTAAGCTCAACTCGCTGACCGACCGCGAGGTCATCGACAAGATCTCCGAGGCATCGTGTGCCGGCGTGCGCGTGGACATGATCATCCGCGGCATCTCGTGCCTGAAGCCCAACATTGCGGGCAAGACCGAAAACGTGCACGTACGTTCTATCGTCGGACGTTTCTTGGAGCACGCGCGCGTCTATGCCTTCGGCGTGGACTCGGACATGATCTACCTGAGTTCTGCCGACATGATGACGCGCAACACCGAGCATCGCGTAGAAATCGCCTTCCCCGTGCTCGACCCCACCTGCCGCGCGCTGGTGCACGAGTACATGGGCGTGCAGCTGCGCGACAACGTGAAGGCACGTAGCCTGACGAGCGACGGCACCTGGGTTCCCGTAGAGCGAAAAGAGGGTGAGAAGCCCTTTAACTCGCAGGAGTTCCTGTTGGAGCGCGCTTATCGCAACGCCGAGTCCGCAGCCGTGGCTTCGGAGCCCGTCGCCAAAGCAAAACCGGAATCCGCACCTGTTCTGGGCCCCAAGCCCAAGCCCCAGGCGGACGTTCCCAAGGTCCAGAAGGTCCAGGCAACCGTCATTGAACCCGACCTGGAATCCGAACCCGAGCCTGCGCCCCAGCCCCAGCCTCAGCCGCAGACCGTCAAGTCCGCGCCCCATGCAAGCGCCCGCCGCGAGAAACCCGCCGGCAAGACCAAAGCCATCGAGCACCATCGCCCCGGTCGCGTGCGCATGGGCTTGGGCCTAATCGGCCTAGGACTCAAGACGCTCATTACCGGCAAGACGAAATAGACGTTTGTAGAAGCGCCCCGTATTTGAGGAATGCCCCAGATACGGGGCGCTTTTCCCTGCTACCATGGTTGCGGACAAGACCGCGAATGACAGGCAGGAATATGAAGCTCACTATAGAATCGATGACCTACGGCGCCGACGGGCTGGCGCACGCCGACAACGGCAAGGCCGTCTTTGTGCAGGGCGCCGTGGCAGGCGACACCGTCGAGGCCGAGATCGTGCAGGACGGCAAATCGTTCATGCGCGCCCGCACCACCGAGATTCTGGAGCCGAGCCCCGATCGCATTCAGCCCCCCTGCCCCTTCGTGGGCATCTGCGGCGGCTGCTCGTGGGGCAATCTCTCACGCACGGCACAGCTCGCCGCCAAGGAGCAAAACCTGCGCTCCACGCTCGAGCGCATCGGCAAGTTCGCTCCCGAGCAGGTGGATGAATTGGTACAGCCCATCCGCCATACCAAGGACGACTGGGGCTACCGCAATAAAATCGAGCTGGAGCCGACCGTCGTCAACGGTCGCGTGCGCCTTGGCATGCACGGTGTCGACCCCAGCAAAATCGTGACCGTCGATTCGTGCCCGCTGTTCGACAAGCGTTTTCCCAAGGCACTTAAGTCAGTCGTCGGCGCGCTCAACTATCTGAGCGGCAGCCACGACCTGGGTCTGGAGCGCGTGGGCATTCGCGCTTCGCGTCGCACCAAGGCGCTCGAGGTCGCGCTTTGGACGCCCACAGGTTCCTTTCCGCGCTCGCAGGTCTCCCGCGTGCTGGCGGACGCCGCTCATCCCACGAGTATCGTGCGTGTGATGAGCAAGGGCGAAAAGAAAGCCCGCCGTGTCTCCAAAGTAGAGATGCTCGCCGGCGAGGGCTCGTGGACCGAGAATATCGCCGAAGGCCAGATGCGCTTGTCTGCCCCGTCTTTTTTCCAAGTCAACACCAAGGGTGCTGAGATTTTGATCGAGCTTGTCATGGAAGCGCTCGACCCGCAAGAAGACGAGCTTGCCGTGGACCTGTACTGCGGCGCCGGAACCTTTACCCTGCCGCTCGCCCGCCGCTGCGACTTCGTCGCCGCCGTCGAGGCCTACGGCCCGGCCGTGCGCGACCTGCGCCGTAACCTGGAAATCAACAAGCTTGATAACGTCGACGTCATTGGCGGAGACGCGGTGCGCGAGTTCCCCGACCAGGATGCCGACGTCTTGGTGGTCGACCCGCCGCGCGCAGGCCTCGCCCCCGAGGCGATCGACCTTATCGCCAGCACGAGCGCTCGCGATGTCGCCTACGTGAGCTGCGACCCCGCCACCCTGGCACGCGACCTTAAGCGCTTTGTCGAGGAAGGTACCTTCTCCCCCGTCAAGATCACGCCGGTCGATCTGTTCCCGCAAACCTTCCACTGCGAAACCGTCGTCCACCTCAAGCGCAACTAGACTGTTTGCCCCAGACCACGCCCGATGATTTTTCTGGCACGGGGATAAAAATAGATTTGCTCCGAATGATTATTTAATCCCCGTCCCGAAATTGAACCGCCCCTCATTTCTTGAACATTAGAAATGGGGGCTTCTTTATGGACGGGAGAGTCAGGCACGACGCCACGCTGAGGACTCTTGCAGCAGAGCTTTGCGACAGGGGGTGCGGGCGCGCCGAAGGCCAGCGGGAGGCCGAAGGGTGCCCGGACCCGGCCGGGGCCGGCGGCGTGCGAGGGCAAGCTCATGCGACGGAGCTGCTGCCCGGGCGCCTGAAGGACGAATTCTACAGGAGCCGAACGTGGCGGAGCTTCGAGGAGTTCAAGCGGGACCTCGAAGCCTATACCGTTCACTGGAACAAGAGGAGGCGGGTTAAGCAAAAGGGACTGACCCCGGAGGAGTTCCGAAATCAGTCCCCATGTGCGGCATAGGCCGCTAATTGACCCGTCCAAGTATCGGGGCGCAGTTCATTTCAGCGCCGCCCGAGAAAGCTAAACGCCTTCTGGCAGGTTGTCCCGGGCCGAGGGCGGCCACCTTGATCGCCCTCGGCCCTCACCCACCTCAACTGCCCCTCAATTACATAGAGCTGATTGAGGAGGGCGCAGGCTAGCGGGTGCCTTCCTCATCGTCGTTGGGCCGGTAGGTGATGAACTCGATAACAAAGGCCAGGACGGCAGAGACGAGCGAGGCGATGATCGCGAAGATCATGTGGGAGATCCCGGCGCCACCAGGGGTCCCGTCGATAAAGTTGAGCAGGTTGAAGACGCCGAGGCCGCCCGAGATGTACATGAGAGCGCCAGTCATTCCCACGATGGCGCCGCCCACGGCGGAGCTCAGGCATGCCACGACGAACGCGCGCTTGTTGGGGAGGGCGATGCCGTAGATGCCCGGCTCGGTGACGCCGAAGAAGAAGGCGGAGATCATCGCGGGAAGGGCGATGCCGCGGAAGCGCTCGTCCTTGTTTCTGAGGTACATGGCAAAGATGACCGCTCCGAGCGCGAACCCGTGGCCGATGGTGGCGGCGAGCACGCTGTCGTGGCCGAGGGTGTTCAGATTCATGATGGAGATGGGGATGAGGCTCCAGTGGAAGCCAAAGATGACGAGGCACATCCACAGTCCGCCAACCAGGGCGCTGCCCAGGACGGAACCAACCACGGGGAGCTGGAAGATGAACGAGAATGCCGCGCTCAGCAGGTTGGTGATGAGGGTGGCCACCGGGCCGATGATGAGGTAGCCCAAGACGATGGAGACCGTCATCGTGGCGAGCGGGACAAGGAACATCTTGAGCGCAGCCGGCATCCAGCTCTTGAGCCAGCGCTCAAGGATAGAGCCGAACCACACCATGAGAAGGACGGGGATCACCGAGCTCACGTAGCCGGACACGGGCATGATGATGGGGATCCCGAGGGCGGTGGCGTACCACGAGAACGTGCCGGCCACGCCGAGGTCGATGCTGCCGAGCGCCTCGCCCGAGGTCAGGGCGACCATCGTCGGGTAGAGGAGCGCCACGCCGATTGCCACACCGGTGAACTCGTTCATGCGGAACTTGCGCGCGGCACTGAACGCCAGGGCGACGGGAAGGAAGTAGAAGAAGCCGTCAGCCACGGTGTAGAGCAGCGTGTAGAGGCCGTCGTTTGCAAAGTCCGGGACGAAGTAGGTGATGAGGGCAAGCAGTCCCTTCATGATGCCTGCGGCGGCAAGCGGTCCCAGGATGGGCTGGAAGATGCCAGAGATGAGGTCGATGATGGCGGAGGCAACGGTCTTATCGCCCTGGGGCTCGTCGTCGGCGCTTGCGCCGCCCGAGAAGTTGCCGGCCTCCAGGACCGCGTCGTAGACGTCCTCGACGATGTTGCCCACGACCACCTGGTACTGGCCGTTGGCCTGGATGACCTGGATGACGCCCTTGAGGGCCTCGATCTTGGCCGTGTTGGCGCGGGACTCGTCCTTGAGTTTGAAGCGCACGCGCGTGATGCAGTGCGCGACGCTGGCGACGTTCTCGGCGCCGCCTACGTTCTCGAGTATGGATCTGGCCAGGTCGTCGTATTTTTCTGCCATTATTTTCTCCTTAGTGATATTGCCCGGGTGGTTAGCCCAGGTCGCCTCCGTTGGTGGCGATGGCCTGTTGATACCAGTAGAAGCTCTTCTTGCGCCTGCGCTCGAGCGTGCCGTTGCCCAGGTTGTCGCGGTCCACGTAGATGAAGCCGTAGCGCTTCTCCATCTCGCCGGAGCCCGCGCTCACGAGGTCGATCGGCCCCCAGGTGGTGTAGCCGAGCATCTCGACGCCGTCCTGCTCGATAGCGTCGCGCATGGCCTCGATGTGCTCGCGCAGGTAGGCGATGCGGTAGTCATCCTCGATCGTGCCGTCGGGAAGCACCTCGTCATAGGCGCCGAGGCCGTTCTCCACCACAAAGAGCGGCTTCTGGTAGCGGTCCCAGAGGTCGTTGATCGTGATGCGGAACCCCAGCGGGTCGATGACCCAGCCCCAGTCGCTCGCGCGCACGTAGGGGTTCTCTACGCCGGCGAAGGCGTTGCCCTCGGCGACGCCGCCCACGGAATCGGGGTCGCCCGCGGTACAGCGCGAGGAGTAGTAGCTAAACGAGATGAAGTCGACGGTGTTCTCCGCAAGGATGCGCTCGTCCTCGGCGGTCATACCCACGTCGATGCCCTCGCGCTCGAGCATCTTGAGCGCGTAGCCGGGGTAGTGCCCGCGTGCCTGCACGTCCACGAAGAAGAGGTCCTCCTGGTTCTTGACCTGCGCTGCACGGACGTCCTCGGGACGACAGGAGTAGGGGTAGTAGCTTCCCGCGGCGAGCATGCAGCCAACCTTGTTCTCCGGGTCGACCTCGTGGGCGATCTTGGTGGCCCAGGCGCTCGCCACGAGCTCGTTGTGCGCGGCGCGGTACTCGGCCTCGCGGGCATTCTCCCCGGGCTCGAGGACGATGCCGGCACCCATGAAGGGACGGTGCAAGATCATGTTCATCTCGTTGAACGTGATCCACCAATGCACGAGGCCGCGGTAGCGGTTGAAGAGCACCTTCACCAGCCGCTTGTAGAGCTCGATGAGGGCGCGGTTTCGCCAGGCGCCGTACTTCTTGACGAGGTGGATGGGGCAGTCGAAGTGCGTGATGGTCACGAGGGGCTCGATCCTGTGCTCGCGGCAGCAGCGGAACACGTCCTCGTAGAAGGCGAGCCCGGCCTCGTTGGGCTCCTCCTCGTCGCCATTGGGGAAGATGCGGCTCCAGGCGATGGAGAGGCGAAAGACCTTAAAGCCCATCTCCGCGAAGAGGGCTATGTCCTCGCGGTAGTGGTGGTAGAAGTCGATGCCCGTCTGGGCCGGGTAGTAGTACCCGGGCTCAAAGTCGAGCATGCGCCTCAGGCCGCGACTTACGTCGTTGCGCTCCGACCCGTGTGGGATGACGTCGACATTGGCAAGACCGCGGCCGCCCTCGTCATAACCTCCCTCGCATTGGTTAGCAGCGGTGGCTCCTCCCCAAAGGAACCCTTTTGGAAATGGCATGGTGCCTCCTTCTCTCTGGCGCCCCCACCTCTGCGGGGACGCTTTATAACGTCCTTGCGACCTCACGCGCCGGGCCCGTGGCCCTTTCCCTGATGCGCGCGGGCCGCCCGTGAAGGGGTGACTAGCTGATGGCTTGTCCTGCGGCGGCGCGACGTGCCTCCCGGCCTCCAAGCAGGGAGGGGACCTGTGCCAGGCACACGCCGGCGAGGATGATGGCAACGCCCAGCCACTCGACGACGCCGAGCGGCTCGCCGAGGACGATCATGGCGATGAGCAGGCCGGCGGGGAGTTCCGCGGCGGCCATGACAGTGGAGAGACCCGCGGGCAGGTGCGGAGAGCCCATGCCGAAGAGCAAGACCGGGCAGAGCATGCCAAAGAAGCCGGCGATGACGGCAAAGGGCAGGATGCCCTGGGCGAGAACGCCCGAGACAACGTAGTCCGGGCACACCGTGAGCGACATGACCACGGAGCCCGCGCACACGATGACGCCACGCTGCTCGGACGAGCAGGGGGCCTCGACCTTGCCGGAGAGGGTGACAAAGAGGGAGCAGGACACGGCCGCCCCCAGCGCGCAGAGCAGGGCCACGGGGTCGTACCCGGTGATGCCGGTCTTGTAGACGCCGCTGGCGAACACCGTTCCGAAGACGATGACCAGGGCGGAGGCCACTTGGAGGAGCCTCGGCGGCCGGCGCGTCATGACGGTCTGCCACACGAGCCCCAGCCACGTGAACTGGAAGAGGAGCGTGAGTGCCACCGGGGCGGGCAGCACGCTCATGGCGTAGCAGTAGAGGATTGAGGTGAGGCAGGTGAGGGCTCCCAGGCCCATGAGCTTGAGGGCGAGCTTCCAGCCCACGCGCTGCCAGCGGTGCCCGAGTGCGTGCCCTGCGAGCGTGGCGAGGGCGAAGAAGAGGCAGCCGAACCACGCCTGGCTCGCCACCACCTGCGCTGAGGTGAAGCCCGCGGCGTAGGCGAGCTTGTAGGTCGTGGCCATCGCGCCGTAGCAGGCGCCGCCCGCAAAGACCTGGAGCGCCGCCTTGACCTGCCCCGTGCCCGCGGCTCCCGCCTCGGCGGTCTGTTGCTTGATTGTGTTTGTTTCTGCCATTAGGCTCCCTTCCGTCTGCTGTCTTGCAGATGCGCGTCTCGTGCGTCTGTTCCCTGCAGTCGGAAGGTGGGCTCGTGCGGTCTTCTGGCGGTGCATGTGGTACCTGCTGCCAAGACGAAAAAAGCCACGCAACCGACTGCTCGGTTGCGTGGCAAAAAGGTGGCTAGCGCCCAGAAAAGTCCACGCGTTTTTAGACTGGGACAAAGTACTACAACAGGTGAGATTCCGTCAAGAAAAACCGAAGAAAAAAGTGCCTTGATTGGCAACTTCATCCGAACACTTCCCACATTCATCCGCAC
>NZ_QSAS01000024.1:0-10898 GCF_003465485.1 Collinsella sp. AF11-11 | reverse complement strand
GCCCGGCTCCACGCTCATCCACGACATGGAGCCGGGCGCCACACGGCTCCCGTCAACAATCTGTCACTGAAGAGCCAGCACTACAACGCGAAGCTGCTCAAGGGCGTTCCCGACGGCCAGAACCCGCTGGGGCCCGTGAACCGGATGCGCTACTTCATGCAGTGCTTCCTGAGGGCTCATCCCGGCTCCAACCGGGACGACATGCGGGGCTGTGGCTATGAGTCCGCCCGAGGACAAGCTTGAGAAGGTCGCGATGGTGCTCGATCGGGCAATGCGATACCCGAAAACGCTCAGGTTCAGGCAGTTCTATGCAAGAAAGCCCAGTTCAGATGAGTTCGACGAGCAATATTTATCAACACAGTGCAAGGGGGGATTATATTTGTATTTCATCCGTGTTGAGCTTCACACGGTGCGCGACTCATCGCAAACTGGCGGGCGCAGCGGAAAGAAAACCGACTGCAGACGAACGATCGATATCGGGAGCAAATAGCCACCGGATGCTTTTCGGTCTCCTACGCGTCGACCTCCGCGATTTCTTCTGCGTCTCGCCAAGTTGAAAGGAGCGATGTCGAAAACTCCTTTTCGGTTAGCGTCAAGACATCCTTCACGCAAAAACCTTTCAATTTGTCAGGAAGCCCAAAACGCGCTTTTTTCCTAATCGAGCTGGCAACCCGCTTCAACGCGGTCTTGTTCTTGTCCTCGTTGTATACCAAAACAAAGACGCAGTGCTCGCGAAACCATCTCGTCCTCTTTCCCCACAGGTCCGAGCAGATCAAAACGCTGTCCTTGCACTTCTCGATGAGGGCGTCCCTTTGGCCAAGATTGATACCAAGCTCTTCGTCATCCTTGGGATTGAGCCTCTTCCCCAGCGTCTCCTTCAGACTGCCGTTTTTAAATTCGACTAGATATAACGTTTCCCGATCGCAATACAGCGCATCGGCGGAGCGCGGGAGTTGCATCCACCTATTGACCTTCTTGCAGTAGCATTCTTTAACAGAGTCAAAATTGACAACAGGCAAATCGTCATCCACAAGAGAGACGCTCCCGTCTCTGGATGTTTTGGAGATGGTCGACGTGCAGTCCCTTAGGATACAGGTCCTGCAACGGGAGCAACCATCGCTGCCATCTGGCACCGCGGGAGAGTTCGGATGAGGGCAGGAGGCGCACAGGTCGCTACTCAAGGCCGTACTCCTCCCTCTCAAGCGTATCAAAAGGAGCCGCCAGCTTCTCGTAGGCGACCTCAGTCGAGCCGGTTATATCGGCAAAGCGAGAGCGTCCATCAGTGCAGGTCTCCGCAAGATAATATGAGCACAATCCATCAACAGCGTGCTTCTTAGAATACACTTCGATCGCATTCAGGAAATATGGACTATGGGTGCTCATTAAGACGTGCATCCCGAGCTCTTTCTGGAGCAGCACGATTATCTCGGCGAAGGCCAGCTGCCATGCAGGATGAAGATGAATCTCGGGTTCATCGAGGATAATAGTCCCTCCGGCATCTAGCGCGCCGGACTTCAAGAGCACCTTCATGATGGCGAACGTCTTCAAGCCAGCAGAAAGGTTCCCAGGCTCCAACCCCCGAGCGAAGCCCTCTTCGAGATACGTAAGGTGACCGCGACTTTCGCTCCTCTCGAAATGCCCCGGACATAAGGAGGAAACCTTGTCCATGAGAACCTTCAGGTGTCGCTCCTTCGCGATCTCTTCGAACAGCGAGGACTCGCTGTCATCGTTACGGATGGTCGCCTGAATCAAATCTTGCCGCAGCTCCTCCTGGTGTCCAAGGAGGGGCTTGAACCGAAAAGCGGGGCCGTAGGGTCCTCCGAGAGAATCGATCAGGAACGGGTCGTCCAGATAATGCGCCCTGAATCGCAAAACCCTCCTATCGTGCACCTCCGCCACCTCGTCACTTGCAACCGAGAAAACCGTAGATGCGTCCTTTATCTGGAGTTCGACCTTCCCGGGCTCTTCGCCGAAAACCGAATTGATCTGGCCGTTGAACTCGCTTCGGAACCTGTTTGTCGCAATCGCACGAAATACCTCATCATCGGAGATATCCATGATCTCGATAATCTGATCGGCAACTCCTGCTACGCCATTCGTGAAATCGGATTCGATCTCACGGGAGATCTCCTCCCCGTAATACTCCTTTATCTCATCAATAAGCTCGTCCCTCGTGCACTCGCCCGAAAAAACCCTGTCGATGAAACTATTCATTCTTCCAGCAGTTCGCCTGTGGCGAGACGTGGAGTCGAGAGGGCTTCCCACATATGCCTTCCTGATGGCGCGCTCAACACTATTGCGCCTCATGCGGTCGATTTTGTTCTCCGAATCGGACATGCTGTTGAAGGCCGCATAAAGCGCTTTTCCAACCGTGCTTTTCCCCGTCCCGTTCTCCCCGGCGATCACGGCAATACCATTAATCTCGATATCGGCCTCAGCGACCCTGCCGATGTTTTTCATCTTGATTTTCAATGCATATCACCAGCTCTAAACTCGCGAGACTCAATAGCTCGATTATCGCACAGAGAGATCGACTTCTCGAGGACTCCCTAAATGGAACGCGCGGTGAGGACATGGCTCGCCGCCGTCCGCTTCGCGTTCGCGCGGGGGAAGGTGACGACCAGGGACCTCTCCGGGCTCATCGAGAGGAGCGCCAGATTCTCCTCGTCCATTTGAACTGTATCGTATTCAAGGACACTTGACTTAGAGGAATGGCGTTGAGCGGCGATAATCGTTTCAGCGCCAAAAAGAAAGGAGTGTCAGTCATGGCAGACGGGCCCTCCTACACAGCGGGGTACCGCGCCGAGGCCGCAGACTTCGCCGCCGCGTCGGGGAAGCCCATCGCCCAAGTGGCAGCCGACCTCGGCATCAACGAGAAGACCCTGGGAAGATGGGTGACGGTCAGGAAGAAGGAGCTGACCAACCACCCGGTCGCGGCGGCCGCAAGTGCATGCGCGAGCTCGAGCTCGAGAACGAGTTCCTAAAAAGCCCCGACCTCACATTGGAGGCCGGGGCCAGTAGATTTTTGGGACATGTCTAGAAATCTACCCATGCAGGAAGCGGCATGTGCCGAGCATGTCGCGTGCTAGGTTTTGAGGCATGCCACAAAACCTAGCACGGGGGAGTGGCTACTCGGCGTCGGCGAAGCCGTTGGGGTTATGGCTCTGCCAATTCCAGCTGTCGCGGCACATGTCCGCGATGTCGTACTGGGCCTTCCAGCCCATCATGCGTTCGGCCTTGGAGGCATCGCACCAGTTGGCGGCGATATCGCCGGCACGGCGCTCGCGAATCACGTAGGGCAGCTCCTTGCCGCAGGCCTTGGAGAAGGCGGCGACGACCTCGAGTACCGAGGTGCCGGTGCCGGTGCCCAGGTTAAAGATCTCGACGCCGGTCTTGCCGTTCATCCAGTTGAGGGCGGCAACGTGACCGGATGCCAGGTCGCACACGTGGATGTAGTCGCGCACGCCGGTGCCGTCGGGGGTGGGGTAGTCGTTGCCAAAGACCTGAACGGCCTCGAGCTTACCGACGGCGACCTGGGCGACGTAGGGCACCAGGTTGTTGGGGATGCCCTTGGGGTCCTCGCCGATCAGGCCCGACGGATGGGCACCGATGGGATTGAAATAACGGAGCAGCACGACGTCCCACTCGGGGTCGGCGGTGTGGACGTCCATGAGGATCTGCTCAATCATCCACTTGGTCCAACCATAGGGGTTGGTCGCGGGCTTCTTGGGGTCTTCCTCGGTGACGGGCGGATTGTCCGGATCGCCGTAGACGGTCGAAGAGCTCGAGAAGATGATGGACTTACAGCCGTGGTTGCGCATGACATCGATGAGCACCAGGGTGTTCTCGATATTGTTGTGGTAGTACTCGACGGGCTTGCTCACCGACTCGCCAACGGCCTTAAAGCCGGCGAAGTGGATGACGCGGTCGATCTGGTGGGTATCGAAGATCTTGTTCATCGCATCGCGGTCGAGCACGTTGGCCTCGTAGAAGGTGAGGTTCTTGGCGGCCTCGTCGCCCACGATGGTCTTGACGCGGTCGATGGCAACGGCGCTGGAGTTGGAGAGGTCATCGACGACGACAACCTGGTAGCCACCCTCGAGCAGCTGAACGACGGTGTGCGAGCCGATAAAGCCGGCGCCGCCGGTAACGAGGACGCAGGTGTCTTTGGGGTCGAGTGCTTTGGACATGTAGTCTCCTATCGAATCAGGAACACTTCTTGAGGGGAGTATAGCGCAGCTGGGGGCGCCCAAAACACGCGGGGCAGGAAAACCAGAGGATTGATGTTAACGTACTCATAGGGTGTTATTTGCATAATCCTTACCTTTGGTGTGGGACGTATTTGCGAGCCGCTGACCATGCTTTTCCAGCCGTTCGTGGAAATAGTTGGGACAAGCGCGATGTGCGTTAATATGTTTGAGTTGAGCGACATATAAATAAGCATGTAACGGAGTACATATGTCACCAAACAACGATTCCATCTTTACGCAGGAGCTTTCGCGCCGCACTGCCCTTAAGGCTCTTTTCGGCGCCGCTTCTGCGGCTGTTCTTTTTGGCCTGCCCGCCCGCGCCCATGCGGCTGAGGCCAGTCAAGAAACCACCGACAAACTGAATGCCGCCCAGGCCCAGCTCGACGAGGTCCAGGCTCAGCTCGACAGCATTGCCAATGAGTACGCGGCGCTCGCCAACAAGAATGCCCAGACCCTCAACGACATCGAGAATGTCCAGGGCAAGATTGACGACACGCAGGCCCAGATCGATGAAAAGAAGGCCGAGCTCAAGAAGAAGCGCAACGACCTTTCCGATCGCGTGGCCGCCAGCTACAAGTCCGGCGGTACGAACATCCTGTCGCTGCTGCTGGCCTCTGGCTCGTTTGAGGAACTCGTCGCCAACGCGCATTACGTTGAGAAGATCAACAAGAGCGACCGCGATGCCATCGAGGATATCCAGACGATTCAGGCTGAGCTCGACGCGCAGAAGACCGAGCTCGAAGCACAAAAGGCCAACCTGGAGAAACTCAAGGACCAGCAGACGGCTCAGATGCAGGATATGCAGGCCAAGCAGCAAGAAGTCCAGACCGTGCTGAACGGTCTTTCCGACGACGTCAAGGAGCTCATGGCTCAGCGCGATTCCGAGATTCTCGCTGCCGCCCAGGCCGAGGAGGCCGCTAGGAAGGCCGCCGCTGCCGCGGCCGCCGCGAACAAGAACAATTCCTACTCGGGTGGTTCGAGCTCGGGCGGTGGATCGTATGCGCCCGGAACTCCGCAGCAGAATGCCGGCTCGGGCAAGCAGCAGGCCGTCGTCAACGCGTGCTACTCCACGCCTTCGCCGGGTCAGAACTGGTGCGCGGCGTGGGTTACCAATGTCTTCCGCAATGCCGGCGTGGGCTATTTTGGCGGCAACGCGTGTGACATGTTCAACGCCTGGTGCTATAGCTCCGACCGCTCGGCGCTGCAGGTGGGCATGATCGTGGCCGATTCCTCGCACAGCGGCACGGGTGCTCCGGGCCTTATCTACGGTCATGTGGGTATCTACGTTGGCGGCGGCATCGTAATGAGCAACGAGGGCGCCATTACGTCTAAGTCGCTTGATTCGTTTATTAGCTTCTATGGCACTGGGTCGGGCGTGCGTTGGGGCTGGCTTGGCGGTATTGCGCTGTCGTAACTGCGGCTTGAAGCTGGTTGGTCCGGGACTGCGGGCGAGGCATAAGGTTGCCTGCTCTACAGTCCTGCGCAAGACGAAGGCCACATTAAGTGGCCTTCTTTGCGTGCGGAACTCGCGACCAACCTTATGCCTCGCCCGCAGTCCCGGACCTTTCGGGTTCAAAGCGCGACACACCGGACTGGTTGCCTGATATAAAGATGGCGAAGCCCCCTTTCGGGGCCTTCTTTTTTATTAGAGGAATTCGCCTACTCGGTGGACTTCGGGTTCTAGGTCTACGTCGAATTGGTCTTTGACGGTTGTTTGGATGTGGCGGATGAGTTCGTCGACATCGGCGGCGGTGGCGTGGTCGGCGTTGACGATGAAGCCGCAGTGCTTTTCGCTCACCTGCGCGCCGCCGATGGCGTGTCCTCGCAGGCCGGCGTCCATGATGAGCTTGCCGGCAAAGTAGCCCTCGGGGCGCTTGAAGGTGGAGCCGGCACTCGGCATGTCGAGCGGCTGCTTGTCCTCGCGGCGCTGGTGGTAGTCGTCCATGTCGGCCTTGATCATCGCGGCGTTGCCCGGGGCGAGATTGAAAGTGGCCGAAAGCACGACGAAACCGTCGTCGGCAATGCGGCTCTTGCGATAGCCCAGGTTGAGCTCATCGACATCGAACTCAATAATGTTGCCGCTGCCGCGGGTGCCGTCGTCGAGCATGCGGGCGGGCTTGTAGACGCGCACAGACTCCAGCACATCGGCCATGCAGGCGCCATAGGCGCCGGCGTTCATATAACAGGCGCCGCCGACCGATCCGGGGATGCCCGAGATGGGCTCCATGCCGGTGAGGCCGGCCTCGGCTGCCGTCGCGGCGACATCGGAAAGCAAGGCGCCGGCTGCTGCCGTGACGTGCGTGCCGTTGACCGTAATGTCGGAGAGGCCTTCGCCCAGTGCCACGACGACACCGCGGACACCCTTGTCACCGACGAGCAGGTCGGAGCCGTTGCCCACGATGGTGAGCGGCAGATCGCAGCGGTAGCAGGTGTCAAGCGTGGCGACGAGTCCCTGCTCGGTATCGGGCGTGACAAAGACATCGGCCGGGCCGCCGATCTTAAACGTGGTGTGCTCGCGCATGGGCTCGCTCATGAGCACGTTGTCCTCGCCGGCAACACCGGCGAGCGCGCAGAGCAGGTCCTCGTTAAAAAAGTCATTCTCGTGCATACGAATATCCGCCTTATGGTGGTTGTTGTCATCAATCGATTGCAATATACCCCACCTGGACGGATTTGGTGCGTTGGCGGCGATAAAACAGCCGTCCACCGGATTGGTAAAGTGTTTATCACCGAGGTAGAGGGGCAGTCGCTATACTTTCAAGAGATTGCGCGTAAACCCGGAAGGAGCGAGATGGCCAACAAAGTCACCCTCAAGCAGATCGCCCAGGAGGTGGGGCTTTCCCCTTCGTCGGTCTCGCTTGTTCTCAATAATCGGCCCTGTCGCATCTCGGAAGAAAACCGCAAGCTCATCAAGGAGGTTGCGGCGCGCAACCACTATGTTCCTAACCAGATCGCGCGCAGCCTGGTCATGCGCGAGTCGCGCACGCTGGGCCTTATCGTTCCCAATATCGAGAGCCGCTTTTTTGCCTCGCTCGCCGGCAGCTTGGAAAAGCGCTGTCGCGAGGACGGTTACGCGCTCTTTATTACCAGCTCGGGCGGAAGCGCCGATGACGATCTGGAACTGCTGCGCCAGCTGGTGACACGCGGCGTCGACGGCGTCTTTCTGGTCGTGGGTGACGAGTTCTCCGACGATCGCGCCCTGCGCGAGGAAGTGAGCCATCTGCCTATCCCTGCCGTGATGGTCGACCGCGCCATTGAGGGGCTCGAGTGCGACAAGGTGATGTTCGACCACGAGATGGGCGGCTACATGGCCACGCGGTATCTGATTGAGCAGGGTCATCGCCGCATCGCCTGTCTGGTTAACGCGCGTCGCTCCAATACGGGCCGCAAACGACTCGCCGGTTACGAGCGCGCGCTGCGCGAGGTTGGCCTGCCTATCGATGCACGCTTGGAGTTTGAGAGCGAGTACTACATTCCGAGCGCATACGAGTCCTCGGAGGCGGTGCTTGCAACCGATGCCACCGCCGTGTTCGCAAGCTCGGACAACATTGCCCTCGGTCTGCTCAAGCGCCTGCACGAGATGGGGAAGAGCATCCCGGGCGATATCTCGGTGGTGAGCTACGATAACTCGGCTGCCGACGTTCTCTTTGAGCCGGCGCTGACCGCGATTGAGCAGGATCCGGGCGTGCTTGCCGAGCATGCTTTTGGCTGCATGTCCAAGCGTCTTGCCGGTAGGGGCGGCAGGCGTGCCGAGGAGGTCGTTCTGGAGCCGGCGCTCATCGTAAAGGACAGCGTGCTCGAGCTTACTAAACACAACTAAACACGTTTACCAATTCGTAGAAATCGAATGTGGAGTACCTGTGACAGACAATGTCGCAGGTGAATGTTGCGTTTTGTCGTTCCGTACGATCAATACAGATGATAAAACGTTTTTTCACCGTGATAAAACGTTTTAGCAAATATACTGGTCCCAACGAATGGTTGCCGTATCGGAGGGCGACCGCGCAGCGAAGGGACATAAACAATGGCTAAAACTCTGGGAACGCCGTGGCAAAAGCTGGGCCACGAGGTACCGGCTTCCGAGCTCGAGGGCGTCGATCTGTATTGGCGTGCATCGAACTATCTGTCCGTCGGCCAGATCTACCTTCGTTCTAACCCGCTGATGCGCTCCGACTTTGTCGACGAGAAGACCGGCGAGACGCGCGACTTTGGTCGTCCGGACGTTAAGCACCGCCTGGTCGGTCACTGGGGCACCACGCCTGGCATCAACTTCCTGTTCGGTCACGTCAATCGCCTCATTGCCGACCACAACCAGAATGCCATCTTCTTGATGGGCCCGGGTCACGGTGGCCCCGCCGGCACCGCCCAGTCGCTGCTCGATGGCACCTACCGCGAGATCCGCCCCGACATCACCAATGACGAGGCCGGTCTGCAGAAGTTCTTCCGCCAGTTCTCCTACCCCGGCGGCATTCCGAGCCACTTTGCGCCCGAGACGCCCGGCTCCATCCACGAGGGCGGCGAGCTCGGCTACACGCTTAGCCACGCCTACGGTGCCGTCATGGACAACCCGAGCCTGCTGGCCGTGGCCGTGGTGGGCGACGGCGAGTCCGAGACCGGCCCGCTCGCGACCTCTTGGCAGTCCAACAAGCTCGTGAACCCGGCAACCGACGGTATCGTCCTGCCGATCCTGCACCTCAACGGCTACAAGATCGCCAACCCCACCATCCTTGCCCGCGTGTCCGACGAGGAGCTCGCCAAGTTCTTCGAGGGTATGGGCTACAAGCCGCACTTCTTTGTCGCCGGCTTTGACGACGAGAGCCATGCGAGCATCCACGAGCGCTTCGCCTCCCTGTTTGAGCAGGTCTTTGACGAGATTTGCGACATCAAGGCTACCGCACAGGCCCAGGCTGCCGCGGGCGAGACCGTGGTCCGCCCAGCCTACCCCATGATCGTGTTCCGCACGCCCAAGGGCTGGACCTGCCCCAAGCAGATCGACGGCAAGAAGACCGAGGACTCTTGGCGCGCCCATCAAGTGCCGCTGGCGAGCGCTAAGGACACCCATGAGCACTTCCGCGTGCTGCGTGAGTGGCTGCGCTCCTACAAGCCCGAGGAACTCTTTACGCCCGAGGGCCAGGTGCGCCCCGAGGTGACGGCCTTTATGCCGACCGGCGAGCTGCGCATCGGCGCCAATCCCAACGCGAACGGCGGCAAGGTGCGTCGCGAGCTCGAGCTGCCCGATATCCACGCCCACGAGGTTCCCGTCGCCGAGAAGGGTCACGGTTGGGGCTCCACCGAGGCCGCACGCGTCTTTGGCGAGTACACTGCCGATGTTCTGGCCAAGAACATGGAGGACTTCCGCATCTTCGGCCCCGATGAGACCGCGTCCAACCGCCTGCAGGCTGCCTACAAGGTGACCAAGAAGCAGTGGGACGCCGGCTTCTACGAGGACGATGCCAACGATGAGCTGCTCGCCGGCTCCGGTAAGGTCGTTGAGCAGCTTTCCGAGCACCAGTGCGAGGGCTTCCTCGAGGCCTACGTGCTTACCGGCCGCTCCGGTGTGTGGAGCTCCTACGAGAGCTTTGTTCACGTGGTCGATTCCATGGTCAACCAGCACTGCAAGTGGCTCGAGGCCACCAAGCGCGAGATTCCGTGGCGTGCCCCCATCAGCGGTCTCAACATTTTGCTGTCGAGCCATGTCTGGCGCCAGGACCACAACGGCTTCTCTCACCAGGATCCCGGCTTTATCGACCTGTTGCTCAACAAGGCAAACGATACGCATATCGTGAATGCCTACTATCCGGCTGACGCCAACATGGCGCTTGCCGTGGCCGAGCGCGTCTACCAGTCCACCGACTGCGTCAACGCCATCTTCTGTGGCAAGCAGCCCGCCCCAACTTTCCAGACGGTTGACGAGGCCTGCGCCGAGCTTGCCGAGGGTGTCGCGACGTGGGAGTGGGCATCGACCGCCGACTCGCTCGCCGAGGCCGACGTCGTGGTCGCCACGTGCGGTGACGTGCCGACGCTCGAGGCTCTGGCCGCAACCGATATGCTGCGCGAGCTGGGCATCAAGGTATGGTTCGTCAACGTGGTCGACCTGCTCAAGATCCAGAACGTCTGCGAGAACGACCAGGCTCTCAGCGACGAGCGCTGGGCTGAGCTGTTCGGCTGCGGCGAGAAGCCCGTCCTCTTCGCGTTCCACGCTTATGCCGGCACGATTCGCCGTCTGATTTGGAACCGCCCCGGCCACGATGCCTTCCGCGTCCACGGCTACGAGGAGAAAGGCTCCACGACAACGCCGTTCGACATGCTGCGCCTGAACAACATGGACCGCTGGGCACTGGCCGCCGACGTGCTGCGCCTGGTCGACGCCGATAAGTTTGCGGAGCAGATTGATAAGTGGGAGGCATTCCGCACCGAGGCCTTCGAGTTCGCGTGCGATGAGGGCTACGATCACCCGGCCTTCACCGACTGGGTCTGGCCCGACGCCGCAGCTGCAACCGCTGCCGACGGCGCGCTCTCCGCAACGCAAATGACCGTGGGCGACAACGAGTAAGTAGGCATCCGGGACGGTCTCGCGCTGGGGCCGCCTCCGGGCGGGGAGACTTTGTCCGGGGAAGTGGGCTTCGCGAACTTCCCCGGACAAAGTCT
>NZ_QSAS01000023.1:0-19077 GCF_003465485.1 Collinsella sp. AF11-11 | reverse complement strand
AACGGCCTATTTGCTCAATGTGTTCGGCTGAGATTGGAAATCAACCCCGCCAATCAAGACGAGGCTACTACGCACCTTTATTACACACGATGTTTTCAGCCTGGTATAAACAAGTTCAATAATAGAATGCAAATCCAACCATCGTGTCTGATTACGAAAGGATTTTTGCCTTTTCTGCAGCAAACTCTTCCTCGGTAAGTACTCCACTCTCACGCAGTGCTGCAAGCCTCTCAAGCCTTGCAACTACATCAACCACTATCCGCCAGCGTCTCAATAGTCTGTGAAACCTGCGGATACCGCTCGAGCTCCTTCGATAGGGCATCGACTATCTTGGCAATATTCTTTGCATTTTTGCCCCCGTTTAATACGTTTGCCCTGACCTTAGATGACGACTTGACAGTAACGCCAGATCCGCCTTCAACTGGAACAACCGAAATACTGATATTTTCGCCCCAAGACCAAAGGCTCATACCAATCTCGGCTGCAACTGTTCTTGTTGTGGGCGATGCACTATCAACTTTTACTTTAGGCAGCTTTTCCATAGCTGCCTTCAAGGCATTAAACGTGTCGTCAGGAGAATACGGTACCTGAAGCTGAAGCTGCTGATCCGCAAAACCCATAATCTGGCCTCCGCTTCTTACAAGATTAAGGCTATCGACAATGGTAGCACGTTCCCAGCAGTCTTAAGTTCGTCTCATGACCTTGCGATGCAGCCCGACGCCCCGGCACCACTCCCCTACTTACCAAAAATCGCAGCGAACAATCCCTTGCGTTTGGGCTTTTCTTCTCGGTAAGAACCCTCGGCGACCGCTGCCACCTGATGCTGCTGCTCGCCGCCTCCACGGCGCACGATCTGGTACAGAAACGGCGACTTAACGTATTTGACCTCGATGGGCGTGGCGTGCACGGTGCTCTCGCCGGACAGATGCAGGCTCGGGTTGAGCGATGCCACCACATGCGTCTCGCGCTTGTCGCTAAACACCACCGCGGCCGCGCGGCCCGTCTGGCCGTTCACGGCGATGCGCACCTGCTCACCGTCGCGGCTGTCCGTTGCCGGACGGTCGACAAAGTATACCGGCACCATCATCAGGCCGTCCTTATGCTTGCGGGCCTTGCGCGCCCAGGTGCGGATGCTCTTTTTATTGAGCCCCAGCACCGCCTCGGCGTCGTTGCCGGCAATGTCGAGCGCCAGCTTATCAATGACCACCTGGTCCTTGGTAGACGCATCGACGGAGACGACGCGGAAATCGCCTTCCTGCATGGCGGGATCGAACGAACCGACCTTGGCAAAGTCCCACGGCTCCAAAATGCCCATGAGGCGAACGTCCAGGTAGTTTGCCCGCGGATACGCCCAGTCGAGCACCTCGTAGTACACCAGGGTTTCCTTGCTCAGGCCCTTGCCCGGGAAGCTCGCCATCATGCGCAGATCCGCGAGCGCCATGGGGAAGTAGAAGAGCATCATGTCGTTTTGAATCGCGTCTTCCACGTCGTGCCCGGCAAAGGCGTCGGGGTACTGGCGCACCAGCTGCAGCGCGTTGGCACGTGCCTGCTGCGGTGAGATTTCGCAAGGAATACCCTGCTCGGGTACATACTCCGCGCCAACGCCCATGGTCAGGCGCTTGCTAAAGGTACCGGGCTTGAGCAGGTCGGCAACGCCGATCTTATTGCCGCAGGACGGGCACTCAAACACGCGCTGAGTGGACTCGCCTTCAAAGGACGCGCCGCAGAAGGGGCAGGGAATGCTCACGTGCGTGGCTTCTTGGAACTCCTGCGCCGTGCCGCGGTCCTCCCATAGCAGATGCTCCAGAACCGACTGATTGCGCCAGTGCGAATTAAAGAAATACCAGTCCGGGTCCTCCGGGCGCTCGAGCTGCGACACATGGGTGAGCTTAAGTAGCCCATCGACAACCGTCAGCGGCGCATGGCGAATGCCCAAAGCGCTCTTGGGCTCCCCCGCATCGGCCTGCCACGGAACGACCGTGCCGCAATAGGCGCACTCAAAGCTGCGTTTAGCCTGGTGTGAGTACATAGGGCCGCCGCAGTTTTGGCATTTAATGGCAAACATCTCGTCCATGGAAGCGTCCTCCTTTGCACAGGGGCTGTCGACATTAAGTATGTCGAGCAAACTGGCACATGCCCATACCCATGTGGCCCAAAATGGACCACCCAGGCAGACGGGAAGGCCTGCTCGTTAGCGCGGGCAGACCATTGCTGCATTTTCTGAGCACCGGCGCACGGTGCGCCCATGCGAGCTACACTATCCCCTTAAACATGATTGTGAGGACGACCGCTATGCTATTTGTAAATCGGCTGGTACATACGCTTGTTCCCGGCAGCGAGGGCGAGCCGGTCGATACCTCCTGCCGCACCAACGCGGGCTTCGCCGCAAGCCTCATCTGCATTGGCCTCAACATCACTCTGTGCCTGGCCAAGGGCATCGCGGGCCTGCTCGCCGGCTCTGTCTCGCTCATCGCCGACGCCTTCAACAACCTCTCCGACGCCTCGAGCAACATCGTGAGCCTGCTCGGGTTCCGCCTTGCCAGCCGCCCGGCAGACGAAGGCCACCCCTATGGCCACGGCCGCTACGAGTACCTCGCCGGTCTGTTCGTCGCCGTCCTGGTTTGCGCCGTCGGCATCAACCTGATCCTCGAGTCGGTCACCAAGATCATCAAGCCCTCCCCCACCGCCTACACGCTGGTCTCCCTAGCCGCTCTCGTCTTGTCCATGCTCGTCAAATTCTGGATGGCCGCATTCAACCGCGCGCTGGGCAACCGTATCGATTCCGAAACACTCATTGCCACGGCGCAGGACTCCAAAAACGACGTCATCACCTCGGGCTCGGTCTTAGCGGCGGCGCTTATTTCGCAAACGACCGGCTTTGACCTCGACGGCTGGGCGGGCTTGGGTGTGGGCATCTTCATCTGCATCAGCGGCATGGGCCTAGTGCGCGACGCCATCAGCCCGTTGCTGGGGCAAGCGCCCGATCCCAAGCTCGTCCAGGCAATCCGCGACAAGATCATGTCCTATCCGCAGGTCTTGGGCACACACGACCTGATGGTGCACGACTACGGCCCCGGTCGTCAGTTTGCCAGCGCCCACGTGGAGATGCCCGGCGAGGGCGACGCATTTGAGCACCACGAGATCCTAGACACCATCGAGCACGACATCAAGCGCCAGATGGGCATTGGCATCACGTTGCACTGCGACCCCATCGCCACCACCGGCGACGACCTACGCGGCTGGGTCAAGCGTGGCGTTACGCAGATCGATCCCGCGCTCTCCATCCACGACCTGCACGAGCACGACGGGTTCGTTTCGTTTGACCTTGTGCGTCCCGACGGCTTTGACATATCCGACGAGGAGCTGCTGGAGCTCGTCACGCGCATCGTGCACGAGCGCCGACCCAATGCCTCATGCGTCGTTACGTTTGACTCGGGCTTTAGCTCGCCCGACCGTCCGGCCGAGCAGCTGTAGCCCGCTTAACAGCTAGTTTCCCTGCGTGCCCGAGATGCCGTTTTGTAGGGCGTTCCAGGCATCCGTCGCCATGCCGCCCAAGTTCTGAGCGGTGTCGCCCAGGTTCTGGGCCGTGTCGCCCAGCTCTTGGGCCTTATCCCCAAGCTCCTGTGCCTTGTTGCTCAAGTCCTCCAACGTATTGGAACTCGAGCTGTCGGTACCGCTTTGGCCGTCGGGTGAGTTGCCCGAGCTATTCTTGTGCGTGAGTTGAATTTCGAGGTTGCCGCTGTCGTTATAGTAAGCAGAAGTAACGACCCAGTTGGCATCGATGACGGGCGTTGAGCCATCATCAGTCAGGACCACGGCATTCGAAAGATTGGCGCCGCGCGACTTGAGGAGCTTCTTGGCGTTGGACCAGTACTGCCCCGGGATATCGCTCAGATCGACGGTGCTAGACGAGGCGGACTCGGTTTGCTCGGCAGCGGTATCAGCCGTTGAACTCCCTCGCTTGTTGAGCATGCCCGACACAATGGCAAACACAACCGACAGCGCAAAGAAGATCGCCAGCACGATGAGGATCTTCTTGATCACGCTCGACGAACGCGACGGCTTCTTCTCCTCGTCCTCGCCATATTGCGGAATCGACTTGGGGTACTCGCGATACGGCTCGCGCGACTCGTAGCGAGGCTGCGCCGTGCGAGGCATATACGTCGTCTGCTGAGGCTGCGGAATGGGATTTTGCGGCAGGTCATCATAGGGATTCGGCGTCGAGGCGGCATAAGAATCCTGCGGCGCGTAATCAAACGGGTCCGGAGCTGCGTCGCCATAGGAGCCTTGCGAAGATACAGCATAAGAATCCCGCGCTGTGTCGCCATAGCCCATAACCCGGGTTGGCTCGGCAGAAGGCTGCGTCGCGGCGGGGTCGGTATAACCGGGGTTGGGAACAACGCGGGTCGCATCGGCGCTATCGCCAGCCTGCGCGGAACCGTAGCCGCCCATCACGGTTGTCTTGTCCTGATCCATGCAACGATTCCTTTCCGTCGCCCGTAAGCATCAAGTTATCCATGCATTCTACCCGCGCAAAAGCCCATGATGGGCAAAGCCCGTCGGTATCTACAAGACAAGCGCGGCTAGAAACAAAAGCCCCGCCGTGCTGTGGGGCACGGCGGGGCGGACAGGCGGCAATAACGTCGCTCTTGCCTAGAACAGACCGGTGATGTTGCCGTCGTTGTCGACGTCGATGTTCTCGGCCGCGGGCACCTTGGGCAGGCCCGGCATGGTCAGAACACTGCCGGTCAGCGCGACCACAAAGTGGGCGCCGGCAGAAACCTTGAGCTCGCGCACCGTGATGCGGAAGTTCTCGGGAGCGCCCAGGGCCTTGGCGTTGTCGCTAAAGCTGTACTGCGTCTTGGCGACGCACACCGGCAGGTTGCCAAAGCCGTTCTCGCGCAGCTCGGCGAGCTGGCGCTTGGCGGCCGGCGTAAAGTCAACGCCGTCGGCGCGGTAGACCTTGGTGGCAACGGCCTCGAGGGCATCAGCGACATCAGCGCCGTCCTCATAGGCAAACTTGAGCTCGCTCGGCTGCTCAATCAGACGCATGACCTCATCGGCAAGCTCGAGCGCGCCCTCGCCGCCCTTGGCCCAGACCTCGGAAAGCTTAACGTTGACGCCGAGCTTCTGGCACTCGGACTCGATGAGCGCAAGCTCGGCCTCGGTGTCCGCCGGGAAGCGGTTGATGGCGACTACGCAGGGCAGACCATAAACGTTCTGGATGTTGTCGACGTGACGCAGCAGGTTGGGCATGCCGGCCTTGAGTGCCTCGAGGTTCTCCTCGTTGAGGTCGGCCTTGGCGACGCCACCGTTGTACTTCAGCGCACGAGCGGTCGCGACGACCACGACGGCGCTGGGGCGAACGCCCGTCATACGGCACTTGATGTCGAGGAACTTCTCGGCACCCAGATCGGCACCGAAGCCGGCCTCGGTAATGGCAACATCGCCAAAGCGCATCGCCATACGCGTGGCCATGATAGAGTTGCAGCCGTGGGCGATGTTGGCGAAGGGACCGCCGTGGACAAACGCGGGCGTGCCCTCGAGCGTTTGCACCAGGTTGGGCTTGAGCGCGTCCTTAAGCAACGCGGCCATGGCACCCTGGGCCTTAAGGTCGCGGGCACGGACGGGCTCGCCGGCAAAGCTGTAGCCGACGACGATCTCGCCCAGGCGCTCCTTGAGGTCGCTGATACTCGTAGACAGGCACAGGATTGCCATGACCTCGGAGGCGACGGTGATATCGAAGCCGTCCTCGCGCGGCACGCCCTGGGCCTTACCGCCAATACCGTCGATGACGTGGCGCAGCTGACGGTCGTTCATATCGACGACGCGCTTCCAAGTGATGCGCTTAACGTCGATACCGAGCTGGTTGCCCTGCTGGATGTGGTTATCAAGCATGGCGGCCAGCAGGTTATTGGCGGCACCGATAGCGTGGAAGTCGCCGGTAAAGTGCAGGTTGATATCCTCCATGGGGATGACCTGAGCCCAGCCGCCGCCGGCAGCACCGCCCTTAACGCCAAAGACAGGGCCGAGCGAAGGCTCGCGCAGGGCCACGGCACTCTTGACGCCGCGACGACGCAGGCCATCGGCCAGACCGATGGTCGTGGTGGTCTTGCCCTCGCCCGCAGGCGTTGGGTTGATAGCGGTCACGAGGACGAGCTTGGCCTGGTGATCAGTCGGCTCGTTGAGCAGTGAATAGTCGACCTTAGCCTTGTCGAAGCCGTACGGAATAAGGTGCTTAACGTCGACGCCGGCGTTCTTGGCCACCTCGGTAATAGGCAGCGGCGTGACAGAACGTGCGATTTCGATGTCAGTAGGCATGGGCGGTCCTTTCGTTACCGGATGAGAAAAAGACCAATTCAGCATAGCACGGGCGCGCAATAGTAAAACGCCCATAACCGATGAACGGCGATATGTTTACCCGATGCCCGGCGATAGCCCAACAGCCCGCCAAAACAAAGCGCCCTAAACGGTAGGTTCAATCCCCAGGTGCTCAAAGGTGCGAAGGGTTGCCTGACGGCCCTGCGGCGTACGAATCATCAACCCGCACTGCAGCAAATAGGGCTCATAGACATCCTCGAGCGTGCCCGGGTCCTCGCCCACCGCGCTGGCAAGGGTCGTAAGTCCCACGGCACGACCGGAGAACGTCTTGGCAAGCGTCTCCAAGATACGAATATCCATCCAGTCCAGGCCGAGCTCGTCGATCTCGAAGAACTCGAGCGCCTGACGGCAAATATCGAGCTCGATGGGGCCGTTGCCACGCACCTGCGCATAGTCGCGCACGCGCTTGAGCAAACGGTTAGCCAAGCGCGGCGTGCCACGCGAGCGTGAGCCGATCTCGAGCGCGCTCGGATGGTCTATTGTCACACCCAGGATGGACGCCGAGCGCGTCACAATCTGCGCGAGTTCTTCGACCGTGTAGTAATCCAGGCGATATGAAATGCCAAAGCGGTCGCGCAGCGGGCCAGTCAGCATACCCGAGCGGGTCGTTGCCGCCACCAGCGTAAACTTGGGGATATCCAGGCGAATCGATCGTGCGGCCGGGCCTTTACCGATCACGATATCGAGGGCAAAGTCCTCCATCGCGGGGTACAGGACCTCCTCGACCGAACGGTTGAGGCGGTGGATCTCGTCAATAAACAGCACATCACCCGGCTGCAGGTTGGTAAGGATAGCCGCCAGGTCACCGGTGCGCGCGATGGCAGGGCCACTCGTGGTCTTGATCTGAGCGCCCAGCTCGTTGGCGATAACGGTGGCCAGCGTGGTCTTGCCCAGGCCCGGAGGACCCGAGAAAATCACGTGGTCGAGCGTCTCGCCACGGCTCTGCGCCGCTTCGATCAACACGCGCAGGCTCTGCTTGATGTGCTCCTGGCCACAGTAGTCGTCCAGGCGCTGGGGGCGCAAAGTGCGGTCGACATCGAGGTCCTCGGCCGTCAGCTCCGAGCCCACCATGCGCTCGCCGTGCGCCATGGATGCCGCCGGCGAGTTGCCGGGCGTCGCCCACAGGTCCTGAGAGTCATCGGCTTCCCACATCACGCATCCATTCCGAGTCGCTTAAGCGCCGCGCCGAGCAGATCCTCGACACGCATATTCTGCCCATCATACCCGCTCAGGGCAACATCGGTCTCCTGCGGGCTAAAGCCCATGGAAAGGAGCGCCGCACGGGCGTCATCGATGGCCGAGGGAGCGGCAGCGGGCACGGGCATCGCAACCTGGCCGGGAATCACGTCGACCGGCACAAAGCCCTTATCCTTGGCAAAGGTGCTCTTGAGCTCCAGGATCAGACGCTGAGCTGTCTTTTTGCCCACACCGGGCACCTTGGCCATGCCCTTGTCGTCCTCGACCATCACCAGCGAATACAATTGCCCCACGGTATAGGTGGAAAGCACGGCGAGCGCCAAGCGCGGGCCAACGCCCGAGACAGACACGAGCCGATCGAACATCGTGCGCTCATCCTTAGAGGAAAAACCGAAAAGTGTCATGGCGTCCTCGCGCACCTGCATACGCGTGTAGAGGCGGACCTCGCCGCCGGGCGTCGGCAACGTGGCCGCAGTGCTGCCCGAGATGCCGAGCTCAAAGCCAACGCCCGACACATCGACGACAGCAGAGCTCATCGTGGCCTCGACAAGCGTTCCGTGGAGCTGGGAGATCATCAGTATCCGGTTCCTCTCTGTTGATAGAACTCGCCGCCGGTAAGCGCCCGGGTGCGGCTGAGGTTAACGTGGCAGATGGCGCAGGCCAGGGCATCGGCGGCATGGTCGGGATGCGGGTCGTGATCGAGCTGCGTGAGCGTGCGCACCATGTAGGCGACCTGCCGCTTATCTGCGGCACCGGTACCCACCACAGCCTGCTTGATCTGCATAGGCGTGTACTCGCCGATCTCGAGCGCGCACTCCGAAAGCGCCACGAGCGCGGCACCGCGGGCATGTGCCGTGGGGATTGCCGAGCGGACATTAGCGCCAAAGTAGATGCTCTCGATGGCAGCGGTATCGGGTCGATAACGCTCCACGACACCCTTGAGGTCGCGGGCGATATGCGACAGGCGCACCGCGAGCGGACTACCCGCGCTGGTCTCGATACAACCGTAGGCACGGCAGCGAACCTCGCCACGCCGCTCCTCGATAATCCCCCAACCCGTATGGGCCAAACCGGGGTCGATACCCAAAATGACCAAGCCAACCTCCCCTCGCCACAAGTACGGCGCAAGACAAGGCCTCGCGCACTATTCACGAACGTCTGTTCTAGAATAACACAACAGCGACCGTATCTAACAAGCAAGGTTGAACCATAGGTTGAGCATAAGTCAGCGAGCGAGTCCCTGCCGTGGCAAGGTGTCGCGAAAGAGGAGCGCCGCGTACTTCTGTACGCAAGCGACGGTTTGAGCGGCAGATTGCCCGACAGGGGCTCGCGCAGCGTCGACTCGTTACGCGGTTTGGCAAAACCGCGTAACCTTGGCCCCGTCCCCAGTTTAGTTCTGCGAGAAGAATGGGAACTGTCGGGGATCCACCGGCGGATGCGGCATCGGACCACCCTGGGGACCACCTTGCGAGCCGCCCTGACCGCCCATCATCTTATCGATGGCGTCCTGAACCTCGCCCTCGAACTTCTTCATTCCCTCGTGCAAACGACGCTGACCGTCCTCGGAGCGCAGCTCCTCCATCTGCTCGGGCGAAATACCCAGTAGCTCGCCCAGCACGCCCATCATCTCGTTTCGCATGCGCTCACTCGTATCCTCGTCAGCAAAACGGCGCACCTCGGCGCGCGCCAGCGAATCGACCGACATACGCTCCTTGCCATTAAGCCCCAGGTCGGACCAGGCGAGCATGTACGGCCAAGAGCGCTCGGCAAACGAGCGGGACGAGACGATCGGTGCCGTCGGCAATATGCGGCGGGCAGCCTCACCCTGTCGAACGAGCATCAGCAGCAGCGAGCAGGCCTCAGGCTTGCCAGCGGCCATCGGGATGTCGTCGAAAGATCGATTGCGGTCCACGTGCGCCTCGAGCGCACCATCGACCTCACCCGGTTCGAGCCCACCGAGCAGCTGCGCCGCGCGGTCGAGCATGTCGACCGGACCGTCGAGCGTCGAGAGCGCTTGCGCCAGCACGCGTTCCATGCAATCCTCCACCGCGTTGAGCGTCACGAGCTCTTGGGGCACCACGGCAGACGTGCGGTTGCGCACACGTGCCACAAACTCAAGCGTCGACAGATACACATCGCCAAAGGGCGCAAAGTCGCCCTGGTAGCCGCCGGAAAGGGCGGGCGCCGCCAGCGCGTACTCGGTTTTGGACAGCGGGCTCAGCGCCATCGCACCCAGCTCGAGCGCCGTGTCCTCCAGCATGAGGCCCAACGTGCGCGAGCGCAGACGCTCGGCATCGCCCGCCGACACGTCGCGATCGAGCACACGCGCCGCATCCGGTGCATCGCGCTCGACGGTGCGAATGTGCAGACGCTCGGCGATGGCGCGGACGGCGGCACAGCGGGCGGCCTCCACCTCCTCCTGCGCCGGCGTAAAAATACGGTTGCGCCCCAGCACCAGGCCAATCACATTACGCGGGCCCAGAGCGTCGACGGCCAGCGCCGCCAGCAGGGACGACGGCAAGTCACCCTCGAGTGCCACCACAGCACGCGACGCACCGTGGGCTCGGGCGTTGTCGCGCACAGCGAGCACCAGCGCCTGCCACAGCCACTCCTCGGAACGAAACTCGGGCAGTTCGTGATCTTCCAGGGCATCGAGCATCACGCCGCGCTGAATCTCCTGAACCAGCAGGCTCTCCTCAAAACACGGCGCCTGGGCCACCACGCGGCCGCAGTCGTCGAGCACAAACGAACCGCCGGTATACACCGACTCGTCATAGGCACCGACCGGCGCCATGCAGGCAAACCACACGCTGCGCTTGGATGCGATCTTGCGGTAGGCGCCGCTGCGTACGGCGGCAATGGCAGCAGTCTCGCGGTCGGTCATGTCAAACGCGTTGAATTGGAAATACGCAATGAGGTCGACGCCAGTCGGCAGCATCTCGAGTTCGCGGTCCAGGTCAAACACCACGGCGATGCGCACGCCGTCCACGTCAAACACCGGCGGCGCCCAGCGCGTATCATTGTTCTCGCCGCGCTGCAGGGCAATGCTCGAACGCGCCGGCACCACATGACCGTCCTTGAGCATCATGTAGTCGAGCAGCGGCTGACCCTCAAACGAAACCGCCGCGGGCACGATGCAGATCATGTCAAGCTCCTGGATGCGCTCGGCGACACCAGTCAAGCCGGCAAGCATGTCGTGCTCAAAGTCGGCAGCGCCCACCAGGCCCCCGGGCATGGCGCCCATAAAGAGCGGAGCCGGAACGCACAGCACGCGCGCCCCGCGCCCGTGGGCCAGACGAGCCTGGTCCTCGATGCGGCCGCAAATGCCCTCAATATCACCCAGGCGCATATCGATCTGTGCAAGCGCGAACTTCATGGCTCAGCCCTTTCCGTCGTAAACCATCGTTGTCGCAGTAAAAGCGCCGGCCGCATAATGCAGTCGGCGCTCGCATGTGCATATGCTAGCTATGATACCCCGAGCGGGGGCGCGCTCCTAGAACGTCGCGGACCACAGCCCGTGCAGGTTGCAGTAGGCATAGACGGTACCGGTCTTGGAACCGCCGGCAAAAAACGTCGCGGGCTTCATGCCGGGCTCAAGGTAATGGATCTCCAGACGGCCCTCAGCCTCAAGGGCGATCCACTCAATATAGTGCTCGGGCAGGCTGGGATGTTCGACCGAGCCCACGCGTGCGCGGATCACGTGACCGTCGCGCTCGGTCTCGACAACAGGCACGTGCTTCTCGTGCGCCGCGTCCTCGGTGTTCGCGGTCAGCTCCGTGCAGCCGGCAGGGGTTGCAACGTCGTTGCCAAGGGCGGCGATGAGCTTACCGTCGGGGTCCTTAAAGAATTTCGCCATGATGTTCTCCTTTTCTGATGTGCCAATGTTCTTGATGGTTCTTATGCCCAAAGGCAGACAAACCATCCACGGCATTGCAAATGAACACATAACGGATCAGGCAAGCGGTCGGGCCAAAATGCGTCGACCGTCCTGCCCACTCCAGCAGTCCCACCCCGCGCGCGGCTAGCGACCGTCACCGCCGAGCAGTGCCAGAACATCCTCGCGCGTGAACAGCGCCGACGAGATGCCGTCGCCGCCAAGCACGCTGTTGACCAGGTCGCGCTTGGACTCCTGCATCTGCATAATGCGTTCCTCGATCGTGTCCTTGGCGATGAGCTTGTACACGGTCACGGTATGTTGCTGGCCAATACGATGCGCGCGGTCGGTCGCTTGGTCCTGCGCCGCCACGTTCCACCACGGGTCGTAGTGAATGACCACGTCGGCCGCCGTCAGGTTGAGGCCCACGCCGCCCGCCTTGAGCGAAATCAAAAAGACCGGAACCTCGCCCGCTTGGAACTGCGCGACCATCTTGGCGCGGCTCTCCTTAGACGAAGCGCCCGTGAGCTTAAGGAAGGCGATGTCCTCCTTGGCCAAGCGCTTGCCGATGATATCGAGCATGCCCGTAAACTGGCTGAACAACAGGATGCGATGCCCGCCGTCGAGTGCGCCGTGCACGAGCTCCATGCACGTATCGAGCTTGGCGCTCCCCGCCTTGTAATCCTCGTAGTGTAGACGCGGGTCGCAGCAGATCTGGCGCAGCTTGGTGAGCTCGGCGAGCACTTTGAGCTTGTCTTTTTTAAACTCGGATGCCTCGCGGCGCTGCACCTGCTGGGCGATGCGGTCCTGGTTGGCCAGGTAGAGCTTGCGCTGCTCGCCGGTGAGCTGTGCCATGACGGTGTCCTCGATCTTTTCGGGTAGATCGGCCACCACGTCTTCCTTTACGCGGCGTAGCACAAACGGCGACACGAGCGCCTGCAGGCGAGCGGCACTGTCACCCTCGGCGTGCTCGACCGGGCTCTCAAAGCGCTTGGCAAACGACTCGCGCGTCCCCAAAAGGCCCGGCATCAAAAAGTCGAAGATGCTCCAGAGCTCGGACAGGCGGTTTTCGATGGGCGTGCCCGTCAGGGCAAAGCGCACGCCGGCAGGCAGGCGCTTGGCAGCGCGCGCCACCTGCGTGAGCGGATTTTTAATGTACTGTGCCTCATCGAGCACCACGCGGGCAAAATCCTGCTCGACGTACTCGTCGATATCGCGCCGCATAAGGTCATACGACGTTACGACCACGTTATGCTCGGCCACGCCGGCAATCTGTACACGACGTTGAGCCTTGGCGCCCACAATGGCGCACACATCGAGCGACGGGGCAAAGCGCTCCAGCTCGGCAGTCCAGTTGTACACGAGTGAGGCCGGGCATACCACGAGCGTGGGCTTGGTGTCCCCCGCCTCCACGCGCGCCAGGATATGCGCGATCATCTGGAGCGTTTTGCCCAGGCCCATGTCGTCGGCCAAGATGCCGCCAAGGCCCAGGTGTTCGAGCGAGCCGAGCCACTGGTATCCGTCGACCTGGTAGCCGCGCATCGTTGCCTTGAGCGATGCCGGCACCGTAAAGTCCATCTTGCCGAGCGTGTCCAGGCGCTCGACGGTGCGGCGGAACGCAGCGTCGCGATCGGCCTCGAGCGCCGGCGTGCGTGCGAGCATGCTATCGACAAAAAGGGTACTCGACGCGGGAAGCGACACGCCGTCGAGCAGGTCGACGGCATCGACGCCTAGGTCCTCGGCAAGACCAAACGCGGCACGCGCTCCCTCATCCAGGCGCACGATGTCGCCGGACGTCAGGCGCGCGAACGTCTGGTGGCGCTTGTACGAGTCCAGATAGATGGCAAGATCTGCCGCCGAAAGGCCGCTCGCGCCCAGTTCGACATCGAGCAGGTTACTCTTGACGGTCGCGCGCACCGAGAGCTTGGGCGCAGGGCGGACCGAAATCTGGCGCAGACGGTCGCTGAGCATGACCTCGCCCAGCTCGGACAGGGCAGACAGGCCCTCGGTCAGCAAGTGGAACAGGCTCTCGTCATCGCGCTCCTCAAACGCCAGGCCGCCCTCGTAGAAATCGAAGTACATGGCAGCCGTGTCCATAACGCGAAACTCCGCCAGCGTATCGCGGGGCGGAACGCCGGGGCGTTGCTCTTCGAAAGGACTGCCCGGAGCACCAAGACTAAAGAGATCAGCCGACCAATCGCCGTAGGTAACCGTAATTTTGCAGGTCACAAGACCATCGTCGACGCCGATTGCCATGGCAAAGCTCGCCTCGGGTGCCACAGTATCGAGCGCGGCGGGCGCGGTGAGGTCGGTATAGTCGCGCAAAATGGGCAGCGCCATACGGCAGAACTCACCCACCTGCTCGGCGGCAATATGGGCGGGCGTGCGGCACGGCAGCAAGCGCGACAAAAAAGGTGCGGCATGCTGAGCAAATGCAGCGTCGGTACGGCGCGCGCGGCGCGTGTCAACCAAGTAGGCGGCATCGCCCGACGCAAAGCAGTACATATCGGCGGGCAGGCGCAGGTCATAGCTACCACCAGCCGCCGGCGCGATTTTGGCGGCAAGCAGCGGTGGGCGCTTAGCGGATGCCTCGTCCTCCCCTTGCGGAGACAGCTCAACCGCCACGTCGTAGGTGCGATGCGTCGTCATCCCCCGCGACCAGGCGGGCTCAAAGGAGATGGTCTGGCCGCGCAGCAGGTCCAGCACATATACGATGCTATGCTCGGACAGCGGCAACTGACGCTCGGCAACAAAACCGCTGCGGGCAAAGTCGTACGACGCCGAACGCGAGCTTGTGATGTCATCGAGATAGGCAACTGTCGTCACAACAAGGTTGAGCAGCTTTGCCGATGTTTCGTCAAAGGCCTCAGGTGAATGGACAAACGTGAGCTTCTTGCCATAGGAGAACGTGCCGCCGCGCACGTAGGCATCGGCCATGCCGTCGATGTCCTTGACCACGTAGGAGACCGATCCACAGCGAATGCGGAACTCGAGCGCCCAGCTAAAGCGGTCAGCGAACAGCGGATTGTAGTACGGCACCAACGAGGGCTCCAATGCCGCTTTGGGGGCGTCGGGATCAACGGCACCGGCAAGCTTGCGGCGCATGCTCGCCAGCTCATCCATGCGCGCGTCCGAAAGATCGGAGAGCGCCGCCACAAGGCTCGGGCTCGTGGGGACGGGCGCCGGAAAGGGAAAGTTGGGGTTGACGGCCGGCGCTTTGGGTGCGGTGCGCGCGGGCTGTTTCGACTGCGCCGTAAACGTGCGAACCGGCGTGCGCAAACCTTCGACGGGCTCGGCGCCGCTGGCATCCAAATACGCCAGAGCCGTGGCAATAGCGTGCTTGCACATACCGGGGTAACGATAGGCGGCGGGGCAATCGCAGTCGTAGTCGATCACCTCGTGCTCGTCCATGTCGAGCGCCACGTGCGTCTTGTACAGGTCGCCACGCGAACCGCGCACCGAGCCCTCGACCGTCACGTTTTTGGAGAAGCGCGAGCCGCTGTCCTCGATCGACAGCACGGCGCCGTTGAGCATGAGCGAACGCCCCTTCATAAAGGTGCCGCTCAACGCCGCCTCTTTGCGAAGCGCCTGCACAAACGTCCCCTGCGCCATCACTTCCTCCAATCTCACCCGGGGTAGCTTAGATCACCGTCACGCGGCCCTGGTTACCCACAATGGCCTTGGCCTCGGCCAGCAGCGGAATCGAACGCGCGTTGACCTTGGCAGGTACCTCGGCACGCAGCACGCGCCCGTCCACCTGCTCGATAAAGATCTCCACGCGGTCGCCGCCCGGGTTAGCGGTGAGCACCGTGGCCAGGCGCGCCATATTGCCCTGGCTAAAGCGGCTGTTGGGCACCATGACCTCAAACACCTTGGGCTTGTTGTTCTCCTCGTTGAGCTCGAGCGGCACGATCTCCTGCGCGATGATCTGGTCGCCGCGGTCCGAGCGCTCGAGCTTGCCCTTAATGCGCACAAAGGCATCGGACAGCTGCGCGCCGGTCTCGGGATCGACCTCGCCGTACAGGTACCCCTCGGCCTCTTTATAGGTCTTGGGGAACACGACGACGGTGGCCTCGCCTTCCATGTCCTCGAGCTGCACGATGCCCATGGGGTCACCGTTTTTGGTCACGCGCTTGGACACGCTCGAGACCATGCCGGCCCACCACAGCGCCTTGCCCTCGGGAATCTCCTGGTTGATGGTGCCGCCCGTAGGATTCTGAACTTCGTAGCCGGTATCGATCTGCGAGAACGAGAAGTCGCGCGCCTTGGCTAGTGCATACTCAAACGGGCGCAGCGGGTGGTCCGAGACATAGATGCCCAGAACCTCCTTCTCCTGGCTCAGCTTAAGGTGGCGGTCCCACTCCTGGCCGTCCGGATCGGGCACGCTCACCTCAAAGCCCGAGCCCTCAACGTCGCCAAACATGTCGAAGAACGAGGTCTGGCCGCTCGCGCGGTCCTTCTGGCGCTTTATCGCGGCGTCGATGATGTTCTCGGGGTTGTTCTTGTCCACAAAGTGCATCATCTGACGACGCGGATACCCCGTGGAGTCGAAGGCGCCTGCCTTGATCAGCGATTCGATTACGCGACGGTTGGCCTGGCTCGAGTCCACGCGCTCGACAAAGTCGTGCAGTGTCTTAAACGGACCGCCCGCCTCGCGCTCGGCGATAATCGCCTGCGCCACGCCGGTGCCCACGCCGCGGATGCCGGCCAGACCAAAGCGCACGCCCTCCTTGGTAGCCGTGAACTCGGTGCCGGACTCGTTGACATCTGGCGACAGCACGGGGATGCCGTCGTGACGGCACGCCGAGACGTAGTGCACGATCTTGTCGGTCTTGCCCGTATAGGACGTCAGAACGGCCGCCATGTACTCGTGCGGATAGTGCGCCTTGAGCCACGCCGTCTGCATAACCAGGATGGCGTAGCCGGCGGAGTGCGACTTGTTGAAGGCGTAGGATGCGAACTCGAGAACATCGTCCCAAATCTTCTGGGCGACCTCGCGCGTGTAGTTGTTCTTGATAGCGCCGTTCATCCAGTGGTCGTAGGTGGTCTCGTCCGAGCCATCCTCCCAGTGCAGCACCGTCGACGTGAGCAGCTTGATCTTTTTCTTAGCCACGGGCTTACGGATACGCGAGTCCGATTCGCCCTTGGAGAAGCCGCACATCTCGACGGAGATGAGCATAACCTGTTCCTGGTAGACCATGGTGCCGTAGGTTTCGCCCAGGATGTCGTCCAGGCGGTCGTCGTAGGAGACGGCCGGCTCCTTGCCGTTCATACGGTTGATGTAGGACGAAACCATGCCGGCGCCCAGCGGGCCCGGGCGGTACAGGGCGATCAATGCCACGACGTGCTTGTACTCGGTGGGCTTCATGTTCTTGATCGTGGCCGTCATGCCGGCGGACTCGACCTGGAAGACGCCGGCGGTATGGCCGGAGCCCATGAGCTTAAAGATCTCGGGGTCGTCAAAGGGGATCTCTTCCTCTTTGATGTCGATGCCGAAGTTCTTTTTGATGTTTGCCTTGGCCTTGGAGATAACCGTCAGCGTGCGCAGGCCCAAGAAGTCCATCTTGAGCAGGCCCATGTCGGCAACGGTATGACCTTCGTACTGGGTAATCTCGACGCCGCCCTTGGTGTCGAGCTTGGTGGGCACGTGCTCGTTGACGGGGTCGCGGCAGATCAGAACGGCGCACGCGTGCACACCCTCGCCACGGGTAAGGCCCTCAATCGAGAGCGCCGTGTCGATGATGCGGCGGGCGTCGTCGTCCTTTTTATAGGCCTCGGCAAAATCGGGGTTAAACAGATCCTCTTTGCCGGGTTGCTTTTCGAGCACCTGCTTGAGCTTGACCTTGGGGTCGCTCGAGACCATCTTGGACAGACGCTGGCCCATGTAGACCGGGTAGTCCAGGACGCGCGCAGCGTCGTTGATGGCCTGCTTGGCCTTAATGGTCGAGTAGGTGATGACGTGGGTGACCTTCTCGGGGCCGTAGAGCTGGCGAACGTGCTCCACGACCTCGAGGCGCCGCTCATCGTCGAAGTCCATATCGATATCGGGCATCTCGGTACGCTGCGGGGACAGGAACCTCTCGAACATCAGACCGTTCTCGAGCGGGTCGAACGCGGTGATGTTCATGGCGTAGGCGACGATAGCGCCGGCGGCCGAGCCACGGCCGGGGCCGACGCCGATGCCGTTGTCCTTGGCCCATTGCACGTACTCGGCAACGATCAAGAAGTAGGCGGCAAAGCCCTTGTCGCAGATGACTTTGTATTCGTACTCAAAGCGCTCTTTGATGTTGACGCCACCAATCTCGCGCGTGGCCCAGTCGTCGCCGTAGTGCTGGCGCAGGCCCTTCTCGCACTCGCGGCGGAACTGGCTCTCGTGCGTCTCGCCGGGATCGAGCAGCGGGAAGCGCGGCAGGATGATGGAGTCCCAGTCCAGCTCAACGTAGCACTTGTCGGCGATCTCGAGCGTGTTGTCGCAGGCCTCGGGGCAATACGGGAACATCGCCCGCATCTCCTCCTCGGTCTTCATGTAAAACTCCGAGCCAGTCATGCGCATGCGGTTAGGGTCGTCGACCTTGGCGTTCATACCGATGCACATGATGACGTCCTGCACGGGCGCGTCCTCGCGGCGCAGGTAGTGGAAGTCGTTGGTGGCGATGACCTTGACGCCCACCTGCTCGGCGATATCGATGAGCGTACGGTCCATCTGCTCGTCGGTCAGACCATTGTCGGTAGTGATGCCGTGTTCCTGGATCTCGATGTAAAAGTCGCCGGGTTCGAAGGTATCGCGGAAGGTCTCGGCCCACTTGATGGCGCCCTCCATGTCACCGCGGTCGATGTATTTGGGGATGATGCCCGCGATGCAGGCGCTCGTGCAGATCATGCCCTTGGCGTGGCGGCGCAGGTTGTCGAGCGTCACGCGCGGCTTATAGTAAAAGCCCTGCACGGCGGCCTCGGAGACCGTCTGCATCAGGTTGACGTATCCCTCCTGGTCCTTGGCCAGAAGGATCATGTGGTAGAGCTCGGGCTTATGGTCGCGGGCAAGCGTCTCGTCCGGCGTAAAGTAGACCTCGCAGCCAAAGATGGGCTTGATGACCAGAGGCGGCTTGAGCTCGTCGATGTTGCCCTTCTCGTCCCACATGGCCATGTCCTTCACATACTGGGCATGCTCGCGCGGGCTGGACTCGGGATCGGGCTCCACCAGCTCGTCGCGGCGGTCCTTTTCCAAGAAGGCCTTGTCGTGGCTCCAGGTTTTGTACTCGGGCGTGTTGTGGTTGACGGCGTCGCAGGCCAGCGCCAGGTCGGGTACGCCATACATGTAGCCGTGGTCGGTAATGGCCACGGCGGGCATGCCCAGCTCAACGGCACGATTGACCATATCCTGGATACGGGTTGCGCCGTCGAGCATGGAGAAAACAGTGTGATTGTGCAGATGGACGAATGCCATGTGATGAGCTCCGATGCGGGTTCGTGTTCTGACTGAACGATTTTCCCCCACGGCGCGGACAGCGCCCGAACCTAGCCAAACCCACACGGGCAGTCTTTTTGGGACGTGTCTTTTTTAGCTGCTTTGACCTGATTGCTTCATTCGTCGCAAAGGGGCCGGACCGCGACCCCATGTCGCGGTC
>NZ_QSAS01000022.1:0-20607 GCF_003465485.1 Collinsella sp. AF11-11 | reverse complement strand
GTGCGGATGAATGTGGGAAGTGTTCGGATGAAGTTGCCAATCAAGGCCAAGTAGGCCATTGGCGCCTCGCGCATTCCCTTTGGGTATCTTTGCCCTTCTTTGGGGTACCATGAAAAACGTCTGTATTTCGATTCCTTCGGGAGGCTTGCATGAGTCCCATTCAAATCGCCCTGCTGGTGCTCGCCGTTGCCGGCGTGTGGGCTGTTGTCGAGCTCGCGCTCACGCTGCGCAAGACTCGCACCGTCGTCGACTCGCTCGACAAGACGGTGAGTGACCTTAACAATACGCTCGCCGAGGCACAGCCTGTGGTGGCAAAGCTCGATGGCGCTGTCGATGAGCTCACCCCGGCGCTGGCACAGGTTGAGCCGCTCCTCAAGTCGAGCAAGACTGCCGTTGATGCTCTGACGTCTAACCTCGTTGAGGTTGAGGCGGTCGTTCGCGACATCTCCGAGGTCACGGGCAGCGTGGCCGAGGCCAGCAATGCCGTATCGAGCGTGACTGATTCTGCTGCTGGCGCCGTGCAGAAGCTCTTCAATAAGGTGAAGGCTCCTGCAGCCGACGCCGATCGCAAGCTCGCCGCTGCCGCCGCCGAGGCCGAGCAGCCTACTGAGCGCGTTCTGATTGGCGATGACGATGCCGCTGCTGACGACGATGATGTTCAGAAGCCCGCTGCTAAGCCCGCTCAGTATTACACTTATACGCCCGCCGAGACCTCCGAGGAGTCCTGCGATGAGTAGCGAAGCAACCTGTCCCATCACGCTGAGCGTTGCCGGTGATCCGCGTCTCGCGCGCTTGGTGCGCATGACGGCCGCCAACGTCGGCGCCCTGTGCTCTATGTCTGTCGATCGTATCGAGGACATCCGCATGGCTGCCGAGGAAGCCTTCATCTTTGGGTGCACCGCGGTCGACTGCGACGACATCACCATTCAATTTGATGTGGACGAATCTCACGTCGGCATGACCTTTACCTTTGGGGAACAGGCCACCGTCGACGAGGATGACCAGGCTGCTGTGTATGCCGAGCTCATTCTTGCAAGCGTGTGCGATTCCTACGAAAAGACTGCGGCGCCCCTAACGCTTTCCCTCGACCTCAAGGCGGATATCTAATATGACCGAACGTTCCCGGAGCGGCAAGACCGCTTGGGACAAGGAGAAAACCCGCGAGCTGTTTCGTCGTTATAAGGAGACCGGTGATCCGGATGCCCGCGAGCAGCTCGTCATGTCCCATATGAATCTGGTAAGGTTTCTTGCCAACAAATTTAAGAACCGCGGCGAGCCGCTCGATGACCTTTTGCAGGTCGGCTATTTGGGTCTGCTCAAGGCTATCGACCGCTTTGACCCTGAACGCGGACTTGAGTTCACGACGTTTGCCACGCCCACCATCTTGGGCGAGATTAAGCGCCACTTCCGCGACAAGGGCTGGAGTGTGCGCGTGCCGCGTCGTCTGCAGGAGCTCTCGGCCAAGGTTAACCAGGCCACCGATAAGCTCACCAACGAGCTTCAGCGTTCGCCCAAGGTTGAGGAAATCGCCGATTACCTTGGCGTGACCGTTGACGAGGTGCTCGAAGCCATGGAATCGTCCTCGGCCTATACCTCGGTGCCCATCGAGGCTCCCGGCGCGTCCGACTCCGACGATGCTCCCTCGATTCTCGATCGCTATGCCGACGACGACAACGAGCTCGACTTTACCGATGACCGTCTGGTAATCGAGGAAGCCATCCGCGATTTCTCGCCTCGCGAGCGCGAGGTTATCGAGCTGCGTTTTGTGAAGGGCATGACCCAGATCGAGATTGCCAAGAAGCTGGGCATCTCGCAGGTGCAGGTTTCGCGTCTGCTGCGCCGCACGCTTAAGAAGATTCAAGATAAGATTGACCCCGACGGAGTGATGGTTCGTTCATGAGTGAGCACCCCCAACAAATCGACCGCACGCTTCGCGATACCCGCATTCTGACGCTGCGCATTTGGGGCGTCGTCGGCTGCATTGTCATCGCTGCCGTCATCTTTAACCTTATGGGCATCCTGGCACCGGTCATCGAGTTTCTCGCTGTCGGCTCCATCATCGCTTTTGTGATGTCTCCGATCACCAACTGGCTCGAGCATCACGGCGTCGGACGTGGCCTTGGTTCGCTCATCGCACTCATTGTGGTTGTTGCCGTGCTCGTCGGCGTCGTCTGCATCCTATCGCCTATTTTGCTCGGTCAAATCATGGAAGTCCTGAGCCGCCTGCCCGAGCAGCTTCGTGTTGCGGGTGGCGATCTCAACGAGATGCTCTCGCACGCCAAGACGCTCAATAACACGCCGCTCAAGGAGTATCTGGACGACAATCTTTCTTCGCTGGTTACCGTAGCGTCCAAGTACGTCTCGCAAATCGCTGCCGAGCTCGGTCGCGGTGTATTCCCGCTTATTACCAATACGGCCTCGCAGCTGTTCGTCATCTTCCTGGGCTTGGTGCTTGCCTATTGGTTGGCCTGCGACTATCCCCGTATGCACCACGAGGTCTGCACCATCATCGGACAGGAAAAGGAGACCTCGTACCGCTTTATGGTTGCCATCCTTTCACGCTCGGTCGGCGGCTATATGCGCGGCATGGTCGTGACTTCCATCTGCGGTGGCTTTTTGGCTTTTATCGGCTTTACGCTCATTGGCCATCCATACGCAGCACTTATGGCCATCTTCACCGGCATTATGCACTTGGTTCCGGTTGTCGGTCCCTGGGTGAGCGCGGCGATCGCCACGGTGCTCGGGTTTATGTTCAGCCCTATGCTGGCGTTATGGACGCTTGTCGTGACCATGGTGGCTCAAAACGTCACCGATAATGTCATTTCGCCTAAGGTCATGCAGAGCTCGGTGCAGGTGCATCCCGTTATGAGCCTGACGGCTCTCGTTATCGGTTCGGCACTCATGGGTCCCATCGGCATGGTTATCGCCATTCCGCTGTGCGCGGCCCTCAAGGGCATCTTCGTCTACTACTTTGAGAACGAGACCGGCCGTCAGCTCGTGGCATACGACGGCGCCGTGTTTAAGGGCACTCCGTATCGCGATACCGAGGGTAACCCGGTCGCCGCCTACGACGCGCTCGGAGACGATACGTTCATCTATGAGTCCGAGCTCATCGGCAACGAGACAGCACCCGAGGCCAAGGCCATGCCCAAGCCCGAGCTCGATAATCCCTGGATCAAGCTCTCAGGCCTGCAGCCCGACGCGACGGGTTTCTTTAAGAACCCCTTTGCCAAGGACGACGACACAAGCTCTGACGACGACACCAAAACCGGCATCGACGGCTCCATGGACGATTCGGATTCCAAATAGGCCCTGTTAGCGTTTCTTGATGTTGTAAATAACAATAAACGCGATCAAAGCGATTGATAAGGGGCCAGCCACATAGAAAAAGATGGTGTCAATTGCGCTTAGGGTGTAATACGCTTTATCGCCAGATGTTACTGCGTACAATGCGTAGCCAAATCTCGGCTGGTTCACATACCAGCTCGAGTAAGCGAAGATTGCTAAAAGGGCTACTGAGGTTAGTGCATTCACGACAAACCGTTTGCTATTCATCGATCGCTCCTTCCGGACGATTCTTATATGCAATTATACCGAAATCATTTTTTTCAAAGTATTTGACAGACCTAAATAACGTGCACTTTCGCTGGAGGGTCGCTGTTTGGCGGCCCTCTTTTTTGCACAGGCGCGGTGGGATGGTAATATCGTTACGTTTGAACTGTTTCGATGTGAAACCGAGGAGATTCCCTCTATGAGTGCTGACTACCCGTCAATGACTACGGCCGAGATTCGCTCCAAGTTCCTCAACTTCTTTGAGGAGCGCGGTCTTAAGCTCTATCCTTCTTCGTCCCTCGTCCCCGACGATCCTTCGCTGCTGCTTGCCAACGCCGGCATGAACCAGTTTAAGGAGTACTACCAGGGCAAGAAGACCATGAAGGAGATCGGCGCGATCTCCTGCCAGAAGTGTGTCCGCACCAACGACATCGACTGCATCGGTGAGGACGGCCGTCACCTGTCCTTCTTTGAGATGCTCGGCGACTTCTCCTTTGGCGGCGTCTCCAAGCAGCAGGCCTGCGCTTGGGCCTTTGAGCTCATCACCAAGGAGTTCAAGCTGCCGCTCGACCGCCTGTACTTCACCGTCTTTACCGAAGACGACGAGACCCACGACGTGTGGCGCTCTCTGGGCGTTGCCGAGGATCACATCTCCCGCCTGGGCGAGGACGACAACTTCTGGGCCGCTGGCCCCACCGGCCCCTGCGGTCCGTGCTCCGAGATCTACTTTGACATGGGCGAGGAGGTCGGTTGCGGCAGCCCCGACTGCAAGCCTGGCTGCGACTGCGACCGCTTCCTTGAGTTCTGGAACCTCGTGTTTACCCAGTACGACCGCCAGGAGGACGGCTCCATGCCGGAGCTGCCGCACCGCAACCTCGATACGGGCATGGGTCTGGAGCGCATGGCCGCTATCATGCAGCACAAGACCGCTAACTACGACGGCGATCTGATGCAGCACCTCATCAAGCTCGGTGAGAAGATCAGCGGCAAGACCTATGACGCCGACGATTACTCCGGTGCCAGCCGCTCCCTGCGCATCATCGCCGACCACTCCCGTGCCGTCGACTTTATGATCTCGGACGGCATCCTGCCCGGTAACGAGGGTCGCGAGTACGTCCTGCGCCGCCTGCTCCGTCGTGCCGTGTTCCACGGTCGTCTGCTGGGCATCGAGGGCGCCTTCCTGACCAAGTTTATCGACGAGGTCAACGCTCAGATGGGCGAGGCTTATCCCGAGCTGCTCAAGAACGTCGCGCTCGTTAAGGGCATCGTCGCCTCCGAGGAGGAGCGTTTCTCAACGACGCTCGACAACGGCCGCGTTTACCTGGACGAGGCCCTGGCCGCGCTCGCCGACGGCGCTGTCCTTCCGGGCGATGTTGCCTTTAAGCTTCACGACACCTTTGGTTTCCCCATTGACCTGACTGTCGAGATCGCCGGCACCGCCGGTCACGACGTCGACATGGATGGCTTTACCGCTTGCATGGAGGACCAGAAGGCCCGCGCCCGCGCCAACGCCAAGGGCGATGCCTGGGGTAGCTTTAACGACGTGTGGGTCGAGCTTTCCGACAAGGTTGCCGCGACCGAGTTCGACGGCTATGACAACGACGTCATCGATGGCGCCAAGGTTGTCGCCATCGTGAGCAACGGCGAGTCCGTCGAGTCCGTTGCCGCCGGCGAGGACGTCGAGGTCGTGCTCGACCGCACCCCGTTCTATGCCGAGATGGGTGGCCAGCAGGGCGACGCCGGCGAGCTTTCCGCCGAGGGCGTTGCGCTGACCATTTCCGATACCAAGAACCACAACGGCCTGTATGCCCACGTCGCCCACGTCGCCGAGGGCACGCTGACCGTCGGTGCTACCGTGACCGCCGCGCTCGACGCCGAGCGCCGTGGCTTCCTGCGTCGCAACCACACCGCCACGCACCTGCTCGACGCCGCGCTTAAGCAGGTCCTGGGCGAGCATGTCTCCCAGGCTGGCTCGTTGGTGACGCCCGAGCACCTGCGCTTTGACTTCACGCACTTCGAGGCCCTGTCCTCCGAGCAGCTCAAGGCTGTCGAGGACCTGGTCAACCAGCAGATCTTCGCTTCCAAGCCGGTTGTGACCCGCGTCATGGGCATCGACGAGGCCAAGGCCGCCGGTGCTGTCGCCCTCTTTGGCGAGAAGTACGGCGACGTCGTCCGCGTTGTCTCCGTGGGCGCCGAGGACCAGCCGTTCTCCCGCGAGCTCTGCGGTGGCACGCATGCCGCCAACACCGCCGAGATCGGTCTGTTCAAGATCATCTCCGAGTCTTCCACGGGCTCCAACGTCCGCCGTATCGAGGCCGTGACCTCCAAGGGCGCTCTCGACTACATGGCCGACCGCCTGGCGCTCGTTGACGCCGCTGCCGCTGCGCTCAAGTGCCGCGTTGACGAGGTTCCCGCCCGCGTGGAGAATCTGCAGGCCGAGCTGCGCGAGACTTCCAACAAGCTCAAGAAGGCACTCACCGGTGGCTCCTCCGATGCGATTTCCAGCGCCATCGAAGGCGCTGTCGAGCTGAATGGCTACAAGCTCGTTGTCGCTGAGCTCCAGGGTCTCGAGGCCGCAGACCTGCGCAATGTGTGGGATACCGTGCACCAGAAGGTTGCCGGCCCCGTCGCTTGCGTCGTCGCCAGCGTGACCGAGAAGGGCACCCCGGCCCTGCTCGCTGCCGGCTCCGATGACGCCGTGAAGGCCGGTTTCCACGCCGGTAACGTGATCAAGCAGATCGCGGGCCTGGTCGATGGTCGTGGTGGCGGTCGTCCCAACATGGCTCAGGCCGGTGGCAAGAACGCCGCCGGTATCGCCGATGCCCTCGCGGCCGCCAAGACCGCGCTCGGCGCCTAAGAACCTAAGTAGTCGCTGTGGTCGCGCTCGCGCTGGACATAGGGGAGACCCGGATTGGCATTGCCGTCTCGAGCCGTGATGGCAAGATGGCAATGCCCGTCAAGGTGCTCCCGGCTGCCGAGGTCACTGGCATGGCCAAGACGTTCCGTTACCTGGTTGAGGACTATGAGCCCGATATCCTGGTAAGTGGACGTCCCTTGACCATGGCCGGTGAGCCCGGCCCCCAGGCCGAGCGCGTAGCCGCCGTGGCCCAAAAGATTGCCGACGAGCTCGAACTTCCGCTGGAGTTTGAGGACGAGCGTCTGTCCTCGCAGGAGGCCAAGCGCATTCTGCGAGAGCAGGGACTCAACGAAAAGCAGATGAGGGGCAAGATTGACATGATCGCCGCCAGCCTGTTCTTGCAGACATGGCTCGATCGTAAAAACGAGGAGGTTTCGCATGCCTAGCGCTTCCGATCCGCGCCAGCCGAATCGCCAGGGGCAGTCTACGCCGCGCCCTGTATCGTCTGGCCAGCGTCCGATGCAACCGACGCAGCGTGCGGCTCAGCCTGCTGCTCGTCCCGCACAGCCCTCCTCTCGTGCAGCACAATCTGCTCAGCGTCCTGCCCAACAGCCCGCTGCCCGCGCAGCCCGGCCCGCAAGCGGTACCCGCTTTAAGCAGCAGGCGCCCACGCAGCGTGCGCAGGCGCCTCAATCGCATACGCGTACACATCATGCTCACGGCACACATGGCGTAGCTCCGGCCACGCGCTCGAGCTATAACACGCATGCTCGTCGCGGTACCCAAAAGAAGAGCTCGCCGGTGCCCATGATTATCGGCGTTGTTGTTGCCGTACTTGCTCTTGCTGCCATTGCCTTCTTTGTCGTTCCGGCCGTCAAGGGCCTGTTTGGCGGGGAGGAGACAGGCGTCACCGCTGGCCAGCAAGTTACCGTCACGATTCCCGAGGGAGCTTCGGGCGATACGATCGCCTCGATTCTCTCCGAGAACCATATTGTCGAGAATCCCAAGGATTACTACGCGGCGGTCAAAAAGCTCAACGCAGATATGTCGCTCAAGCCCGGCACGTACTCGTTCACGACGCTGATGGATGCGACCAAGGTTGTCCAGCAGCTCATGGAGGGGCCCAATGCCGGCTCCGATGCGCTGACTATCCCTGAGGGCCTAACGGTCGACCAGGTCGCCGATCGCGTGGCCGCGGCATACGACAGCATCTCCAAGGAAGACTTCCTTAACCAGGCCAAGGCGAGCAATTATGTGAATGATTACGTTTTCCTTAAAGATGCCGCGAACGATTCGCTCGAGGGCTTCCTATTCCCCAAGACCTATTCGTTGGGTAAGGACCCGTCTGCCGATGATGTGATTCGCGCCATGCTTGACCAGTTCAACGCCGAGTATAAGTCGCTTGACTTTGCCAGCTGCGAGGCCAAGATCAAGGAGCGTTATGGCGTGGAGATGTCCGATTACGACATCGTTAACCTTGCCTCGATCGTCGAGCGCGAGGGCCTCAACGCCGATCAGCGCGCGCATGTGGCTTCGGTTTTCTATAACCGTATGGCGGGCAAGCTCGATGGCCTGCGTTACCTCAATAGCGATGCGACCATGATGTATGTCACCGGCGGCGAGGTTACCGCCGACGACCTGCAGAGCGATAGTCCGTATAACACCTATAAGCATGAAGGCCTGCCGCCCACGCCCATCTGCTCTCCGTCGCTCGAGGCGCTCAAGGCTACCCTTGAGCCGACCGACTCTGATGACCTGTATTTCTATATTACACAGGACGAGGAGTATTTCTCGAAGACCTACGAAGAGCACCAACAGTCTTGGAATTGATCATGAGGATTTTTAGCCCCAAACGATATGTTGCCTCAGTTGACCGCATCGACCTCGATACCCTCTGGGCCGACGGCAAGCGCGCCATTCTACTCGACCGCGATAACACTCTGGTGCCGCGCGATACCGAGCAGGTTCCCGCCGCGGTTTCCGCTTGGCTCGACGCCGCCCGCGCCAAAGGCTTTAAGCTGTGCATGGTGTCCAACAACTGGCATCGCGATCAGGTCATGAGCTCTGCACGCGAGCTGGGGCTCGAGGCTATCAGCCACGCCATGAAGCCCGCCCCGTTTGCCCTGAAGGCGGGTCTTAAGCGTCTGGGCGCTACGGCCGACGAGGCCGTGCTGATCGGCGATCAGCTGTACACGGACGTGTGGAGCGGTAATTTTGCCGGCGTTGACACTATTCTGGTCAAGCCGCAGGCGACCCAGGATCTGTGGTACACGCAGATCTTCCGTATCTTTGAGCGCCGGGCCCTGCGCGACCTTCCCTGCGAGGAATAGGTTTCGCCATGTCTCAGCACATCAAACACGGCTGCGACCATATCTTCTTTATCGGATTTTTGGGCGCGGGCAAGTCGACGCTTGCGCGCAACGTGGGCACTATGTTCAAGCGTCGATTCATCGATACCGATCGTTTGGTTGTGCGTCGATGCGGCAAGTCGGTGACCGAGATTTTTGAGACCGAGGGCGAGGATCGTTTTCGCGAGCTCGAGACCTCGGCACTCCGTTCGCTTCAAAGCGAGCGCAGCCTGCTGGTATCGTGCGGGGGCGGCATCGTCGAGACACCGGTGAACATTGAGCTGATGCACGAGATGGGTACCTGTGTGTACCTCGAAGGCGACTTTGAGGACTCGTTGCGACAGATTCGTCGCTCCGATACCCGGCCCGATTTCCGCTCGCCCGAGCACGCTGCGCGCCTGTTTGAGCATCGCCGTCCGCTGTATCGCCAGGCCGCCGATATTACCCTTGATATTCGCAACAAGTCCTTCGAGGACGTTTCCTACCTTTGTGCCGAGATGCTTTTGGAGCGTGGACTGCTATGATTCGCCGTCAACTGATCAATTTCCAAAACCGCAGTGTCGATGTCCGCGTCGGATTGGGCGCGTTCGAGGAGCTGCCGCGCATGTTTGCCTCGGCTGTGGGCAAGCCCAAGCGCGCGATGGTGGTTTGGAACGACGCCACATCCGAGCGGTTTGGCGAGGTTGTCGAGCATGCACTGGTTGACGCCGGTTTTGCCGTGTCGCTGCTCGTCCTCGAGGTTTCGCCTGCCGGTGCTACGCTTGCCGATGCCGATACCGTCTTTGGCGCCCTATCGGCTAACGGCATTACCTGCGACGATCTCGTTGTCGCCGTCGGCGATACGGCGACCTGCTCGGTCGTTTGCTGGTGTGCCAATCAGTGGTGCGGTCGCACCGAGTGCGCCTTGCTGCCGACAACGTTCGACGCCATGCTCACGGTCGCGACGACCATGAAGCCGCTCGTCGCATCGTCGGCGCATGCGCTTCCCGCTATCGCGTTCCGTCCCGAGCCGGGCTTGGTCGTGTGTGACCTCGACCTTGTTCGCGAGGCGGACCCCGAGGACCTCAAGCTCGGCTATGCGGTACTTGTTGGCACCATGCTTTCGAGCAGCAAGTCCCGCTGGAATCAGTTTACCGAGACCGTTCCCGAGATTCTCGCGGGCGAGGAGGTCGCGCTCGTCAATGCCGTTCAGTGGTCTCAGACTGCCCGCAAGGACGTACTGATGGCTACGAATCCCAGCGCCCGCCATGCGCTCGATTTTGGCAAGACGGGGGAGCGTACCCTGCGCGCCTGCTTGGGCGATGCCGCTTCGCCGGTGCCTGCCTACCAGCTGTTGTCCGAGGGCATGCGCTTTGAGGCGCGCCTAGCACATGATGCCTGCGACTTCGATATCGATTACGTCTTTGAGGTCGATGACTGCCTGGAGGACTTTGGTATCGAGGAGCTTGCCTTCGATCTGGAGCCTGCCGCATATATCGAGGAGTTCCGCAGGCAGCAGTTTGTCCGCTCGAACCGCAGCATGTTGCCGCTGCCCGCGGCGCTCGGCGCCATTCGTCTCACGAGCGTTGAGGACGAGGTTCTCGACCGCCATGCTCACGCATACTTGGCTTCTCGCAACGAACTTCTCTAGGATTTATTGACATCCATCGTCTTTCGTATCATGTTGAGGGGCGGTTTCCAATCGGTTGCGAATCGCTCGCGATTCCGTACGTTGATTGAGCCCGTCCCGTCTTTATGAAGACAACAAGAAAGGAATCTGCATGTCTGAGTTTGCTGCCGGTCCTGCCGGTCGTATCGAGCGTGTCCGTGCCCTGATGGTTGAGCGCGGCTACGACGCTATCGTGGTGCGCGACGAGGCCAACCTTCGTTGGCTTACGGGCGTCAAGGGCGTCTTCGATTACACCTTCGAGTTCCCGCACGCTGCGTTTATTACGGCTGACCAGTGCCTGTTCCATACCGACTCGCGCTATCTCAACAGCTTTGAGGAGAACACACCCGCCGGCAGCCCCTGGGTCTACGACATGGACGAGGGCACCATCCCCGGCTGGGTCGCCGGCAAGATCGCGGCCAACAAGTGCCGCGTCTGCGCTGTCGAGGACGACATGCAGATCAATTTCTACCAGGGTATTCAGCGTGGCCTGGAGGACCGCTCCGTTGCCTGCATGCTGCCGCTGATGCATGACGACATCCGTAAGATGCGCGCCATCAAGGACGCCGAGGAGATCGAGCTCATGCGCCATGCGCAGTCGATCACCGACGCCGCCTTCCAGCACATGCTCGGCTATATTAAGCCCGGTATGACCGAGAAGCAGGTTCGCAACGAGCTCGAGAACTTTATGTTCGCCAACGGCGCCGACAGCCTGGCCTTCGGCTCCATCGTGGCGAGCGGCCCCAACACCGCCAACCCGCATGCCGTCCCGAGCGACCGCGTGATCGAGAAGGGCGACTTCGTTCTCATGGATTATGGCGCGGGCTACTGCGACTATCGCTCCGATATGACGCGTACCGTCGTGATGGGCGAGCCCACGCCCGAACAGCTCGACTTGTACGCGCTCGTGCGCCGTGCGCACGAGGAGTGCGTCGCCGCCATCCATCCGGGCGTCGAGGGCAACGACATTTTCAAGCTTTCCAAGAAGATCATTGGCGATGCCGGCTATGGCGATTACTACAACCATGGTCTGGGCCACGGCGTGGGCATTGACATCCACGAGCTGCCCAACTTCAACCGCAGCAAGAATATCATCGAGGTCGGCTCGGTTATCACCATGGAGCCCGGCGTCTACCTGCCCGGCGTGGGCGGCGTGCGCCTGGAGGACTACGGCGTGGTCACCGAGAACGGCTACGAGCCCTTCACCAAGACGCCGCATGACCTTCACGTCATCGATTGCTAGTCTACTTCGGTAGATAGTTTGGGGCGGGGCCTCCGGAGCAATTCGGACGCCCCGCGTTCTCTTTTTATGCGCTCGCTGCAGGCGCCGTCTGCAAGTGTATAATTTCGCTCGTATGTAATTTGGACGCTTGTGCGTTCTGCCCATAACAAGAAAGGTCGCTATGCCTACCATTTCTACCGCCGACTTCAAGAACGGCCTCGGTCTCCGCATTAAGGACAAGGTCTACACCATCGTCGAGTTCCAGCATGTCAAGCCGGGTAAGGGCGGCGCGTTTGTGCGCTACAAGACCCGCGACATCAAGAGCGGCCGCGTCGTCGAGAACACCTGCAACGCCGGCACCAAGTTCGAGAGCGTCATGCTCACCACCCGTGAGTTCCAGTACCTCTACAACGATGGCACCGACTACATCTTCATGGACAACGAATCCTATGAGCAGGTTCCCGTTCCCGAGGACATGGTGGGCGAGAACTCCAAGTGGCTGCGCGAGAACGACATCTGCCAGCTGCTCTTCGCCGACGATGAGCTCATGGGCGTGACTCCGCCGATGTTCATCGAGACCACCATCGTCCAGACCGACCCGGGCTTTAAGGGCGACACCGTCCAGGGTTCCACCAAGCCGGCCACGATCGACACCGGCGCTGTCATCCAGGTCCCCATGTACCTCAACGAGGGCGAGGTCATCAAGGTTGACACCCGCGACGGCAAGTTCGTCTCCCGCGTCTAGCAACCAACTCTTCTAGGAGGACTCATGCCCCAGGAAATCAAGATTGACGGCATCGGCATTTCGCCCGATGTTCTGACCGCCATCGTCTCGCGCGCCGTGTCCGATGTCGAGGGCATCGCCTCCGTTGGCGTCAAGGACCTTGCCACCAACCTTGTCTCCATGATGCTTTCGTCTAAGGCCCCGGCTTCCGAGCCGGCGGTCGAGGCCGAGGTCATCGGCGACAAGCTTGCACTCACCGTGCGCGTCGTGGTGTTCTTTGGCTATCCGTTCAAGAAACTCGCCGAGGCCGTTCGCGCCGCCGTGGTCACCGCCATCGATGCCCAGGTGGGCGTCGAGGTCGAGCGCGTTGACGTTTGCATCGACGGCCTCGTTTTCCCCAAGGAGTAACCTTTGAGCCTTAAGGTTTATCGCGGGCGTACGCTTGCCCGCAGTCAGGCGCTGCAGCTGCTGTTCCAGGCCGAGGCCACGGACAGCCCGCTCGAGCGCGTCCTCGAGGGCGATTTCCTGATCTCGAAGGGTCCCCTCGACCCCTATGCGCTGGAGCTGTGCCGCGGTGCTTACGAGCATATCGACCGCATCGACTGCGCTCTGCGCTCCGTTGCCAAGAACTGGGATCTTATGCGCATGCCCGGCGCCGACCGCAATCTGCTGCGTATCGCCGTCTATGAGATGCGTTTCCTCACCGACGAGGAGGTCTCGGACGCCATCGTGATCAACGAGGCCGTCGAGCTTGCCAAGGCCTACGGCACCGACCAGTCCGCGTCGTTCGTCAACGGCGTGCTGGGCAAGATCGCTCGCAGCGAGGAGCTGCCGGGCGAGGACCTGTACCAAGAGCTGCTCGCCGAGGATCGCGCTCGCGAGGAGGCCCAGGCTGCCGAGGCTGCCGCCAAGGTCGCTGCCGCTCAGGCTGCCGCCGGTGTACTTGCCGCTGATGCGGACGCCGCCGAGGCTGACATCGACTCCGTCGAGGAGTAGTCATGCCAGAGGGTTCTGTCCGCAACTTTGACGAGATCTCAGACCGTTTGGATCAGATCATCGCTACCGTTCGCTCCAAGGATACCTCCTTGGAGCGTTCGCTCGATCTGTTTGACGAGGCGATTGAGCTGGGCTCGCGCGCGGTCGACATGGTCGATAAGTTTGAGCTGACGCCGCGTGAGGCCGACAAGCTCGAGCAGGAATACGATGAGGATGCGGCAAACGAATCCCAGGATAGCTAGGCCGCATCTCCGGATACGAATGGTTGATGGCATTCATGAAACGCGTGCGTCTTGATGACGAACTGATTTCACAGGGCATCTGCGCCGATCGCGCGGATGCCCTTCGCACTCTTATGGCCGGCTTGGTCTCGAGTGGCGGTGAGCGTTTGACTTCGCCGGGCCTTAAGGTGGTCCCGGGCCTGCCGCTGCACGTGAAGGGGCGCATTCCCTATGTTGGCCGCGGCGGTCTTAAGCTCGAAGGCGCGCTTGATGCGTTTGGTATCAATCCGACGGGCCTTAGCTGTCTGGATGTGGGCTGCTCTACCGGCGGCTTTACCGATTGCCTGCTCAAGCGCAGAGCTGCGACCGTTGTCTCGGTGGACGTGGGTCGCGCACAGTTCGATTGGTCGTTGCGTCAGGACGATCGCGTGACGCTGCATGAGCGCACCAACGTGACGCAGTTACCCGAGCTTGGCTATGAGAGCGCTATCGACTTGGCTGTGTGCGACGTGTCGTTTACCAGCATCGCGAATATCATCGACGCCGTGCTGGCGTGCCTGAAGCCTTCGGGTTCGTTCTGCACGCTCGTAAAGCCGCAGTTTGAGGCTCCGGCGGCGTTGGTGGGTGAGGGCGGCATTGTGACCGATCCCGCCGTGCGCCGCGATACGCTCGTGGCGGCGGTTGAACTCTTTGCTGCCAAGGGGCTGTTCCCGGTCGATGTGTGCGTGTCACCCATTCATGGTGCCAAGGGCAACGTTGAGTTTTTCCTGTACGGCACGAGATTTGACCCCGGCGACCGCTCGCAAGACGAGCTTCAATCCCAGGTATCGGCTTTGAGCGAGAAAGCTGCAACGCTATGAAGGTCTTTCTGGTCCCCAATTACTACAAGCAAGAGGCGGTCGAGAGCGGCCTGATGCTCGAGCTTTGGCTTTCGCGCCAGGGCTACGAGGTCGCATGGGCTGCCGACCAGCGATCGAAGATTCAAAGCACGCCTGATATTGATGGCTCAGATCTGGTCATTACGCTCGGCGGCGACGGTACGTTGCTGCGCGCTGCCCGCATCCTCAACCATCGTGAGATTCCTATCCTTGGTCTTTCCTATGGTCACCTGGGCTTTTTAACTGCTGCGAGCCCCGAGGAGCGCGACATTCTGCAGGTTGTGAGCGATGCTCTGTCCGGCGAGCTCCACGTGAGCCGCCGCGCCACCATCGCCGCGGATATTGTGTCCGTGCGCGAAGACGGCACGAAGGATGTCGTGCGCACGTTTGCCCTCAACGATATGGCACTTACGCGCGGCCCCCTGTCCGATATGGTCGAATTTGACATCACGGTGTCCGGCCACCATATCGATCGCCTGCGCGGCGACGGTGTCGTCGTTTCGACGGCGACCGGCTCCACCGGCTATGCGCTTTCCGCCGGCGGTCCCATTGTCAGCCCCGATTACACGGGTATGGTCTGTGTGCCCATCGCCCCGCATACCATTCAGGCTCGCGCTTTTTTGACCTCGCCGAGTGATGTCGTCGAGATCTTTATGTCTGATGACCGTCCGAGTGTTCCGGCGATCGCTATCGATGGACAGTTTATTACCTGCGATGGCACCGTTGAGAGCGTGGCGGTGCGTCGCGGTCCCGGAGATGTGCTGCTTCTCGATTACGGTCCCGAGAGCTTCTATAACTCCGTGAGCCGCGTGTTCTACGGAGTGCGTCATGATCGATGAGCTGCAGGTTTCCAACATTGCACTCATTCGCGAGGCGACGCTGGTGCCGAGTGCGGGCCTAACGGTTTTGACTGGCGAGACCGGTGCCGGCAAGACCGCGCTGCTCTCGGCGGTCAAGCTCATTTTGGGCGAGCGTGCAGATTCGTCGACCGTGCGCGAGGGAGAGGCGCTGGCGAGCGTCGAGGCGCGCTTGTTCGACGGCCCGCACGACACGGAGGGCTTTACCGTGCAGCGCAGCCTTTCTGCCGAGGGTCGCAGCCGCGTCAAGATTGACGGCCGCATCGCCAGCGTGCGCGAGCTTTCCGAGCGCGTCGGCGTGATGATGGATCTGTGCGGCCAGCATGAACATCAGCGTCTGCTCGATCCGGCGCATCATGTTGCCATGGTTGATGCCTGGGCTGGTCGCTCTGCGCTCGAGGCGCTCGACCGTTACCGTGCCTGCTTCAAGGCGTCGCGTGCGGCTGCCAAGGAGGTCCGTCGCGTGGAGGAAGCCTCGCGTGCGCAGGGGAGTCGCGTCGAGGAGGCGCGCTTCGCCCTGGAGCGTATCGCCGAGGTCGACCCCAAGCCGGGTGAGTATGAGGAACTCGAGGAACTGCTGCCGCGCTCCGAACATGCCGAGGTACTGGTTGCCACAGCTAACGATGCCCATGCATCGCTTACTGCCGAAGGGGGAGCGCTCGATGCCGTGAACGGCGCCGTGGCAGAACTGTCGCGCATGGCGACCGTCGATCGCAAACTGGGTGACATCGCCGACGCACTTTCGGATGCCTGCATCTCACTCGAGGATTGCGCCAACGAGCTGCGTGCTTATCGCGATGGCGTTGCGTTCGATCCTCGCGACCTCGCTCGCATGCGCGAGCGGTATTCCGACCTTAAGGGACTTCTGCGGCAGTGGGGTCCCACCATGGACGATGTATTTGCCATGCGTGACCACTCGCGGGAGTTGTTATCGCTGGTGGACGATGGTGACGAGCAGATTAGGAAGGCACGCGAGGCACTCGGCGCGGCGGAGCACGAACTGTTCGCCGCTGCCAAGGCGCTTAAGCGCGCACGCAATACGGCAGCCCCGCGTTTTTGTCACGAGGTGGGTCGTCAGATGGCACGCCTGGAAATGGGCGGCGCTGAGCTGGTCTGGGAGTCCCGCGATCTCCCTCGCGCTGAGTGGACACCCGCGGGCCCTTCGAGCTACGAGCTTCTGTATCGCAGCGGTGCCGGATTGACGCCGCGCCCTCTGCGCCGCATTGCCTCGGGCGGCGAGCTCAGTCGCGTTATGCTGGCGAGCAAGGTGGTCTTGGGTAATGCTGACGGCGTCGACACACTGGTATTTGACGAGGTCGATGCCGGTGTCGGTGGTTCCACGGCTCGTGCTCTTGCTGGTGTGCTGGCCGATCTTGCCGCCACGCATCAAGTGATTGTCGTAACCCACTTGGCGCAAGTCGCCGTCATGGCCGACAAGCATTATGTTGTCAGCAAGGAGCCGGGCGATGTTCCCCAGACGCATTTGGACGAGGTAACCGGCGAAGCGCGTACCGCCGAGATCGCCCGCATGCTCAGCGGCGATCAGTCCGAGGCAAGCTTGGCCCACGCAAAGCAGATGCTCAAAGAAGCTCGAGACTAGAACGAACTAGCGACGTTGGCAGGACAAAATATCAGTAATTGTTGTCCTGCCACTCGCTTGTCTGGCCTGTTCGCCACGAAACGGGTCCATCTACTACGTTTGGTAGGGCATCGGCGACCATATCAAGAATTGAAAAAAGAAAACCGCAGGTAGAACGCCTGCGGTTTTCTCGATTTTGGGTGTATGGTTGGCGCCTGCGGTTAAAACGTAGTAGATGGGCGTGTTTCGTGACGAGAGGCGTCTATCGGCTCCCCAATTTACCTACTCAACGACCTTATCCGGCTGGATGAGCTCCTCGTAGTAGCTGATATGCTCACGCGCGTCTTCAATCTCGGGCAGCAGGAAGTTGTAGATGACTTCGATGATCATCGTGGCGCTGATCTTGGAGAATGCGAAGTCGCCCGTGGTGAGCAGCGCTTCGTGGTTGACGGTATTAAAAGTGTAGTCTGCCAGGCGCGCGAGCGGGGATTTGCTGTCGCTGCTGATGACGACTACGGTTGCGCCGCAGTCGCGAGCCGCTTTTGCCATACGATTCAGTCGGCGCGATTTGCCGGAGTTTGAGATGAGCACGATGACGTCACCCGGGCGTAACGTGAGCGCAAAGCCGATTGATGTCTCGCTAATGGTGCTCGCCATGCAGCGCAGGCCCAGCTGCGAAAACTTAAACGTCGCATCGAGCGCGACCGCGTTCGTATTGCCCACAGCTGCAAACTCAATAACCCCTGCATGCTTAAGGGCATGCACAACAGCCGCCAGCGTATCGTGGTCGATTCCGTCGATGGTCGCATTAAGCTCGCTCACCTTGGCGGCCAGGATGTTCTTGAGGCTCTGCTCCATATTGTCGAGCGAGACCTCGTCAGTCAGGCCCTCGTTGCGCTGGCTTTCCAAATCCCTCGCCAGAGAAAACTGAAAGCTGCGGAAGCTACCAAAGCCCAGCTTGCGGCAGAAGCGCGAAACGGTCGCTTCGGACGTGGCAGCGGCGCGCGAGAGCTGAGCCGCCGTGAGGCGTGGCGCCTCGGACTGGTGCTCCAATATATAGTCGACAATGCGTTGCTCGGACTCGCTGTATCCCTGGTGGGTACTAATGAGGGAAAGTGCGCTCTTGCTACTATCGGTCATGGATGGCTCCTGGTTGGCATGAAAATCGGACTCGTTTTGTATTCTCATAGTATAGGGGGATTTTCAATTACAAGATACACCTTGCCGTTTCAAGTGTTGATGGTAAACTTTCACCTACCGTTTACGGTTATGAAAGAACCTTTCACCGGAGAATTGCGCCTTGTCTCTTCTCACGCGGACGGTAGGTTGGTATCTTTCAGTTGTGGAAAAGCGCGCAAGGACGCGCGTGTAGGGGAGCGCCTGCGGGCGCAAAACTTAAAAAGGAGGGACACATGGCTAAGTTTGACATCATCGCCGCCACCGGTTGCCCGACCGGTATTGCGCACACCTTCATGGCGAAGGAGGCGCTGGAGAAGGCAGCTGCCGAGCGCGGTCTGACCATTAAGGTCGAGACCCATGGCCAGGTCGGTGTCGAGAACGAGCTCACCAAGAGCGAGATCGCCGGCGCCAAGGCCGTCGTCGTCGCAGCCGACAAGGATGTCCAGGCGGAGCGTTTCGCCGGTAAGCCCATGGTATCTGTTGGTGTTTCCAAGGCCCTGTCCGTCGAGGCCGCCGGAAAGCTGATCGACCGCGCGCTCGCCGCCAAGGGTGACGCCACGGTTGCCGCCGCTGCCGATGTTGAGGATGAGGTCGAGGAGAAGGAGTCTATCGGCCACGTCATCTACAAGCACCTCATGAACGGCGTTAGCCACATGCTGGTCTTCGTCGTTGCCGGTGGTGTCCTGACCGCTGTTTCGTTCCTGTGGGGCATTACGTCCTTCGATTCGACGGCTGCCGACTACAACAGCTTTGCCGCTATGCTCAAGATCATCGGCGGCATCGCCATGAACCTCATGGTTCCCGTGCTTTCCGCCTACATCGCCGAGTCCATCGGCAAGCGCCCGGCACTCGTCCCCGGCTTTGTTGCCGGTATGATCGCCATCCAGGGTCTGCCCGTTAACGCCGATACCGGCATGATCGACGCCGGTGGCGCCGGCGTGGGCTTTGGCTTCCTGGGCGGCATCGTCGGCGGCTTCCTCGCCGGCTATGTCATCCTGCTGCTCGAGAAGGTCTTTGCCGGTCTGCCCAAGAACCTGGACGGCCTCAAGGCTATCTTCCTGTACCCGCTGTTCTCGACCGCCATCGTCGGTCTGGTTATGCTCGGCATCTCCGGCCCCATGGCTGCCATCAACACGGCAATGATGGACTTCCTCAAGGGCCTGTCCGCCTCTGGCGCCGTTGTCCTGGGTCTTGCCATCGGCTGCATGTGCGCCTTTGACATGGGTGGCCCGGTCAACAAGGCTGCTTACGTCACCGGTACTGCTATGCTCACCGAGGCCCTGGCCGCCGGTGTCGGCACCGACACCTACAACTTCGGCACCAACTTCATGGCTGCCGTCTCCGCCGCTTGCATCGTTCCGCCGCTGATCACCACCTTCGCCGTCGTTGTCGGCAAGAAGTACTTCAGCCAGGAGGATCATGACGCCGGTATCGTCAACCTCATCCTTGGTTGCACCCACATCACCGAGGGCGCCATTCCGTTCATGACCAAGAACATCTGGCCCGTCATGCCCATCATGATGCTCGGTTCCTCTATCGCTTCGATTCTGACCATTATGTTCAACGTTCACGATCCGGCGCCCCACGGTGGCTTCCTGGTCCTGCCCGTTGTCGAGAACGGTCCGCTGTGGGTCCTCGCGATCCTCATCGGCGCTGTGGTCGGTGGCATCCTGTTCGTGGCCTTCAAGAAGTACGACTTCGAGAAGAACCAGAAGGCCGCTCCTGCAGCCAAGCCCGTTGAGGCCCCCAAGGCCGCTGCTGTCGAGGCTCCCAAGGCCGAGGCTGCCGACTTCGTGAAGGTCGAGAACGTCTTTGTCGCCGAGGACTTCGCTTCTCGTGACGAGGCTCTGAGCTTCGTTTCCAACCAGGCTGTCAAGGCCGGTATCGCCAGTGACGCCGACGCCGTTATGAACGCCTTCCTGGCCCGCGAGGCCGAGGGCACCACGGGCATGATGGAGGGCTTCGCCATCCCGCATGCCAAGTCCGACGCCATTACCGAGGCTGCCGTCATCGTCGTCAAGGACGAGTCTGGCGTGACCGGTTGGGACACCATGGACGGCGCTCCCGTCAACGTGGGCATCGCCCTGCTCATCCCTGGTGCACAGGCTGGCACCACGCACCTCAAGATCCTGTCCAAGGTCGCCGAGGCGCTCATGGACGAGGACTTCCGTGCCACCGTCAAGGGTTCCACCGACGCTGCCGAGATCGCCAAGACGATCAACGCCCGCCTGGTCTAATCCAGCAATACGCGAATACCATCGCCCTCTGCACAAAAGGCGAGGACTCCACCAGGAGCCCCCGCCTTTTTCATACAGCCCGGCACTTAGGGACGTTCCATTCCTGCCGGCACCCCGGGACACTCCTCAGTCCTCAAGATGGGCATACAAAGCCCCATCAACCGGATCTCACACACGAACAGTAATTCAGCCAGAATTCCTTTCGCACGATATTTCTTGGACCGACCCAGTTATCGCAGCTCGCCTGCCGGGCGGGGCGGTTAAGTTTGTCGCGAGTTCCGCACGCAAAGGAAAGCACTTAATGTGCTT
>NZ_QSAS01000021.1:0-20615 GCF_003465485.1 Collinsella sp. AF11-11 | reverse complement strand
AACGGCCTATTTGCTCAATGTGTTCGGCTGAGATTGGAAATCAACCCAACAAAATTAAATCCGGTTAACGGTTATTTTCGCAGCTCAGCAGCTTTGACGAGATCGCCCCAAATCACACTTGCCAGATAAACGCGCTTGCGAATGCAGACACGCACACGCCCAAAGCCACCTCGCATCGGGCCCCCACCCTCCGCCACACTCAACATAGAGTTCTACGCATGGTTCTATGTAAGGAGTTTCATATGCCTGTCATAAAGCCTATTTCCGAGCAGGCGCGCGCACTTGCCGCCATCCAGCAATCCATCGCCCGCGGTTACGATGACCTCACCAATGCCCGCATTCGACCCTGGAAACAAGCGAAGATCGAGGCGGATCGGATGCGAGCCTCGAGATAAGCCTCCCCCATGTAACCATCCTGTAAATCATAGCGGCGCACTCGAGTTTTAGCGCGATGCGGTCGCACCTGGCGCTCCACTGTGCTAAAGTATCCCGAACGTTCAAACGACTACGAGGGGGACCTAGAAGATGGCACGTGTGCACAACTTCTCAGCTGGCCCGGCCGCACTGCCCACAAGCGTGCTTGCCGAGATCGCCGACGAGATGATGGACTACCGCAGTTGCGGCATGTCCGTGCTCGAGATGAGCCATCGATCTAGTATGTACCAGCAGATCATCGACGACGCCGAGGCCACCCTGCGCCGCCTGCTGAGCATCCCCGGCAACTACCGTGTCCTGTTTTTGCAGGGCGGTGCCACGCTGCAGTTTGCGGGCATCCCCATGAACCTCATGCGCCGCGGCCGTGCCGGCTACGTCGTGACCGGCAACTTTGCCAACAAGGCATACAAAGAAGCCGCCAAGTACGGTGAGGCCGTGCTGCTCGCGAGCTCCGAGGACACCAACTTCGACCGCATCCCCGACATGGCCGACATCAACGCGCGCATTGCCGCCGAGGCCGCGGGCGAAGGGCTCGACTACGTCTACATCTGCCAGAACAACACCATCTTCGGCACCATGTACCACGAGCTGCCCGCTTGCGGCGATGTGCCGCTGGTCGCCGATGTCTCGAGCTGCTTTTTATCGCAGCCGCTCGACGTCGAGCGCTACGGGCTCATCTACGCCGGTGCCCAGAAAAACGCCGGCGCCGCGGGCGTGACCGTGGTCATCGTGCGCGACGATCTCATCGCCAAAGGCCCCGCCTTTGCACAGACGCCGCAGTACATGGACCTTAAAACCCAGGCCGCCAAGGACTCCATGCTCAACACGCCCAACACCTTTGGTATCTACGTTTGTGGCAAGGTGTTCCGTTGGGTTGAGCAAACCGGCGGACTTGCCGTCATGGCCGATCGCAACTGGGCCAAGGCCAACCTGCTCTATGACCTGCTCGAGAACAGCGAGCTGTTCCACGGCACCACGCAGGCCGACAGCCGCTCCATCGCCAACGTCACCTTCCGCACCGGCGACGCCGAACTCGACGCTGCCTTTGTCGCAGGCGCGGCCGAGCACCAGATCCAAAACGTCAAGGGCCATCGCCTGGTGGGCGGCATGCGCGCCAGCGTGTACAACGCCGTCACCATGGAAGACGTGCAGGCGCTGGCCTCGTACATGAAGGACTTCGAAGCGCAGCATAGTTTGAGCCCGCGATCTAACTAGCCCGCAACGCGCGGGCCGACCAGCCATCTCAAACCACCCTGTTTAGATCAAAACCTGCTAAGGAGTTTTTCCATGCGTAAGATTAAGACCATCGACGACATCACCAAAGACGGCAAAGTCGAGTTTGGCGAGGGCTACGAGTTTGTGGGCACCGCCGAGGAGGCTGACGCCATCCTGATGCGCTCCACCGACCTGCACGGCTACGAGCTGCCCGAGGGCATCCGCGCCATCGCCCGCTGCGGCGCCGGCGTCAACAACATTCCCGTCGAGGAGTACGCCAAGAAGGGCGTCGTCGTCTTTAACTCCCCCGGTGCCAACAGCAACGCCGTCAAGGAGCTCGTCCTGGGCATGCTGGTGCTTTCGAGCCGCGGCGTCGTGCAGTCGATGAACTGGGTGCGCAACAACGCCGACGACCCCGAGATTCAGGTCGATGCCGAAAAGGCCAAGAAGGCCTTTGTGGGCCGCGAGCTCAAGGGCAAGCGCATCGGTGTCATCGGTCTGGGCAACGTGGGCTCCAAGGTCGCCAACGCCTGTGTCGATCTGGGCATGGACGTTTACGGCTACGATCCGTTCATTTCCGTCGAGCACGCGTGGGTGCTGAGCCGCGAGGTGCAGCGCGTGGGCACGCTCGAGGATCTGTGCCGCAGCTGCGACTACCTCACCGTGCACGTGCCCAGCAAGGCCGACACCATCGGTATGATCAGCACCGAGCAGATTAACCTGCTGGCGCCCGACGCCGTGCTCATCAACTACGCGCGCGAGACCATCATTGACGAGGACGCCGTCGACGCCGCCCTGCGCGAGGGCAAGCTCAGCTGGTTTAGCTGCGACTTTGCCACGCCCAAGACCGTCAAGATGCCCAATACGTTTATCACCACGCATTCGGGCGCCGGCACCGGCGAGGCCGAGGCCAACTGCGCCGACATGGCCATCAGCGAGCTCAAGGATTACCTGGAAAACGGCAACATCGCGCACAGCGTCAACTACCCCGCCTGCAGCATGGGCAAGGCGCGCGCCGCAAGCCGCATTGCCTGCCTGCATGCCAACGTGCCCAACATGATCGGCCAGATCACGGCCATTCTCGCCAAGGACAACGCCAATGTGCAGCGCATGACCAACGAGTCCGCTGGCGAGAACGCCTACACCATGTTCGACACCGATGAGCACCTGGACGGCAGCACGATCGAGGCGCTCAAGCAGATTCCGTCGATGTATCGCGTGCGCGTGATTAAATAGCGCCGGTGCCAAGCCTGCCAGACAGACCACGAAGCCCATTCGCCCCCCGTTTTCACGAAACGGGGGGGGCGATTTTGTTGCTCCGGACGACTTTAAAATGATACCCAGAACAAGTTTTTTCAGATAATCGATAGTGAGGCTCCAGTCGCTAAGCACGCCCGCTTTGATAAACAGCTTTATCAGGGACTTTAGTAGGTAAAAATCGATCTCTATGTGCCGAATGTAAGTTGACTGTCCATTTTCCGAAACAACTTATTCTAGATAGCATTTTTAAGGTCCCTCCAAGGCGAAATATAAGTCTTTTTGTGACCAAAACTCTAGTCCGCGCGACCGTTTTCCACCCGCGCGGCTACATTCCTGCCCAATCGATAAAAATCTCCTCACGAAGCCGCCGTTCGAGCTCCTGCTGTCGCGGCGTCTTGTCTTTCAGCGGCACATCGAGATAGGACATGATGAGCTCCATCACCACGCGGAAGGCATCGAAGTCGGCCAGCTGACCATAGGTCATCAGAACGACGGGATATCCCATGGCTTGCAAGGCCGTCGTTCGATCGGAGTCCGAAATCTTGGATTCAATGGATCCGTGAATGGCTTTACCCTGGCATTCAACCAGACACTCTCGGCTGCCGTCCTTATTTGCCAGCAGGATATTGGCATAGCGCCTATCAAGCCCCGAAATCAGGCGGGCGCTGCGCGTCATACGAATCTCAACGTTATTGGTAAGGCGCAGCCCTTCGCCGCCGCGCAACCTCGTAAGGCCAAACAGCATCGAAGCCTGGACCTCGAGCGGCGATGCTGCCACCCCCGTAATGCATTTCGCGGCTCGTATGAACGATTTAGCGCCGCGGAGCCCCCGGACCTTATCGACGAACTCTGTAAGCTCAGAGAGCTCGATCAAGGGAGGTCGTTTCCACAAGTCCGTTGGATTCCCCGAGACATCCTTTACGTTTTCCCAGCCCGACCGTGCGTCACTCCATCGGCTCCCATATGCCTGCTCAAGTGCCGACTTTACCTGAGGCGCAATCTTGCACACGGCAAAGGTGCCGCACATCTCATACATGCACATGATTAAACGCTCGTTTGAGACCGAGGAAGCCAGGGTCAGCAGGGTAAAGAGCGGGGACGCGACATCGAGGCCAAACTCTGTCTGCCGCATGGAATCAAACGGCCTCTCCCCGTTCCAAACATGCCTGACAATGCGATCGCCCTTACGTCCGCAGCTGCCCTGCGCCAACACGTGTAACGGGGTGCCCAGGAAATGCGTGACGAGCGGATGCTCACATAGGTGCTCCCTGCGCGGATCGTCCGCAGAATCGGGCAGGTCCGGCATTATTGCCAAGACCTGTGGAGGTATCCGGTGATACCGAAAGGCAGATATGTCGCACAGCATGTCGTCCATGAAGGGTACGTACCCGCTGCGTCGCTTGTGAACCCGCTCGGACGGCAAACGCACTGGCTCGGCCTGCGAACGGTAAATACTGCCACGCCCACGTCGCGGATCTCTCAGGAGGCTTACAATCGGTTTGGAAAGCAAACTGATTGTGAGGTTGCATATGGTTGATGAGGACTTTGCCTGGCGGCTTGCGCAGGAGCTTGTGCGGATCGAAAGCTCAGACCCGGGCGCGTATGAGGACGAGATCGAGCGCTTCATTAAGAGGCTCATTGAGCAGCAGCTGGCACAACTTGATAGTTCTGCGCTCGATGCCGTGCAGATTGAGGAGCTCGAAGTGCTGCCCGGGCGCCGCAACCTTAAAGTCACCGTGCCGGGCCAAAGCGACGAGCCGCGGCTGATCTATATCTGCCACATGGATACCGTCACCTTGGGCGATGGCTGGGACGCAGACATCGCACCGCTTGGGGCGGTTGTGCGCGACGATAAACTCTATGGCCGCGGTGCCTGCGATATGAAGGGTGGCCTGGCCTGCGCTATTGCCGCACTGATCCATACGCTCGAGCGCGTGGCGGCGGATGGCGCGTTGCCCCGCCGCGGCTTTTCGCTCATCTGCTCGGTCGACGAGGAAGACTTTATGCGCGGCTCAGAGGCCGCGATCGATGCCGGCTGGGTCGGCTCGCGTGAATGGGCGCTGGACACCGAGCCCACCGACGGGCAGATTCAGGTGGCGCACAAGGGGCGCACGTGGTTCGAGATTGAAATGGCTGGCGTAACGGCGCATGCGAGCCAGCCGTGGAAGGGCGCGGATGCCGTCGCCGCCATGGCCGAGGTCGTGTGTTCGCTCCGTCGCGTGTTTGTGGCGCTGCCCGCGCACGATGAGCTGGGGTCTTCGACCATCACATTTGGACAGATCGAGGGTGGCTACCGTCCCTATGTCGTGCCCGACCACGCTAAGGTCTGGGTCGATATGCGCCTGACCCCGCCGACCGATACGGCCGCCGCGACGCGCATGGTAGAGCAGGCCATTGTCGCCGCCGAAGCCGCGGTCCCAGGCTGCCATGGAAGCTATACCGTGACAGGCGACCGCCCCGCCATCGAGCGCGATCCGGCCTCTCCCCTTCTAGCTGCGCTCAAGTGCACAGCAGACGATGTGACGGGCACGGACACGACCGTCGGCTTCTTTACCGGCTACACCGACACTGCCGTCATTGCCGGCAAGACGGGAAACCGCAACTGCATGAGCTATGGCCCCGGGTCGCTCGCGCTCGCGCACAAGCCCAACGAATATGTGCCCCACGCCGACATCGTTCGCTGCCAACAGGTGCTGATCGCGCTCGCCGACAATACACTCTGGGGCGCGGATAGCCAAGTTGGGGCATAATAAGCCGCGAACAAACCGACTCGTGCGTTAGGACCGCCCATGAAAGCACTTCCGTTTCCCTGCATCCGCCCGGCTCAGGACCGCGTACTCGAGGCGCTGCCTGCAATGGGCAGCATCCTGAGCGGCAACGATGCTCTGCGCGGAGCCCTTGCCGATGGCCTGATGCTCAAGGACCCGGGTGCGGCGTATTACGTGTACGAATGCTCGGGCGAGCCGGGACGCGTGACGGGTGTCGTGGCGATCTGCCCGACGAGTGTACTTGCGGACGGCAAGGGCGATGCCAGCGCCGACGTGGCCGCCGCCGCGCGCGCGATCGCCGAGCTCAAGGTGCAGCCGCGCCCCGTGTCGCTCGCCTACGAGGCCTCGCCCGTCATGGATATCATCCTGGGCGCCGCCAAAGAGGGCGCGTCGCTCTACGCCGTCACCGACCCCGCGGGCATTACGCACCGCGCGTGGGAGGTCAAGCGCGAGGACGCCGTCGGGGCCATCCGCGCTATGCTCGACCAAGCACCGGAGCCGGCACTGACCGACGACCCCGCCTACGCCGCCGCTCTGACCGGGGCGTCGCAGCTGCTGGCCGATGAGGCCCGTGCCGCCGGAACGTACACCGGCAAGGAGCCGTTCAACTTTACCGTTGCCGTGCTCTTCCCCGCCGCGCAGGTCAGCGGCGCCGCGCCGCAAGTTCCGACAGGTCTGCTCACGCACCAGGTCGCGCGGTTCTAGCAAGACCAGACCGCCCAGCACAAAAATCGGCAGCTCAACAAACAGGGGGCGGAGATGCAGCAGGTACATGCATCTCCGCCCCTTTTGCGTCGAGAAGTAAGTCGGCGACCCGCACCGCCACGCCCAAACTACCCGCGCTGCGGACCCGCGGCAGCCACGAGCGGCTCAAGCCCCAGCTCGCGCGCGTAGTCTTCCTGCGTAAAGATCTCAACCAGTTCAAACGTATCGGTCGTATCGTCAAACACGAAATGCAGCACCGAGCAGTTGCCCGGCACGCGCTCGCGCTCGTCGGCCTCCGTGCCCTTCACGTGATCCAAAAACTCCTTGATGGCCGACCCGTGGCTCACCGCGAGCACGCACGAATGGTCCGGGCGTCGCATAAGATCGGTCAGCGTCGTCACCATGCGCTCGCGCACCTGCATCTGGCCCTCACCGCCAAACTGGCGATAGAAATCGCGCCACGGGCGCTCGGGCATAAGCATCACGCGCTCGGCCTCAAAGTCGCCAAAGAACCACTCGCGCAGACCGTCCAGGCGCTCGTACGTCATGCCCGACCACAGGTTGGCGATGGTCTGTTCGGTGCGGTGCAGCGTAGAGGTGTAGGCGTGGTCGGGCTCAATGCCGCGCGCACGCAAGAACATGCCGGCACGCGCCGCCTGATCGCAGCCCAGCTGTGTGAGCGGCGAGTCACTCCACCCCTGAATGATACGCTTAAGGTTGAATATCGTCTGTCCATGACGGACCAGATACAGATCTTTATTCATAGGGGTCCTTTCGTTCGTTACCAACCCAAGAGCGAAAACGCCCCATCGCAATAGCCAAAATGAAGCACGGCACCGTTGTCGGGCAGCTCTCCCCCGCCAGTCACATACTCAAGAAACTCCTGGCAGGCTGAGCCGTGGGAAACCGCCAGCACGCAGTCGTGCTGCGGCCTGGCCATGATGCGGGACAGCGCCGCGACCATGCGCGACTGAAGCTGCACTTCCGACTCGCCGCCAAAGGCCACCGGATAATCGCCCCAGGGCTGCGGCGGCATCTCGCGATTTGATGTGCCCTCCAGCGAGCCAAAATGCCACTCACGCAGGTCATCGACCAGCTCAATGGAACGGCCCTCGCCAACGATAAGCTCGGCCGTATGCCGCGCCCGGCCCAACGGCGAGGAATACACATGATCAAAGGCCACGCCACGCGCCGCAAACGCCGTACGCGCCGTCAGCGCCTGCTCGCGCCCGCGCGCCGTAAGCGGCGAATCGTGCCAGCCCTGCAAAATGCTCTGCACATTGAGCTCAGTCTGCCCATGCCGCACCAAATACAGATCTGCCACACACCCTCCCCTCGTACCACCACAAAGGGGACAGGAGCCTTTGTGGTGATTTTGCCGCCGGATTGCACCGCAACGACGCACAACTACAGCAGCACGTCGGCAAGCGGACGCTTGGGTACGTGGTGCACCCGCGCCTCGTCGCGCCAATAATTGATGGAGCCGTCGGGGTTGGAATCGATCGCATCGATCACCTGTGTCTCGGCCGGAATGCCAAACGCCATGATCAGCTTGAGCTCATACTTGTCGTTATCGAGCCCCATGGCATCGATCGCGTGGGGCGTAAAGGCCTTGAACATGCAGGCTGCCACCTCGGGCGTGGCGCTGCGGGCGGCGAGCATCATCGTCTGCGCGGTAATGCCCGTGTCGACATCGGTAATGGGAGCGGCGGGCTTGCCCGGAACGGCGCGCTCAGCAAGAATCGCGATGTAGCCGGTCGGGCGCTCGCCCTCATCGGGACCCGGCCAATCCTTGAGCGCACCGGCCCATGCAAGCTCGTCAAATACACGCGCGCAGTCCTCTGCACCGCTCACCACGTGAAAGCGCAGACGCTGAGCATTGGCGCCGCAGGGAGCCAGGTGCGCCAGTTCCGCCAGCTCGAGCAAAAACTCGCGCGGCACGCGCATAGACTCGTCAAAGCGACGGCACGTACGGGCACGACGGACCAGCGCATCAAACGCTTCCAGACCGAGCTTTTCGCAACCTTGCTTTGCCATCGATTCGACACTCGACGGTGCCTCGGGAACTGCTTCGTTCATAGGGACCCCCAATACAAGCCAATTGTCCTTAGGAAAATCTAACCTAAAACGTAGGCAATAACGAACAGGGCTGCAATGTTCTACACCTGTTGAATAGAAAACCGCGACGTGGGGAACAACGGAAACAATTCGGGACCTTTGGGTTACGTTTCGCCCTCCCCGACCCATACGCCAGCGCCTTTAAGCGATACTGGTTGTAACGATCAAGGCTTACGCCGCACGGAAAGGAGACGTTATGGGTATCTTTAGGAACGATGACCAAAAATCGAGCCAGTTTGGATTTGACGAGAAAAGTATGGCGGGCAAAGCCGTCAAGGCCGTGCGCTGGATCTACGCCATCACGGGCGTCGTGGCGCTCATTGCTGGCATCGCGCTGCTTTTTGCACCCGCCAAGTCCCTCGTCTTTTTGACGACCGTCCTGGGTTTTTACTTTGTAATCACCGCTGCCATCAGGCTGTTCACTGCCATTTTTGAGCCGCTGCTGCCCACTGGCTGGCGCGTGACGAGCATCATCTCCAACCTACTCATTATCCTGGGCGGCGTCATAATCCTGCGCAACCAGGCCTTCTCGACCGCGACACTCACCACGATGGTGGTTATCGTGGCCGGCTTTGGCTGGATTGTCGAAGGTGTCATGTCCATTCTGGAGTCCGAGCTTTCGTCCAACCGCGCCCTTGCCATCCTGAGCGGTGCACTCTCCATCATCGCCGGCATGTTCGTGTTTATCTATCCGCTGTGGTCGGCCAAGATGCTTGTCATCTTTAGTGGCGCCGCGCTGCTGGTGTTTGGCGTAACGCTCATTGTTCGCGCCATTCAATTTGGCAAACTGGTGCACTAGATGCCGCGAACGCTCTTTATTGATGCCGACGCCTGCCCGGTCACGCGCGAGTCGATTGACTGCGCGCGGCGGGCGGGCGTCGCCGTTGTTATCGCCGGCAACAGCACGCAAAACCTGGAACGACACATTCGCCGCGACGACCCGCGCGATGCCGAGCACGCGCGACGCGGCTTTTGGGTCACGACGCTCGACGTGAGCGTGGGCGCCGACAGCGCCGACTTTGCCATTGTCGAACGCCTGCAGGCGGGCGACGTGGTCGTGACGCAGGACATTGGCTTGGCGAGCATGGTGCTCGGGCGCGATGCCGCCGCCATCGGTGTGCGCGGGCGCGTGTACGACAAGGCGACTATCGACATGCAGCTGTTTATTCGCCACGAGGAAAAGAAGGTACGCCGCGCCGGCGGACGCACTCGCGGTCCGGCAGCATTTACCAGCGAAGACCGCGCCCGCTTTAAACGCAACCTCACCGAGTTGCTGCACTAACCAAGGTAGATTTTTGAGACATGCCTAAAATCTACCTTTTTGTTTTGAGCGGTGTGAGCGCTCGGAATCCATGGCTCAACAAAAAACGGGCTTCAAAATGCCATGCGTCGCCGCATTGCGCAGGCGCTGAGCATGGCTATTTGAAGCCCATTTTTTAGGCCTACTTAGAGGCCAACGGCGGAGAGGATGAGGCCCCAGCCAGCGCCGATGACGTACATCATGATCAGGAACACGGCATTTTCGCGGGCGCTGCGGTTGGTGCGGAACAGCACCAGATAACCCACGCCGGCGGAAATGAGCGTGCCGGCGAGCATCGGCGCCAGTTGCAGCGCGCCTTCCAGATACAGCTGTGTAATGACCACGCTCGCCGAGCAATTGGGAATCAGCCCGACAAGCGCCGAACCCAGGACAGCGAGTGTCTCGTTGCCGCGCAGGAACTGCTCGATCGCGGACTCGCCGAACGTCTCGAGCACGGCGACCAGAATCAGCGTCACCAGAAAAATGAATACCGAGACCTGCACGGTGTGCGAGATCGCACTGCGGATGATCGACAGGACAGGCGTCCCTTCGTGGGAGTGAGAGTGACCGTGACCATCATGGTGTTCATGTTCGCCCTCATGACCGTGATCGTGGCCATGTCCGTGTTCGTGCTCGTCCTCGTCTTCATCACAACCGCAATGGTCGCGCTCGCACAGCTCGTGGATGTGGTCGGCGCTCACGCCTGCCTCGGCCACCTCGTCGATGATGTCACCGCCGCTGTGGTCGTCGTGCGCGCAGTTCACGTGGGCCGGGTTGGCCGCGGTTCCCAGCACGGTACGGCGAATCGCCGCGTGCGCGCGGGCGTTACGGCGCAGGCCACGAATGGCAGCGTCCACGATAAAACCCGTGACCAGTGCGATCAGCGCTTTCGAAGCCAAAAGCATCGCCATAGTCTGCACGGGAACCTGCTCGGCAAGCAACAGCGGCAGCATCTCATCGGAGGTCGAAAGGAACACCGCCACCAACGTGCCCAAGGTCACGACACGGCCGGCGTACAGCGTTGCTGCCATGGCCGAAAATCCGCACTGCGGCACCATGCCCAGCAGCGAGCCAACCACGGGACCCGCAGCGCCGGCGCGCTTGATAGCGCCGTTGACGCGGTCGCCCGCAACGTGCTCAAGTGTCTCGAGAGCAAGATACGTCACCAACAAAAACGGCACCAGCGACAGCGTGTCCTTGCCGGCGTCGAGCAGAATATCAATCAGTAAATCCATGACGGATGGAACCTTTCGTGTCTTTCGGCAGCATTGTAAAAGTCCTAGCGGTCAACTAGGGTATTGTAGTTGTCCCGGGCGCGGTGCCAATAGTTGCCTATGGTAAACTATCATCTCGCCATAACTCAGTAACCTCGAGCCGCACAACGCGGCCCGTCCAAGGAGTAGCATATGAACGTATCGCAAGCACTCGAATACGAGCGCCAGCCGTTTATCCCCATGTTTATCTACGGCGACCACGGCGCCATGGAGTCCGAGCGCCAGAAGGGCGAGGAGGCCCTCAAGGTGCTCGAGACCGAGTACTTTACCGCCGAGGGCGACCCCGGCTTCGACTTTGCCACCGTGCGCGACCTGGCCGACCGCAACCGCGACCTGTGCGACCAGATTGGCGAGGCGCGTCTGCGCAACGTGACGCCCGCGACGCTCTCGCGCGGCCTGTCCGATGCCGACACCTGCGCCGCCATCGGCAAGATGCAAAAGCGCACCGCCGCGTCCGTTATGCGCGAAATCCGCGGCGACCGCGACGCGCTCGGCGTGGCCTACGCCCGCAAGCCCATCCAGGGCACCGTGCTCGGTATCGACATCGAGACCACCGGCCGTGCACCCGAGCGCGGCTATATCATCAACGTGGGCTGGGAGATCATGGAGCTCACCAGCGACGCCGTCCCGCATGACGCCGAGGCACACTACTGCGGCCTGCCCGACATCTACCGCGGCGAGGATGTGCCGTTGTCGAATATCCACCACATCACCTGGGACGACATCGACGGCAAAAAGCCGTTCCGCGAGAACAAAGAGCTGCAAAAGCAGCTGCTCAAGCTTATGAAGAAGTACCCGTACATGGCACACAACGCCGCCTTTGAGGACAGCTGGTTCAAGATCCACCTGGACGGCTACGCCGAGGCACGCCGCGCCGGCAAGATCATCGTCATCGACTCGCGCCAGATCTGCCGCAGCCTGGACGCCGACGTGCGCTCGCTCCCCCGCGAGTCCGCCCCAGCCGCGCTCGAGAACTGGGCGCGCCGCCGTGGAACCCTCGCCGCCGACGCCAACGAGCAGCACCTGGGCTTGGACGACACCGACCTCATGCTCCGCACCGTCCAAGCCGAGTTCAACCTCAAGAACCTATTCGCGAAATAACCGATCCATCTGCGGGAGCGCCTGCCAGGCACAGCGCAATCCGTCTGGGCACACCGGCACGCAGTAAACTAGGGCGCAGCCTTATGGCTGCACCCTAGTTTTCATCAAAACGAGCAAATACGCGTGCTTCACATAGTCGGCAGGTTGGCCCACCTACATTTTTCGAGTTGTTCGGCCAGCTGAACCACTAGTCAAGGCCCCTTGAACCGCAATCGAGCGCTATAGTCGCCCCAATTTCGCAACCAAGCCCTATAAATCTACCTGAATCAATTCGAATAGGACGTTGCGATCGCACCATTCGTATAGGATAAGGCCGAATAACTCAAATTATGTTGGTGAGGCATCTGAGCGGTCGGCAAAAACGCTTAGAAGCTACGAATCCGCAAATAAAGTTCACCAAAAAAGGCGCAGCTGGCAGAAACCTCCCCAGCCGAAGCTGCCCCCTCAATACGACAGCTCAAAAACCCACCGTTCGCAGAAGATAAGCCGCGTCCCTATACCGTTGCCCGAAGTTTCGGGCACATGTGGCGTCCGCTATGCCATCATGCGCGTATGGGAATCGTTCTGTCACATACTACAGCACGAGCTGTATACCAAACAGCCAACTCGCTCGCAAGCTACGCGACCGATCCCATACCTATGGAAAAGATCAGGGTGTCTGCGCCGACCACATCCGACCTGGAAGCGGCACGAGCATGGCTCAAAAGAAAGAATGTCGATTCTGAAAGCATCCATGTGCTGACGTTTTCCAATAATGCCAAAAGGCACCGCAAGGGCTGCATCTGCCACTGCACGCGCTATACGTTTGATGCAGAAAGCTACCTAGAACTCGAGCCGAACGTCTACATCGTCGATATCAAGCTGTGCGCGTTAGAAGCAGCAGCCGACCTCAACCTTTCGGAGCTCGTTGAGTATTACTTTGAAATCTGCGGCTCCTACGCGCTTGGAACGTCCGACGAAACTCAATATCGCGAGCGCCCAGCCCTAACCAGCGTTGAAGAGCTCAGAGCCTTCTTTTCAGAGGCATCGGGGTATCGTGGATCTAATAAAGCACTTAAGGCACTTTCTTATGTACGCGAAGGATGTCGCTCCCCACTCGAAACGGCGTTTGTCATGATGCTGACAATGCCCAAGTCAATGGGTGGCTTAGCCATACGCGCTATCAAAACGGACTATCCGATCCCAGTCCCCAAAAGATACGCCGCCCTAACGCGACGGACGGTTTTCTACCTCGACGCGCTGCTCGAAAATTCGATGACCGATATCGAATACAACGGCTTTTACCACGACGAGCCCGAACAGCAATCAATTGACGAGGAACGCCGAAACACGCTGCGAAACATGGGATATGCCGTTATCACAGTTAGTCGTCATTCGTTTTTCAAGCAGTCCGCTTTTAGGCGGGTCATGGAAGCGATTCGCATTCGCGAGAAGATATGGCCCGGTCGACTCCCGGATAACTTCGCCATCCTGCAAGAAACTCTTCGTCAATTTGTCTTGCGGCGCTACTTCGAATACGGTCGCCGCGTCCTGGAGACACTCAAAGAAGAAGAGGCCGCCAAGCGCGAAATTGCAAGCCAATATCCGCAAGCTGATGACCCGAGCATCAACGATGTACCAGAACCCGACGACATGCAACACGTCGGGGCCCTTGCTGAGGAAATCAATGGGCCTTGGGAATGCGACATGTTCGCAAAAATCGATGAAAACCGCACGGAAGACGACACGATTATTGATCTAATTGAGAATTCGCTCTTCTAAAGGCGATCTCTGCGGATGTCCACCTACATTTTTCGACTTATTCGGCCACCGATGTGCCAGATTGGCTGCAGCAATGCTCAATATAACTTTAGATAAAACTGATTCTGCAGGAACTCCCGTAGAGGAAGAACTGATTCTCGCGGTATTCAACACGATAAAGTACAAATATGAACAGTTCTAATGCTTCTCAAGGTGGCTTTCTTAGCATGCTGGCCGAACATCTCGAAATATGTTGGCGAGCATTGCGTCGATGTCTCCCAACCCGCAGAAAATCGCAGAGGCGGCAAGCAGTCATCGAAATTAACGTAAATTGTATTGACATATGAACATGCGCTCATATAATCGGAAGTAAGTTATATGAGCGCATGTTCATATGAAAGGATGTTGCAATGAGCAGCCACGCTGATGAAACAAAGACTGGCATCGAGGCCACCGAGCCGATCGTCCCCACCACCTGCTCGCCCGAGGACCTTCCCGACGAGGAGCTGTTGTACGACCTGGCCGACCTGTTCAAGGTCTTCAGCGACACCACACGCATCAAGATTCTCTATGCCCTCATGGGTCGCGAGCTCTGCGTGGCTGACATCGCCGAAGCGACCGCGACCTCGCAGTCTGCGGTGTCGCACCAGCTGCGCACGCTTAAGCAGTCGCACCTGGTCAAGTTCCGCCGCGACGGCCGCAACATTCTCTACTCGCTCGCCGACGATCACGTCTACACCATGCTTAACCAGGGCATGAGCCATATCTGCGAATAGCAATCACCCACGGTATCAGCGCGGCCGGCACCCAGACCGCTAACACAGGGAAAGGAACCCACCATGAAAAAGCAGTTTAAGCTCGACGAGATCGATTGCGCCAACTGCGCGCGCGAGCTTCAGGACGAACTTGCCAAGCTCGAGGGCGTAAAGTCCGTTTCGGTCAACTTTATGACCCAGAAGCTGACGCTCGAGGCCGACGACGCCAAGTTCGACGAGGTCCTGGACCGCGTCGTTGAGTTCACTGCCGACGCCGAGCCGGACTGCGAGATCATTCTCTAACCCGCGCATACGTTGACCTGCGAGGCCGCGCTTGCCGCGGCCTTTGCTCGCGAAATTATATGAGCGAGTGTTCATAAACTCAAATGAGAGGTTTGAATCATGACAGCCGCCGATCCCAAAAAGAAAAAGAAGAAGCGCAAGAAGAAAGAGTCCCTTGAGCATAAGCGCAACCGCATCCTGGTAGCACTGGGCATTTTTGCCGTTGTTTATGCCCTCGACGAGCTCGGCGCCCTCGCTATCGCATTTGGGGAGCCCGGCAACATCTACGCCAGCTTTGTGCTGTTCCTCGTGCCGTTTTTGATTGCCGGCTACGACGTACTGCAAAAGGCATTCAATAACATCCGCCGCGGCAAGGCCTTCGACGAGAGCTTCCTCATGGCCGTCGCGACCATCGGCGCGTTTGCCATGGTGCTCTTCCCCGACACCGACCCGCACATGGCCGAAGGCGCCGCTGTCATGCTGTTCTACCAGGTCGGCGAGTTGTTCCAGGCATACGCCGTGGGCAAGAGCCGCAAGTCGATCAGTGCCATGATGGACATCGCGCCCGACTATGCTAACGTCGAGCAGCCCGACGGCACGCTCGAGCAGGTCTTCCCCGATGACATCGCCGTCGGCACCGTGATCGTGGTCAAGCCCGGCGAGCGCGTGCCTATCGACGGCATCATCGTCGAGGGCGAGACGCAGCTCGACACCGCCGCACTCACGGGCGAGTCAGTCCCCCGCCCCGCCAAGTCCGGCGACGATATCATCAGCGGCTGCATCAACATGACGGGCCTCATCCACGTGCGCACCACCAAGCCGTTTGGCGAATCCACCGTCGCGCGCGTCCTGGAACTCGTAGAGAATGCCAGCGAAAAGAAGGCGCGCACCGAGAACTTCATCACGCGCTTCGCCCGCGTCTACACGCCCGCCGTCACTGGCGCTGCCGCGGTGCTCGCGCTTGGCGGCGGCCTGGTGACTGGCGCTTGGTCCGATTGGATCCTGCGCGGCCTGACCTTCCTGGTCGTCAGCTGCCCGTGCGCCCTCGTGATCAGCGTACCGTTGAGTTTCTTTGGCGGCATCGGCGGCGCGTCCAAGCTGGGCGTTCTCATCAAGGGCTCCAACTACCTCGAGACGCTCGCCGACGTGGACACCGTCGTCTTCGACAAAACGGGCACCCTCACCAACGGCACGTTCTCAGTCGTCGCGGTGCACCCCGAGGCTGGCCATACCGAACAATCGTTGCTTGAAGTCGCAGCCCTTGCTGAATCGTTCTCCGATCACCCCATCGCGCAGTCCGTGCGCGACGCCTACCAGGGCGAGGTCGACCCCAAGCGCGTGAGAGACTCCGCCAACGACGCGGGCCACGGCGTGACGGCAACCATCGACGGCAAGCACGTCGTCGTTGGCAACGCCAAGATGCTCGCCGCGGCCGGCGTTGAAGCACCGGACTGTGAGGTTGTCGGCACGATCCTCCACGTGCTCGTTGACGGCGTGTACGCCGGCCACATCGTGATTGCAGACACCGTTAAGGCCGATGCGGAGCAAACGATTCGCGACCTGCATGCCGCCGGTATCAACCGCACCGTCATGCTCACGGGCGACCGCGAGGAGGTTGCAGCGTCTGTGGCCAAGCAACTCGGTCTCGACGAGTTCCACGCGCAGCTCCTGCCGGGCGACAAGGTCGAGCGCGTTGAGGCGCTACTCGCGGCCGAAAGTGGCAAGGGCAAGCTCGCCTTTGTCGGCGACGGTATCAACGACGCGCCTGTGCTTACGCGCGCCGATGTGGGCATTGCCATGGGCGCCATGGGCTCCGACGCCGCGATCGAGGCCGCCGACGTGGTGCTGATGGACGACAAGCCGTCCAACATTTCCCGCGCGATCCGCGTGACGCGCAAGACCATGTCGATTGTTTGGCAGAACATAATCTTTGCGCTGGGCATTAAGCTGCTGATCCTTGTGCTGGCAGCGCTGGGTATCGCCAATATGTGGCTTGCCGTCTTTGGCGACGTAGGCGTGGCGATCATCGCTATCCTGAACGCCATGCGCGCGATGGGTGTCAAGAACCTGTAGCGCCTGTGGTCCCTCCGGCCGGGACCGGGCTTGGTTTTGAAAACGTCCTCGACCAATGAAGCGCCCCCGTTCTGCTCCTTCGGAGCTACGAACGGGGGCGCTTCTGGTCTGCGGAGTGTTTTCAAAAACCAAGCCCGGTCCCGGCCTGCGGTAACGTTGCTGGCGGTTCTTGGGCATCGCTTGGTGGCGGGGTTCCTTGTCTGAGTTGGACTTGGTTGGCGGGGCTACTGGTCCCGGTCGCTGTCCCGTCCCAGCATCGCCCTCAGCTTCTCAAAGCTTTCCTCGCTCAGGCAGTGCTCCATGTGGCAGCCCTCTTGCGACGCGACCTCAGCCGAAACACCCGCATCCTCCAGCAGCCCCACGAAAAAGCAGTGGCGCTCCCACATTTGACGGGCAACCTCAAGACCGCGTTCCGTCAGATGCACGTCGCGTTTGCCCATTTCGACATAGCCGTTGCTTTCCAGCGTCGCCATGGCCTTGGAAACGCTCGCCTTGGTTACGCCGAGGTACTCCGCAACGTCGATCGAGCGCACGGTGCCCTGACGTTCCGACAGAACGTAGATCGATTCGAGATAGTCTTCTCCGGATTCACGCAGGGCCATGGGCCGCCTTTCGCGATGGCTTCTAGTTAGCCTTTGGATACTTTTGCTTGATTTACTTTACCGCAAAAGTTGCCCATGTCTTACTACATTGTTTAGAAAGTTAGCCTTGATTCACAAAAAACGGGTAGTCATTGAGGACGTTCTTAAACGACTAGTCATTGGGGACAGTCTTTGCCGATTGGCCAACTCGCCGGTCGGATTGGCAAGGAGTGTCCCCAAGTGCCGAATCTGCAGCTACACCAGCCCAAAGTGCTTTGCGGCGTTGTAGATGCCGTCGTCGTCCACGGCGGTTGTCACATAGGTCGCCGCAGCCTTCACAGTGTCCTGCGCGTTACCCATGGCCACACTTGTGCCCACGGCCGAGAACATCGACAGGTCGTTCTCGCCGTCGCCAAACGCAATCGCCTCACTCGCGTCGATGCCCAGGCGCTCCAGCGTCGCCGCCACACCCAGGTCCTTGCCGCCGTTGGCCGGAATAATGTCGCAGAACAGATCGCACCAGCGCGTGGTGAGCGAATGCGACACCGCGTCGGTCACGATATGCTCGTCGGCCGGATCAACAAAGGCGCAAAACTGGTAGACCGGCGCATCGAAGGCATGCTCAAACGGTTCCTCGTGGTAGACGATTCCCGCGTTGCTGCCGGCCGTCACCACGCGCTCGGACAGACGGTTCACAAACGAGTTATCGCCCTGCATGCACAGCGAGTCATAGCGCCCCTGCGCCACCTGGTCCACGATTACCGCAACGTCGTCCGGATCAATCGGACAGCTGCGGTAAACCCCCTCGGCATCAAAACAGTGCTGGCCCGAGAGCGTAATGTACGCATCCCAGCCCAAGTCGAACAGCCAGTCCGGCATCTGGTAGGTCGGACGGCCCGTGGCGATCACGCACGTAATCCCCCGCTCGTGAAAGCTGTCGAGCACCTGCTGCGCCGACGCCGGAATCCGATGGGTCTTAAAGCTCAGCAGCGTGCCGTCGATATCGAAAAACGCGGCTTTGATCATCCTCGTTTACTCCTCGCCCTCGAGCTTTTCGCTCGCCTCGAGCCACGCCATCTCCAGCTCGTCCATGGCGGCATGGGCCTCGTCGATCTTTGCCTGCTGCTCGCCCAGCGCCGTGTAGTTGGTGGGATCGACCTGGGCCATGGCGGCCTCGGCCTCCTCCACGCGGGCGCGCTGCGTCTCCATCTTGCGCTCGAGCGAGCTCACCTCGCGGCGGAGCTTCTGGCGCTCGGCGTTGGAAAGGCCATTGGGCTGGCCGCTCGACTTGGGCTTTTCGGCCGCAACCGCTGCGGCGCCGGTGTCGAACGTGCCGGTCTTGGCGCTCGGCGCGCCCACGGGCTCGCCCTCGGCCGTGGCGTTGCACAGGCGCAGGTACTGGTCGACGCCGCCGGGCATATGCGTCAGATGACCGTCAAGCAGCGCCCACTGCTGGTCGGTCACGCGCTCCATCAAGAAGCGGTCGTGCGTCACCAGGATCAGCGTGCCCGGCCAGCCGTCGAGCAGGTCCTCGACAATCGCCAGCATGTCGGTATCCAAGTCGTTGCCCGGCTCGTCCAGGATAAGCACGTTGGGCTCGTCCAGGATCGTCAGCAGCAGCGACAGGCGACGGCGCTGGCCGCCCGAAAGATCGCCGATGCGGCTCCAGAGCTGCTGGGTCGTAAAGCCCAGGCGCTCGCAAAGCTTCTCGGGCGAGGTCTCCTTGCCGTCGATGACGTAATACTTCTTATAATTGCTCAGAACCTCGCGGATCGTGTCACCCATGTAGGGCTCGAGCTCCTCGAGCTGCTGCGACAGCACGCCAAAGCGCACCGTCTGGCCGATCTTCACGCGGCCGCGCAGGGGCGCAATCTTGCCCTGAATCACGTCGAGCAAGGTCGACTTGCCGGCGCCGTTCTCGCCCAAAAGGCCATAGCGGTCGCCCGCGCCGATGAGCCAGGTCACGTCGGAGAGCACCTGCTTGGGCGCGCCGTCGGCATCCGCATAGCCGGCGTCCATGTCGATCACGTCGATGACCTGTTTGCCCAGGCGGCTCACCGCCAGGCGCTTGAGCTCCAGCTCGTCACGCACGGGCGGCACGTCGGCGATGAGCTCGCGGGCGGCCTCCACGCGAAACTTGGGCTTGGTGGAACGGGCCTGGGCGCCACGGCTCAGCCACGCGAGCTCCTTGCGCGCCATGTTGCGACGGCGCTCCTCGGTAACCGCGGCCATGCGATCGCGCTCCACGCGCTGCAGGATGTAGGCCGAGTAGCCGCCCTCGAAGGGGTCGACTTGGCCGTCGTGGACCTCCCACATGCTGGTGCAGACCTCGTCCAAGAACCAGCGGTCATGCGTGACCACGAGCATGGCGCCCTGACCGCGCTGCCAGCGGGCCTTTAAGTGACGCGCGAGCCAGTTGATGGTGCGCATGTCCAGGTGGTTGGTGGGCTCGTCGAGCATGAGCACGTCGTAGTCGCCGATCAGCAGACGCGCGAGGTCCACACGACGGCGCTGGCCGCCCGAAAGCTCGCCCACCGTGCCCTCCCAGGGCACATCGCTGATGAGGCCGGCCAGAATCTGGCGCGTACGCGGACTCGACGCCCACTCATACTCGGGCGCGTCGCCCACGACGGCATGATGCACGGTGTCGGTATCGACCAGGTTGTCCTTTTGGCCGAGCAGACCGATCGTCGTGCCGCGGCGGTGCGTCACGCGGCCGTCGTCGGGTTCCAGCGTGCCGGCGAGTACACTCAGCAGCGTCGACTTGCCGTCGCCGTTTTTACCGACGATACCAATGCGGTCGCCCTCGCCCACGCCGAGCGTCACGCTATCGAAAATATGCTTGGTGGGAAACTCTAGGCTGATGGAATCGCATCCCAAAAGAATCGCCATATGCCCTGCTCCTTCGTAGAAATTCAACGTTGTCCATGATAGCAGCGAGCCCCGCCCCAAACCACCACGAAGGGGACAGTGAACTGCGCCCCGAAACTTGGACTGGATAAATAGCG
>NZ_QSAS01000020.1:0-24358 GCF_003465485.1 Collinsella sp. AF11-11 | reverse complement strand
GTTTCCTGCTCTACAGTCCTGCTCACGACGGAGGCCACATTAAGTGGCCTCCTGTTCGTGCGGAACTCGCGATAAACCTAAGCCGGTGTCCCCGCTCTCCCGGGGCCTGTCGTGGCTTGGCCGTTGCATGCGGCTCGCTTTTCGGAACGGGGCTGACGGACACGTTCCGAAATCTACCACCGTCGCTGTGCAGGGTGTCTATAAAGAGCCGTGGCCAAAAAACATCAAATATGAGTACTGATACTCTTTTAGTAGCAGTAATTTTGACCACATTTAAGGTGATTTGACGTGTCGATCGAGCAGATAAGCTGCCGTATCTCCTCAAGTGTTCATTAAAGGAAGACCTTGATGCGAATAAATCTCATTAAGATCTTCTTTTATTAACGAAAATAATGTAGCTACAACGGTAACAGTACTCATATTTGCCGTTTTTTGGCCACAGTCCTTCGGAGGGTCCTCGAAAATAGTCCCGAGCCGGCACTTGGGGACGTTCCTATAATGCCGGCACTTAGGAGCGCCCCCAGGTGCCGGCACCGCGTCTGCCTGCGGCGGCCGCGCCCCGCTGCGTCGCTTCGCTCCCTTGCGGGTTCGAATCCCTCCGCTTGGCGGCGTTGGCTCGATTTGCTTGACGTGAGGGGCTCTTGGCTGGTGTGGGACGGAGGGATTCCGCGTCCGCCTGGTCGGCGGCCGCGCCCCGCTGCGTCGCTTCGCTCCTTGCGTGCTGCGCTGGAAAACGCTTCGCGTTTCCTCAGCTCCGCACCCTTGCGGGCTCGAATTCCTCCGCTTGCCCACAAGAAAGCGCCCTGGGCCGTTATGGGCTTAGGGCGCTCAGTTTTAATGGCTGGGACGGAGGGATTCGAACCCCCAACAGCCGGCACCAAAAACCGGAGTTCTACCGTTGAACTACGTCCCAATGTGTGGTGTTGCCCAAAAGCAACTCGTCTAGTTTACCTAATCTGCGAGGGCATCGCAAACGCCATCGAGTAGGCGTACGGCGAGCGTCTGCGCGTCGCTGGCCGTGAAGGTGCCGTTGTAGCGCGTCATGCCCGTGAGCTCAATGCGAATGCGAGCCGGCTTCTGCTGCACGGCGACATTGGCGGTGCGGATGCGCTGGGCCAGGTTGTGGCACTCGGCGAGGGCAATCGTGGCGCGTGGCGCGGCGTCGGCGGGCAGCTCGTCGCTTGCGATCTCGAGCACCAGGTCAACGTCGGTTGGGACCTCGGAGTCGCAGAGCATCATGCCGCTGTTGTCGGTCGTTGCCGTGGCGATGTTCCACATGCGCGAAGCAACGCTGCGTGCGATGGGGTCCTCACCGATAACGGCGATCTGGAAGCGCTCGAGCACGTTGGCGGCGCGAGCAAAACCGATGCGGGACTCGGCTTCGGTGACCGAGGGCTTGCCCTCCCACACATGGTGCAGGCGGTTGATGTAGGCGTAGGTGTCCTGGAAGGCCATGCCGTCGGCAAACAGGCCGACATTTTCCTGGAACTGCTGCAGGGCGGCCTCGGTATGCGGACCAAAGTAGCCGTCGTCTTCGCCACAGGCAAAGCCCAAAACGTTGAGAGCGCGCTGCAGGGCCTGCACATCGGCGCCATGGAAATTGGGCATGCGAAGATACAGGGTGCGGTCGCCCAGCTTATACGAGGCGTCGACCAGGGCGCTCCAACAGGGGATATCGACGGCATGACCGGCAGCAAGGCCGCTGTCGAGCCTGAAGGTGCTGACGGCCTGCTCGGTGGTGGTGCCAAAGCGCTTGTCGACAACCTCGGCGTCATCGATTGTATAGCCGAGCTGCAGAAGGCGGGACTGGACGTCCTCGACGGCTGCTCCCTGCATGCCTGTGGTAATAGGTTCCATGAACGAACCCCTTTCGGCGTACCATTCGTACTATTTTGAGCGTGTGTCGGATAGACAACGCGAGACAATTTATAAACATGCACTCAATAGTGTAGCAACTTGTACCCAAACTCGCTGCCCACAGGTTTTATGACCCCCGCTAGTTAAGACGCTCCACAAAGAAATCTGCCATTGAGAGGAAGAGCTCGCACGCATGCGGGTCGAGCTCGACGCCTTCGATAGCGGCCTTGGCCTTAGCGGTCAGGTCGAGCGCATAGGTGTGGGCGTAATCGATGGAGCCGGTCTCCTGGAAGATCTCCACGGCGCGTGCGAGCTGCGCAGGGTCCTCGGTGCCCGAGGAAAGGATTGCCTCGATCTCGTCGTGATAGCGCTCGTCTGACAGGGCATGCACGGCAACGAGGGTGCGCTTGCCCTCGGTGATATCGGTGCGGAAGTCCTTGTTGGCGGCCTCCTTGGTGCCGATCAAGTTGAGCAGGTCGTCTTGAATCTGGAAGGCAAGGCCCGTGTGCAGCCCAAAGGCGCGCAGTGCCTCAATCTGCTCTTCGCTGCCGCCGCCGATAATGGCTCCGGCGGCAAGCGGCGTCGCTCCGCTGTAGTACGCGGTCTTGTGCGTCGCCATGTCCAGATAATCGTCGACCGAAATGTCAAAGCGCTCGTCGCGGACCCAGCCCAGGTCGAGCGCTTGGCCCTCGATGGTACGGACGATCATCTCGGTAAGCTCGTGGAGCACGTGAAGCTTCACGTCTGCGTTGAGTGTGGGGTCGTCGAGAACCGTCTTGGTGACCATGGTGAGCGCCAGGTCACCGCAGTTGATGGCAAGACCGGTGCCCTCGGTAAGGTGCATGCAGGGCTTGCCGCGACGAATCTGCCCGTTGTCGGCGATGTCGTCGTGGATGAGTGCGCCCGACTGAAAGTGCTCGATGGCCGCCGCTGCGCTGCGGGCGCTCTCAAAGCTGCCGCCTACCGCAGTGGCGGCGAGCATGCAGATGAGCGGGCGGTGGCGCTTGCCAGCGTTTGCCGTAAATGCCGAGAGCGGGGTATACAGGTAGCGCTCGATATCGGCGGAAGTCGCCTGTCCGTCAAAGAACGTGGCCAGATAGTCGTTAATCTGGTCAAAGTGCTGGGCTAAAAAGCTGGTAAACGGACTGGACACGGGTTCTCGCATTCTTTGATAGGTTGCATCGTTGCATTATGCAGACAACATATTGCCACATTAGGGCGTCGAGCGCGGCGGTTGAAGACGATTGGTCCATGCGGCCGCAAGTGCGGTAGGGGCTTGGCTAGATAAGCCCAAAGTGTTCGAGCGCGGTGACGACGCCGTCGTGGTCGATGCTGTCGGTGACATAGTCGGCCTTTTCCTTGAGGAAGTCCGGCGCATTGCCCATGGCGATACCGACATCGACGGCGTTCATCAGCGAGACGTCATTGCTGGCGTCGCCGATGCCGTATACGGTTCCGTGGTGGGGATCGAGGGCGTCGAGTACGGACTGGATACCCTCGCGCTTGGTGCATTCGCGAGGCGAAATCTCGGTCACTTCGAGCTCGAGCTCGTTAAAGCAGAGCAGCGGCTCAAACGCTTGATCCTGAGCGATGCGGCTGGCAAGCGACGTGGACATTAAGATCTTGTAGGCGCTGTAATGTTGCAGCTGCGTAATTGCATCGCCCACGGTGCGGGCGTATCCCGGGGCGTCGGGCGCATCGGCACTCATGCGAACGACGCCATTGAGTCCCTCAAAACGAATCACTTCGTCCGATTGCTCAAGAATGGGAGCAAGGCGCTGCAGCATGCCGGGCGTCATCGCCAAATCGCGAATCACGTGTCCCTCAAGTTCGACATAGCCACCCGCGAGGCAGACGATGCCGGTCCAGGGCAGCTCGAGCAGCTTTGGATGGATGCAGCTCAGCGTGCGCCCTGTGCAGATAAACGCCATATTGCCCTTGGCGACAAAATCACGGATGGCTTGCGAGACCGCTTCATTGGGATAGGGGGAGAGGTCTCGCTCGCTCTCGGGAAGCTCTTGTGCCACTCGAGGGTCTTGCCAGGCGAGTGTTCCGTCGATATCGAAGAAGCAGATATCGCCGCGCTTATGGGCTGCGCTGGCGGCAGGGGAGGCCGAGGTGGTGGGCACAAATCCCGGCTCGAGGCCCATGATCTGGTCAAAATGCTCTTTAACGCGGGGAACGGAGATGCCAATAATCACCTGGGCGGTCTTGCCCGTAATGATGAGGCCCTTGGCGCCCACCGCGACAAACGACGCATTATCTGCAACGATGGAAGGGTCTGCGACCTCGACGCGCAGGCGCGTGGCGCAGTTGGTTGCGCCCACGATATTGCCAACGCCACCTAAAAGCTGAATTACCCGCTCGGCGAGGACGTGATCTTGATCGGATTGAATACTGACCTCGCCATTGGGAGATTGCTCTTTGGCAAAGCCGCTTCCCGTTAAACGATCGATTGCCGCGCGATTGGAGACATGATCCTCGCGGCCCGGCGTCTTAAGGTCATAGACCAAGATGAGTGCTCGAAAACTAACAAAAAAGATGAGGCTAAAGGCAAGACCGATACCGAGCGCCAAAAGGTAGGAGCCGGCATGCATTCGCATGAGTGGGATGAAGTTGAAGGCCGTCATTTCCATGAGACCGCCCGAGAAGATGCCGACGATGCCAAAGAAGTTCATGGTCATGGCAAGGCAGGAGGATAGGACGGCGTAGAGCAAAAAGAGTCCAGGATAGGTGAACATAAAGAGAAACTCGAGCGGCTCGGTGACACCGCAGACCACCGAGGCGACGATGGCGGGCAAAAGGATGACCTTAAGGCCGGCGCGGCGTTCGGGTTTGGCGGTGAAATAGAATGCTGCCGCGATGGCGGGAAGGCCAAAGAGCTTGCCCCAGCCGGTGGCGGTAAAACCTGCCCAGGGCGCAAGTTCATTTAAAGGGCGCGTGCTATGGGAGAGAATGGGGAGCAGGTTGGTCCACGTGGCGTAAATACCGTCGTGAATGACCAGATTGTCGTAATAGATGGGCATATAGAGCAGGTGGTGCAGCCCCATGGGCTCGAGTGCTCGCTCCAAAAACACAAAGATGCCCACGCCGAAGGGGCCGACGCCCGCAAGTGCGTGGCGCAGCGTTTCGGTCACGGCGTATGCGAAGGGCACGATGGCGGCCGAGATGGCGGCAAGGGCAAACACGGCAAAAAAGCTGATGAGGTAGACCAGCGAGGAACCCGAGAAGGTGCCGAGCCAATCGGGAACCTTGGCATCGTAGAAGCGGTCATGGATGGCGACGACGGTTGCCGATACCGCCAGCGGGCCGATAATGCCGGTGTCGAGCGTCTTGATGCCGTCGATGACGGTGATACCGCTGGCGGGGGTCAAAGATGATGGGTACTTAAGCCCAAGGTTGTCTCCGCTCAGCTTAATGATCTCGCTCAAAAAGAAGCAATAGGCAAAATAGGCCACGAGTGCCTCGAGGCAGCAGCGTGCCGGTTGCTTTTGGGCAAGACCGATAGGCAGCGCTACGGCAAAAAGGAGCGGGAGACGTTTAAAGACCGTCCACGAGCCGCGCTGGATGATGGTCCAGAAAACGTACCAAGGGGTTCCGTATACGGCGAGGTCACCGACGATGTCTACGGTCGTGGCGAGGGCGGAGATGCCGACCATGAGGCCTGATATAGAAAACAGCATGGCGGGCGCGAACATTGCCCCGCCAAAGCGTTGGATTTTCTGCAGCATAATATGCCTTCCGGATGCAACATGCTGTGCGAGCAAGAACGTTTAAACAATGAACTCATTGTAGAGGACTGGCTGCTTGCCGCATTGACGGTTTTGATTCGGTCCGATTTGGGTTTCGGGGGAACCGTCGACGGTAAATAATCCGTACTTTACCGATAATCGGTTTAAACAACTTTAAGAAATGCTATCGTGCCTAGCCATACATATTCATTAGAGGTGAAGTTATGCCAAAAGCGATTTACGAAGGAATCTACCGCGAGATCCGTTCGCGCATCATTAACGGGACCTATGCGTTTCAGGAGATGCTGCCAACCGAAGCCGAGCTGACCGCGGAGTTTGGCTGCACGCGCAATACCGTTCGACGCGCCTTGAGCATGCTGGCCGACCAGATGTTTGTGCAGCCTATACACGGCAAGGGCGTGCGCGTTATTTGGCTTAAGGGCGAAACCGACATGCTGGGCGCACTCGAAGAGGTTGAGTCGTTTGGCGAGTTCGCAAAACGCAACAATGCCGTCGCATCGACCGAGGTCAAGTCTTTTGAACATTTGATTTGCACTGAGCAACTGTCGCGCCGCCTTGGCTTTAAGGTGGGCGAGGAGCTGATTCGCGTCGTGCGTGTCCGAAGCCTCAACGGCAGCGCGCGCCAGGTGGACCACGGCTACTTTTTGGAGTCGATCGCCAAGGGCCTGACCCCCGAGATTGCGGCAAGCTCTATCTACGACTATCTGGAGCACAAGCGTGGCGTCAAAGTGATGGCGAGCCGCCGTACGGTGAGCGTCGAGCTTGCCAACGATGAGGACTGCAGCTACTTGGACCTTGGCAAGTACAACTGCGTCGCCGTTATGGAGAGCCAGTCGTACACCTCGGACGGCATCTTATTTGAGGTGACGCATGCCCGCACGCATCCCGAGATCTTCCACTACCGCGTCAACTCCAAGCGATAGCCGGCTAGCTCGCAGCCTGACGAGACTCATGTCCTCAAAGAGAAAACGCCCGGTCAAACCGACGATGCATCGGCTTGACCGGGCGTTTTCTCTGCATTCGATAACAAGTAATTGTTTATACAAAACTTGTCAAGTATCAAGTTGAAATTACCGTTCACCGAAGTTTTTCTACCGCTCTAGTAATACTTGTTCAAACAACTAGCCAAATAGCGTATTGTACAAATCAGCAAAAGGGGCAAAGTCCCCGAGCCAATCTCCGAAGGCGGCGGCAAAGGGTGCCGCCACGGTGTGAAAGGGTGGATTGTAATGAAGAACGAAATGAGCAGAAGGCAGTTCCTGGGCTTCGCTGGCTCCGCGGCTGCGGTTCTTGGTCTGGGTCTCGTGGGCTGTGGTGGTTCTGCCGGCTCCGGCTCCTCTGCTTCTGGTGACGCTGCCGAGGTCTACTTCCTCCAATTTAAGCCTGAGGTCGACAAGGAGTGGAAGGAGATCGCCAAGGCGTACAAGAAGGAGAAGGGCGTCGAGGTCAAGATCGTGACCGCCGCCTCCAACACCTACGAGGAGAAGCTCAAGTCCGAGATGTCCAAGAGCTCCGCTCCGACGCTGTTCCAGGTCAACGGCCCCACCGGCCTTAAGAACTGGAAGGACTACTGCGCCGATCTTTCCGACACCAAGCTCCGCGGCGAGCTCATCGACGACTCCCTGGCGCTGCAGTCCGACGGCAAGGATCTGGGTATCGACTGGGTTCAGGAGAGCTACGGCATCATCTACAACAAGGAGCTCCTCGAGAAGGCCGGCTACAAGGCCGAGGACATCAACTCCTTCGACAAGCTGAAGGCTTGCGCCGATGACATCCAGGCCCGCAAGGACGAGCTCGGCGTTGACGGTGCCTTCACTTCCGCCGGCATGGATGACTCCTCCAGCTGGCGCTACACCACCCACCTCGCCAACCTCCCGCTCTACTACGAGTTCGAGAAGGAGCACAACCAGGAGGACGACGAGATCAAGGGCGAGTATCTCGACAACTTTAAGCAGATCTTCGACCTGTATATCACCGACTCCACCTGCGATCCTTCGCAGCTTGCCTCCAAGACCGGTGACGACGCCACCAACGAGTTCGCAACCGGTAAGGCCGTTTTCTACCAGAACGGCTCTTGGGCCTACGCCGACCTCACCAAGGCCGGTATGACCGACGACCAGCTCGGCATGCTGCCGATCTACATCGGCGTCGACGGCGAGGAGAACCAGGGCCTGTGCTCCGGCGGCGAGAACTACTGGTGCGTCAGCTCCCAGGCTTCCGAGGATGCCCAGAAGGCCACCGAGGACTTCATGTATTGGTGCGTCACTTCTGACACCGCCACCAGCATCATCGCTGACAAGATGGGTCTGACCGCCCCGTTCAAGAGCGCTAAGGAGACCACCAACGTCTTCTCGCAGCAGGCCGTTGCTATGGCCAAGGACGGCAAGAAGACCGTTGCTTGGGACTTCGTTTACATCCCCTCTGAGGAGTGGAAGAAGAACCTCAAGCAGGCTCTCATCGCTTATGCTGCCGACAACACCAAGTGGGACGGCGTCAAGAACGCCTTCGTCGATGGCTGGAAGACCGAGAAGGCTGCTTCCGAGTAAGCAGTTGCTGCCCAAGCTATCTGATTAGCGACAGGGGGCGGGCAGACGTAGGTTTGCCCGCCCCCTGCATATTGAAAGGACCCTTCTATGGGCAAAGCACTCAAACGCTGGTGGCCGCTCTTTATGCTGCCCACGTGCCTGGCGTTTATGATCGGGTTCGTGATTCCCTTTATCCAGGGTTTCTATCTCTCGTTCTGCCAGTTTATTACCATCAATAACGCGCACTTTGTCGGTATCGAGAACTACGTGCGCGCACTGACCGACCCGCAGTTCTCCACGTCGTTCTTCTTTACCGTGGCGTTTGCCTTCCTGTCGACGGTGCTCATCAACGTGATCGCGCTGGCCATTGCGCAGGCGCTCACTCGCAAGGCGCTCAAGGGCACTAACATCTTCCGTACGATTTTCTTTATGCCTAACCTGATTGGCGGCATTGTACTGGGTTACATTTGGCAGATTCTGATCAACTGCCTGCTCTCCAACGTGGGTGCCCAGCTTATCGCCCTCAACTCCGCCGCTGGCTTCTGGGGCCTTATCATCCTGACCCTGTGGCAACAGGTCGGCTACATGATGATCATCTACATCGCCGGTCTGCAGTCCATCCCGTCTGACTACATTGAGGCCGCCAAGGTCGATGGCGCTACGGCATGGCAGACGTTTTGGAAGGTTAAGATCCCCAACCTGATGCCGACCATCACCATCTGCCTGTTCCTGTCCATCACCAACGGCTTTAAGCTGTTCGACCAGAACCTTGCCCTTACCGGTGGCGCCCCGGCGCACTCCACCGAGATGCTCGCCCTGAACATCTACAACACGTTCTATTCGCGTGCTGGCATCGCATGGCAGGGCATCGGTCAGGCCAAGGCAGTTATCTTCTGCATCCTGGTTGTCGCTATTTCTATGATCCAGCTTAAGGCCACGAGGTCCAAGGAGGTGCAGCAGTAATGAAACGCGATAAGGCTATCAACCGCGCGCTCTCGATCTTCTTTACGATCCTGTCGCTCGCATGGATCTACCCCGTGTTCATGATTGCGCTCAATTCCTTTAAGAAAGCGACCGCAATCAGCACCACCACGGCGTTCGATCTGCTCACGCCCGAGACGTTCAACGGCCTCGCAAATTACGTGCACGCTCTGAACGAGCAGGGCTTTGCCTCGGCGTTTATGTACTCGCTCATCATCACGGTCACGTCGGTCGTGCTGATTCTGGTGTGCTGCTCCATGTGCGCTTGGTACGTGGTGCGCGTCAACAGCAAGATCTCGAACTTCTTCTATTACCTGTTCGTCTTCTCGATGGTCGTACCGTTCCAGATGCTCATGTTCACGCTGTCCAACCTCGCGGACCGCATCGGCTTTAACACGCCGTTTAACATCTGCTTCATCTACCTCGGTTTTGGCGCGGGCCTCGCGGTCTTTATGTTCGCCGGCTTCGTCAAGAACATCCCGCTCGAGATTGAGGAAGCGGCCATGATTGACGGCTGCAACCCGGTCCAGGTGTTCTTTAAGATCGTTCTCCCCATCATGAAGCCCACCTATCTTTCGGTCGGCATCCTCGAGACCATGTGGGTCTGGAACGACTACCTGCTGCCCTACCTTACGCTCGACTCCACCAAGTACAAGACCATTCCTATTTTGATCCAGTACTTCCGCGGCGGCTATGGCCACGTCGAGCTCGGCCCCATGATGGCCTGCATCATGATGGTCGTTGTCCCCATCGTCATCATGTACATCTTCTGCCAGAAGTACATCATCGACGGTGTGGTGGCAGGTGCCGTCAAGGGCTGATGCCGTAACTGTTTTGCAAGTTTTGGCGGCGCCCCTCAGCGCGGCGCCGCGTATCGAAAGGTAGAGACATGGCCGAGATCGTTCTCAAACATGTTCAGAAGGTGTATCCCAACAACGAGTCAAAAAAGAAGGGCTTCTTTGGCAAAAAGAAGAAGACCGAGGAGAAGAAGCACAACCTCAAGGTTACCGAGGACGGTGTGCTCGCTGTAGAGGACTTCAACCTCACCGTTCACGACCAGGAGTTCATCGTCCTCGTTGGCCCCTCTGGCTGCGGTAAGTCCACGACGATGCGCATGGTCGCCGGCCTGGAGGACATTACCTCCGGTGACGTGCTCATCGACGGCAAGCGCGTCAACGACGTGGCGCCCAAGGACCGCGACATCGCCATGGTGTTCCAGAGCTACGCTCTGTACCCCAATATGACGGTGTACGAGAACATGGCGTTTACGCTTGAGCTCAAGAAGGTCCCCAAGGACGAGATCGACCGTAAGGTTCGCTCCGCTGCTGAGATCCTGGGTATTACCGAGTACCTCGACCGTAAGCCCAAGGCGCTCTCTGGCGGCCAGCGCCAGCGCGTCGCCATCGGCCGCGCCATCGTGCGTGACCCCAAGGTCTTCCTGATGGACGAGCCGCTGTCCAACCTGGATGCCAAGCTTCGTAACCAGATGCGCGCCGAGCTCATTAAGCTGCGTCACGAGATCAAGGGCACCTTCATCTACGTTACCCACGACCAGACCGAGGCTATGACCCTCGGCGACCGCATCGTGGTCATGAAGGACGGCGTCGTCCAGCAGATCGCCACGCCGCAGGAGGTCTTCAACCATCCCGCGAACATCTTCGTCGCCGGCTTCATCGGCGTGCCGCAGATGAACTTCTTCGATGCCCAGCTGGTGCGCTCGGGCAACGGCTTTACTGTCAAGACCGAGGATATGAACGTGGCGCTCGCCCCGGAGACTTGCGCTCAGCTTGCCCTCAACTGGGACGGCGGCGACGTGAAGGAGATTACGGCCGGCGTGCGCCCCGAGCAGATTCTGCTTGCCGACAAGGACGAGGAGGGTGCGCTCCAGGGCACCGTCGAGGTGACCGAGCTCATGGGCTCGACCGAGCATGTCCACGTGACTGCTCCCGACGGCCAGTTTGTCCTGATCATTCCCGTCGTCGACCTCGAGGCCAAGGGCGCGCTCAAGGCGGGCGACCCCATCTGGTTCAAGTTCGAGAAGAACGCGACCCACCTCTTCGATAAGGTCTCTGGCAAGAACCTTATCTAGGCCCGGTGCAACCAGGCCCTTCCTTTGGGCGACTGCGGCTTTGCCATCCTTTTGCCGCGGTCACATATAAGGCTCCCCTCCCGTCCACTGGCCGAGAGGGGAGCCTTTCTTTGTGTTGGGACTGTCTGACCGGTCGTTTGTCTCGATCTGTAACGGATAGGGCCGATTTCGGACGTTAGATGTTACAGATCGAGACGGTTCCGCTGAGCTAACCATTTCATCTAAATCTGTAACACCAAAGGCGAATTTCACCTGCTAGATGTTACAGATTGAGATAAACCCAAGGGGAGGGGCCGGTATGTCTCAATCTGTAACAGCTGGGACCGTTTTGGTTGAGTAGTTGTTATGGATCGAGATTGTTTGGCCGAGTCGGATCACAGGGTAACGTGCGAGCACAAAAAACGGAGCCGCGTTGCCGTGGCTCCGTTTTCAAGAGGATGGGCGATGAAACCGAATTAGCTCAGGTGCCAGATCTCGTCGTTGTACTGGGAGATCGTGCGGTCGGACGAGAAGGTGCCGGCGTTGGCGATGTTGATCAGCGCCTTGCGCATCCAAGCGTCCTGGTCCTCGTAGTCGGCCAGCACGCGCTCCTTGGTCTGGATGTACTCCTCAATGTCGAGTAGAGCCATAAACCAGTCCTTGCCCATGATGTCGTCGTGCAGGCGCTGCAGGCGCTCGGCGTTGCCGGTCGCCATAAAGGCGGGGTTGGTGATGAAGTCCACCAGCAGCTTGATGCCGGGCTTGCGGTAGAGCGCGCCGGCGTCATAGGTGCCGTCGGCGTAGAGCTGCTCGACCTGCTTGGACGAGGCGCCAAAGGTATAGATGTTCTCGTCGCCGACAAGCTCGGCAATCTCCACGTTGGCACCGTCGAGCGTGCACAGGGTCAAAGCGCCGTTGAGCATGAACTTCATGTTGGAGGTGCCGCTCGCCTCCTTGGAGGCCAGGCTGATCTGCTCGGAGATGTCAGCAGCGGGGATCACGCGCTCGGCAGCGGTGACGTTGTAGTTCTCGATCATGACAACCTGCAGGTAGGGAGCCACGTCGGGGTCGTTTGCAATCCACTGGGACAGCGTCAGGATCAGGTGAATGATGTCTTGGGCGATAGTGTAGGCAGGGGCCGCCTTGCCGCCAAAGATGATGGTGACGGGATGCTTAGGTCTGTTGCCGTTCTTGATATCGAGGTACTTCCAGATGATGTAGAGCGCGAGCATCTGCTGGCGCTTGTACTCGTGGATGCGCTTGACCTGGACGTCGATGATGGCGTTGGAGGGAATGGTCACGCCCTGCTCGAGCGCCATGAACTGGCGCATGATGGCCTTGGCCTCGGCCTTGGTGGCGGCCAGGCGCTCAAGAACATCTTTGTCGTCAACGAACTCGGCAAGCTTACTCAGGTCGCCGGTGCTGCGCCAATCGGTGCCGATCACATCGTCGAGCAGGCTGGCGAGCGCGGGGTTGGCGCCATGGATCCAACGGCGGAAGGTGATGCCGTTGGTCTTGTTGGAGAACTTCTCGGGGTAGATCTCGTAGAACGGATGAAGCTCGGTATCCTCCAGGATCTTGGTGTGCAGCGCGGCGACGCCGTTGATGGAGAAGCCAAAGTGGATGTCCATGTGGGCCATGTGGACGGTGTCGTATTCGTCGATGATGGCGACGCGTGGGTCGTCGTGCTCGGCCTTGGCGATCTCATCGAGCTTGACGATAATGTCGGCGATGGCAGGGGAGACCTTTTGCAGGCTGGCGAGCGGCCACTTCTCGAGGGCCTCGGCAAGAATCGTGTGGTTAGTGTAGGCGACCATGGACCGTACGATGGTCACGGCCTCGTCAAACTCGATGTCGTGCTCGGTGGTGAGCAGGCGAATGAGCTCGGGAATGACCATGGTGGGGTGCGTGTCATTGATCTGGACTACGGCGTAGTCGGCCAGGTCGTGCAAGTTGCTGCCGCGCTCGATGGCCTCGTCGATCAGGAGCTGGGCGGCGTTGCTCACCATGAAGTATTCCTGGTAGATGCGAAGCAGGCGGCCCTGCTCGTCGGAATCATCCGGATAGAGGAACAAGGTGAGGTTCTTGGCGATCTCGGTCTTGTCGAAGTCGATGGAGCTGCCGGGGACCAGGCCGTCGTCGACACTTGCCAGGTCGAACAGGCGTAGGCGGTTCTTGGTGGGCTGGCCATAACCGGGTACATCGATGTTGACGAGCTTGGAAGTAACGGCAAAATCACCGAACTCGACGGTGTAGGAGCGGTCGTCGTCGACTAGGATGTCCTGCTCACCGAGCCACTCGTCGGGGACGGCCTTCTGCTGGTTGTCGACAAAGCGCTGGCGGAACAGGCCGTAATGGTAGTTGAGGCCCACGCCATCGCCGGTCAAGCCCAGCGTGGCGATGGAATCCAGGAAGCATGCGGCCAGACGGCCCAGGCCGCCGTTGCCGAGCGACGGTTCGACCTCGAACTCCTCGATCTTGTTGAGGTCGTGGCCCGCGGCGGTGAGCTGGTCCTTAACCTCGTCATAGATGCCAAGGTCGATCATATTGTTGATGAGCAGCTTGCCGATCAAAAACTCGGCAGAGATGTAGTAGAGCTTTTTCTTGCCGTTGTTGAGAGGACAGGCGGCAGAGCGCTCCTGCACGAGCTTGGCCAGCAGCTTATAAATACGACGGTCATCGAGCTGCTCGAGCGAGGTGCCAAAGGACTGCTCGGCAAGATCCGCAAGATTGATACGGGGCATGTTTCCTCCTGTGATGGGTTGATTACATGTCAGAAATTCAAAAGAAGCCCGCGCGAGGGATTGGAGTGGCCTCGCGCGGGGAAAACGGACGCGTCCGCACGATGGGGTGGGGTCGGGCGCGGTGGCTCCTATTGGGGAAGCTCAATTTCGTCTTCCGACGGGATGCGGAAGTAGGTCTCGGTCCAGCCGGTGAGCTTGTGCTCGAGCTCGCGGGTGATGGCGCCATCGAGCATGCGCCAGGTCCAGTTGCCGCCCATGGTGGCGGGAGTGTTGATGCGCGCCTCGTTGCCCAGGTTGAGCAGGTCCTGCATGGTGTAGATGCAGGTATCGCTTACGCTGGCGGCGATGGCGCGGTTGAGTGCATCGGCCATGGGCTCGCCTGCCTGCTGGTGGGTGTACAGGGCCGCCTGCTCGCGCTGACGCGGGGTGGCCGTTCCCTCAAACCAACCGCGCGCCGTCTCGTTGTCGTGTGTGCCCACATAGGCGACGGTGTTGGCAATGTAGTTGTGCGGCAGGTAGTACGAGTTGGTGCCCTCAAAGGCGAACTGCAAGATCTTCATGCCGGGGAAGCCCGAGTTGTCGCGCATGTCGATGACGCCGGGGGTGAGGAAGCCCAGGTCTTCGGCGATGATGGGCAGCGTGCCGAGCTTTTCCTCGAGCGTCTTGAAGAACTTGAGGCCGGGGCCCTGCGTCCACGAACCGTAGGACGAATCGGGTGAGGAGAACGGCACCTCCCAATAGGCCTCGAAGCCGCGGAAGTGATCCAGGCGGATGACATCGTACATGTCGAGGGCGGCGCGGATACGGCCCTCCCACCAGGAGAAACCGTCGGCTTCCATGGCGTCCCAGTCGTAGATGGGATTGCCCCAGTACTGGCCGGTGGCCGAGAACTGGTCGGGCGGCGTGCCGGCGACACTCACAGGATTACCGGCGGCGTCGATCTTAAAGAGCTCGGGCGTGGCCCACATCTCGACGGAGTCGCGCGAGACATAGATGGGCAGGTCGCCGATGATGAGGATATCGCGCTCGTTGGCATAGGCCTTGAGGCGGCTCCACTGACGATTGAAGAAGTACTGCGTCATCTGGTGGTAGAGCATGCGCGCGGGATGGGCGGCGCAGACCTTGGCAGAAGCCTCGCCGCGGGTACGGAGCTCTGCGGGCCACTCCCAAAAGGCCTTGAGACCGCACTCCTCCTTGACGGTCATGAACTCGCAGTAGGGGATGAGCCAGTCTTCGTTTGCTTGGACAAAGTCGTCGAAGTCGGCCGGCTTGTCGGCGGCAAAGCGCTCGGCGGCGCGGTCGAGAATCTGACGACGGCCACCAAAGATGGCACCATAGTCGACATTGCTGGGGTCGGAGCCCAGGTACACGCCGTCGATATCGCACTGCTCCAGATAGCCGGCCTCGATAAGCTCGGCAAAGTCGATGAAATTGGGGTTGCCCGCACGGGCCGAGAACGACTGATAGGGCGAGTCGCCATAGCTCGTTGTCGTAAGGGGGAGAATCTGCCAGTAATGTTGTTTGCACGAGGCGAGGAAATCGACAAAGTCATAGGCGTTCCAGCCAAAGCCGCCGATACCGTAAGGTCCGGGCAATGACGAAACGGGCATCAGAACGCCGCTTGCACGCTCCATGGATGCACTCACCGTCCTTTTGAATAAGGGGCTGCGCCGTAGATGGATAGACGGCTCGTCCCGAGTTTCCATTGCTATTGTCCCTATTGTAGAACATGTTGTTTAAACATGTATAGAGAGAATGAAAAAGTTGCCGACTTTCGGTGAATGGTAGTGCGCCATAGACGATATGAGTTGAACATTGGGAGCTCCTCCCCTTGCGGCTCTTTTGTGGGTCGGGCGACAATGGTCGTCGTCATTAAAGACCGGCTGCCAGCCAGGTTGCAACAATGCAAGAAGGGTTCACATTCAGTTGGCCGTTGACACAAACAATCGCGCGAAGACCTCGTCTTCTTCGGTAAGTCCAGGCGCGGCAAGACGCGCATGGCAGTCGCCCTCACGATGCGCGCGGTCGCCGCGGACATGTCGGTCAGGTTCTGGCAGACCGCGCAGCTGGTTCTCGAGCTCGGCAACGCGAAGCGCAAGGGAACGCTGTCGAAACTGTTGAACGACGTGTCGCCCGCGAGGCTGCTCGTGCTCGACGAGTTCGTCTACGTCCCCTGCGACGTAGACGGTGCGAGGGTTCTCTACCAGGTCATTTCCGTCCATGTAGTGCTCGTAGGCCGCGGCGTCGTCGGGCTCGTCGAAGGAGAGGGACTCCGTCCAGTCCCAGTAGGCCCCCGTCCAGGCGCCCCTGCGCCTGCCGGCCGGCGTCGTCTCGTCGAAGACGAGGCCGTGGCGCAGCAGGAACTTCGACATCCGCTGCTTGGCGTGTTGCAGGTCGTCGCGCGCGTCCTCGAGGGCGCTCGTCGGGGACCCACACCTCGACGACGTTGCGGCGCGCCAGCATGCGTGCCAGCCACTCGGCGTCGCGGCGGTCGTTCTTGCGGCCGCGGTCGGCCGCGGGCCGGTGCATCTTCGGGACCGCCCCGACGACGCAGCCGAGGCCGAGGGCCCGCAGCGCGCGGCCGCGGTTGATGGTACGACCATTGTCGCCCGACCCACGAGAGAGCTGCAAGGGGAGAGGCCCCAATGTTCAACTCATATCGTCTGTTGTGCCAGAGTCGCTCGGGAAAGCGCGACCGACGCAGCGCGCTGTTTTCCAGTCACATCCAGTTCGGGTTGATTTCAGCATGCGATAAGAAACTGGATTTGAATTTCGACTCGAAAGATGGGCAATGCTGATGAGAAACGCTTGGAGTTCGGGATTGCGCGGCGTGAAGCGACCCTCTTCTTATCGAGTTCGTTACAATGTAGGAAAAACAGTAAGTAAGAAGACCTCTGATTGCTTTAGGAGGAGCTGTGGTGAATAGCGCCCAGAAGATCGATAAGTCCATCCAGAAGATGATGACTCTCGGAAGAAGGCTTGGGATTCTGTTTACGGCGCTGTTTATAGCGGTGTGTTGCTGTTCGGTGGTGGTGGTTATTTCCATTGGGCTTATGGCTGCTCAAGGAAACCTATATGATCCATCAAAGACGGTTTCCGTAGTGGTTCCTTTGATGTATCTTCTGATTTCCGGAGGGGCCACATGGACCCTGCGGGGAATCAGCATGGACATGGCTCATGGCGAATCGCCCTTTACCCTTTCGCATGCTCGAAGAATCTCGATTATCGGGTGGCTGTTTGTTGCAGCGGCAATAGGTGACCTCTTGTTTTCTCCGGGGTTTCTTTCGATAGTGATTGGCCCCTTCGACTTGCTGGGGAACGCCTATTCGATGTTTGAAAACCTGGCCCTGCCCATAGATATTGGTGCTGTGCTGGGGGCCGTTTGCTGCTTCTCGATTTCTGCGATATGGCGCTACGGAGCTCTGCTTCAAGACCAGACCGAGGATTTGGTGTGAGGGGCGGCATGGACTATCTGATTATTGAGCTTGAAAGCTTATTGCTTCGACGCGGAAAGACGAGTACGGATATCATTCGGGCGACCGGGCACACACCGGCAAGTATCTCAAAAATACGAAATGGCAAGGTGAAGGCAATTAGGTTAAAGACATTGCTGGATATTTGCGTAGAGCTTGATTGCCAGCCTGGCGATCTTATTAAGCGCGTCAACGAAAGAGAACTTGAGGAACTGGCGACGCGGCGCGCCCGCAACGCGCTGAGCAGGGCGACCGCGACGGGTGATGACCCGGTCCTGGAGTCAGATCATGTTTACGTGGTCGATCTTAGAGACGACTGAGGCTGGAGAATAAAAAAGTATTGAGCAGGTGCAGCCCGTGAAAACAACGGTTTTCACGGGCTGTTCATTCAACGTCCTGCAGTGGCCTGTATTTCTCGCCGCGTCACTGGGGAACGAGAGAGTCATTTCCTGTGCTGGATGCAGGGGGGTGCTTACCTTGTGTAATATATAAATAAGCTTATATTGAAATATGATACATATCGAATTAGAATAACATTATCAATTCGGTATGCAAGGAAAGGAGGGAGAGATGGATTGGATTAACGAGCCGGAGGAAGGCGTTGCACCCGCGTGCGGCAACTGCTTCTTCTACGCGCACGGGGGATGCACGAAGAGGTGCCCCAATCAGTCCTGCACGTTCCGTTTCTAGGGGGCAGAGATGAACTGGCTTTCTACCGCGAAAGGAGGGGAATGAAATGGAATGGATTACCGAGCCGTCAGCCGGGGCTGAGCCCATGTGCAGCAATTGCTTCTTTTACGCGCACGGCAGCTGCAGCACCAAGTGTTCTTCACAGGAGTGCACTATCCGCTTTTAGCGGATAGTGCACGCCGTACGGCGTGCACAGACTGTTCAAAGATATTTTGGCCAGCAGCGCCTGAGGGGCGATGTGGCATTGCAATATGGGGGGCGAACCGACGTTACCTATAACCCCGCACAATTGCCATGTCGTCCCTTTTTATTGACGGGGAGGATGTCGTCCATGCGGGAAGTCCCAGTTGAATTGCGTGCCATATCCAAGAGATATGGCGGGTTTGAAGCGGTTAAATCAGTCTCGTTCTCTTTAATGGAAGGCGAGCTGTGTGCACTCATTGGGGAGAATGGTGCCGGCAAGAGCACGTTAATTCGATTGATCACGGGGCTTTCGGAGCCATCGTCAGGAACGATCTCGATGTTTGGGCAAACCGGGAGACGTGAAATACGGAGCTGCAGGGAAAGGCTGGGTTATATGCCCGACCTCAATGCTTCGTATCCTAATCTGACCGCGCGAGACAACTTGGTCGTTCGCTGTATTGAGTGGGGGCTTCCCACCGATCGTTCCATCGACGGTGTGTTATCAACCGTCGGTTTGGGGGAGGCCGGCGGGAAGAAAGTGAAGAACTTCTCAATGGGAATGAGGAGGCGTCTCGATCTGGCCATAGCGTTGCTGGGCGATCCGGAGCTGTTGATCCTGGACGAGCCGACAAACGGCCTGGATCCGATGGGGATAGTCGAAGTAAGAAAAATCCTTACGCATCTTAACAAAGATCAAGGTAAAACGATTCTCGTATCCAGCCACAATCTTGAGGAGATGCACAAGCTGGCAACTGATTACCTCTTCATAAGTCATGGTCGCCTCATTCGAAGGATGACCGCACCTCAGCTGGAAAAGTCATGCCGCGGTGGTTTCGTGTTGCATGTGGACGATCTGGAGCGAACGAGATCGGTTCTCGGAGATGAGACCTCACATTCTTTTCTGCCGGACGGCAGCGTCCTTATGCGCTATGAGGAGAAAAAGGAAGGGCGGGGCATTGCAATCGAAGCGCTCTCGACCGCAGGTGTGAGGGTTGCGGAGGCGTATTCTCATAGGAAGAGCCTTGAGGAGTTTTATTCGGAGCTCATCGGTCGAGAGAGCGAGCTGTGATGAAACGCGAGTTCATCTCAGCTTTTCGGAGCGAGGTATGGTTGCTCGCCAGGCACCCGGCGACCGCTCTGATGATTGCGCTTGCGGCTGTGCTGTATGTGGTTGCGGCTGCGACTTCGTCTGAGGTGCTGATCATGGTCGCCGGTGATGACCCGTATACGCTTGGAGGGGCTATAGGTTTTATTGGAAACCTAGTGGATGCAGGGGACGTTTTGGGCTCTGTTGCCCGGACGTCTTTTGCGTCTACAGTGGTCTGGATTCCGGTGACGATTCTCTACGCGGTTTACGCTACGTCGAGAGACTTTGAATCCGTGGCTTACGCCGTATCGAGATCGCGAGGGGTGTCGCAGGCGGCGATTGTGATCACGAAGCTGTTGGTGAACTGCACTCTGGTCGGTGCCGTGTATCTTCTTTCTACGACTGCGCTGTATTTAACCAAGATGGCCCAATGGGACGTTGGGGCCTCGTGCTCAGGGTTTGCCCAATTTGTATCGATTGCGCTGATGATCGCGCTGCTGCTCATTTCGATGTACGCCGCTACCTTCGCCCTGTATTTGCTCACGAGGAGTGTGGTGGCGAGCAGCGTCGTTGCAATAGCGGTTTCGACATTTGTGATGGTGTGGTTCCCAAGTACATACGGAAGCGGTCAGCCCAGCTTGCTGCTCATGCTCTCGCCCGTGTATTACCTGATGAACCTGTGTTCCCTGAGTATGCAGAATGTTGGTGTAATTCAGGTTTTGCTGTATGCGGGCGGCACTGTGCTTGTGTCGGTTGGAGTTGCGCTCGTCTCGCTATTTGTAAGGACGGCGGTTCGATGAATCTTGGGATGTCGGTCAGGGCGGAACTGTTCCGCGCAAGGAGAATGAAACTCGCCGTGATAATAGCGCTGATGTATTTGGGCATCGCGGGGATTTATGTGTTTGCCGGGTCCGGCGCATGGGTCTCCGCAGGGGGAGAGGGCCAGTTCTTTGGCTTTTCCGCCGATCCGGGCTATCTTTTCTCGATAGGGGTTGGGCCAACGGGTATCTCTTCCTGGCTAAGTGTCGTCTCCATGGCGCATACGGTGTTCTTCCCAATCGTCTCTGTTGTTGTGGCGGGGACGCTATTCGGTGATGCGACGAGCGTGTCGGCAAGGGGAGTTTCGATTGCTCGGGGCTTCCGCAGCTGGCAGCTGTTTGCGGCAAAGACATTGGCTTGCGAAGTGTATACGCTGTGCCCCTACATCGTGTTTACTCTCGGTGTCGCTGCGGTCTTTGCCGTGTGCTCCGGAAGCGGTCTAGACAGCCTTACGGTTGGTAATGTGACCTCGGCACTCCTGTCGAATATCGTTATAGACGCCGCTTATACGCTGATGGTTGCGGTTGCATATGAGGTGTTCAGGATCAGATCTCTTGTGTCGGGAGCCTTGCTGGTCGCAACGTTCGCGGGCCTTGTTATCGCGATGAGTTTCCCAACCGTTTTACCCCCGGTTCACATGGCTTATTGGATGAGGGCGTGCGGGGCTGCCGGCGGGACGGTCCTGATGGCTGCATGCGGCCATGCGGTCATCGTGTCGCTCGCATGTCTATTGCTGCTTTCGTGCAGTTTTTATCGAAGAAGGTAGTGCGCTGGCGTATGCGCAGCGTCTGAGGGTCGATATGGATTTGGTTGGAAATGGAGATGGTGCGAAGTGAAACTGTCGTAATTTAATGTGGTGCATGAACATAACGGAAGTCTTCTTATCATGAATGCGCGAACCGGCGGCATCCTGTCGTTAAATCCGGAATACGCGCAGAAATTCAAAAGGATTCAAGAAGGGGACGTTCGGGATGCCGATGATCTTGTCGCGGAGCTGATAAGGGGAGGCATCCTAGTCAATGAGGAGAGGGACGAGCTTGGGGAGATCAGGTTGCAAAGTCGCGCCGCGCGCTTTGCGAATACTGCTCTGTCCCTTACCATTGCGCCAACGATGGCTTGCAACTTTTGCTGTCCCTACTGCTATGAAAAGGGACAGGCGTACACGACGATGGGCGAGGAGGTTTTGACACAGCTCTCCAAGTTCGTGAAAGATTACTATCCTGGTATCGCAAGTCTCTCAGTTGGATGGTACGGCGGCGAGCCTCTGCTCGGAATGAAGATGATCGAACGGATTACGTCGGATCTGAAAGATGTCGTGGGGCCAACGTGTGAATATTCCGCATCGATAGTGACAAATGGCTATCTGCTGACGCCTGATGTTGCAAGGAGGCTCGCGGCATGTGGTGTGACGAGCGCGCAAGTGACTATAGATGGATCGAAGTCGGATCACGATTCGAGAAGGATTCTTCACGACGGAAGCCCTACATACGAACGTATTCTCAAGAACGTCAAAGAGTGTGCCGACATCATCGATATTTCGATAAGGAGCAACGTCGACAAGACCAACATCGAGGCCGCTCAAGAGCTATTGGATTATCTCGAGCTAAATGGCCTGATGAATAAGGTTCACTTCTATTTAGCCCCTGTTGACGATATCAATCAGGTATGTGCGAACGACAGCCACTGCTTTACTGTAAAAGAGTTCTCGTATGAGGAGACTGAGTTTTATAAAAGGGCAATTGCGCGGGGCTTCAAAGTTCAACCTTTTGGTGGGACGAATTTCGGGATATGTTGCGCCGTTGGAATCAACTCGTACGTGGTTGATCCCGTCGGAGATTTGTATAAGTGCTGGGATGACATTGGAATGAAGGAGCGGAGGGTCGGAACTATTTTCGAGCCGCCAATGTTGAGCAAGAACATGATTAACTGGATGGCATATGAGCCGGATGACCCGGAATGCCAAGAGTGCTTTGCTTTTCCCATGTGCATGGGAGGGTGCCCCAACCACGCCTTAAACGGTGAGGGGAAACGTTGCGTTTCCTTCCGGTATGATGCCGAGCAAAAAATGCTGCTCTCCCAGATGATGAATACGGCAAAACGGGGTGCGGGGCAAAATGAGGCTGATGCTTAATCTCTGTAGAAAATATATACTGGGCGGTCGATTCTACGCCTATCTTGTCGTAACAGTTTTGGTCGGGCTGCTTGCGCTTGCGGGTCCCTTTCTTACCGGCATAGTGGTAAACCGATTGGCGATGCCGGCCAGCGCCGATCTTGCCGCCGTTCTCGTTTGTTGCCTTATTTTGGTTGCGGTCCAAGCGGTTCGAGCGGGACTAGTGTATTGCTCAGAGATGCTGTACATCAACCTTCAGTCGCATGCGGGGTTCGGCTTAAATGCGGATACGCTTGAGCACGTGAAGCACCTTCCCCAGGCATTCTTCGAGGGCTTCAACGCGTCGTATTATAACCAGCAAATCAATCACGACGCTAATGACCTTGTCATCTTCGTAATCAACTCGGTTGTGGGGGTTTCAAGCAACGTTATCACCCTTTTGTCCGCCCTGTTTGTTCTCGGTAGCCTGAATATCAAGTTGAGTGTGGTCTGCCTTGTTCTTGCGGCAGCGAGTGCCGCTTTTTATGCGGTTTCACGCGCAAGGCTGTTTGAGAGAAGTTTTGACGTACAAGAGCAGAGCGCGAGGTTTTTTTCCTGTCTACAAGATCAGTTGGAGAAAGTTGATTTCATCCGCAAACATGCTTTGTTCGATAGGTCCCGCGCTGTACTGGTCGAAGCTTTTAATGGGCTCTATCCAACGATGAGAGCAAATCAGGAAGTAGGGTCTAGATTTACCTTTGGCAACGCGTTGGTCGCTTCCGCCGCTCAAGGATGTCTTCTTGCTGTGGGCGCGGTTGAAGTGATGGGCGGGAGACTGTTGCCTGGTTTTCTCGTGACTGCTGTTGGATATTATTCGAACTTAAGCTCAGCGGTACAGTATTTGTTGGGCTGGGGAAGGGATTACCAGACTAATCGCGTATGCTATGAGCGGCTGAAAAGAATTTGGGATGTCCCGGTGGAAGCGAATGGCAAATTGGCGCTTGGTCCGATTGAGGAAATCCGTCTAGAGAACATCAAGCTACGTTATCCAGGGGCGGAAAGGGTCGCGTTAAGCATTGAGGGGCTCGCGTTTTCCAGGGGTCGGCTATATGGAATCTCGGGGCCGAATGGTTCGGGGAAGAGCTCGCTGCTGTCAGTGATATTGGGGCTATATCCAGATGACACAGAAGGGGCCGTTCGCTACAACGGGGTGTCACAGCGTTGCATCGATCGATATGCATTGCGGCGGTGTCGAGTCAGCATTACGGAGCAAGAACCCCCTATCGTTGAGGGGACGATTCTCGATAATCTTACGCTGCTTTCTGATGATTACGAGATGGATAAGCTGAATCGGATGCTTGTCATATTGGGGCTAGACGAAATGGTTGCTTCTGTGGAGAACGGGGCAACGGCGATGCTTGACGGCGGGAAAGGAGGGGTGTCCGGCGGCGAGAAGCAAAAGATTGCAATTGTGAGACAGCTGTTGAAATCGCCGGACGTTATGCTTTTTGATGAACCGACCTCAGCACTTGATGCGAAGAGTCGAGGCGCGCTGATCAAATTGCTTCATGAAATTAAGAGAGACCATATTGTAATCGTTGTCACTCATGACGAGGAGATGCTTGCCGCCTGTGACGAGGTCATTTCGACGGCTGGATGATTATCGGATTGTGGCGTTGAAGACCAAGAAACTTGAAATGGCGTGGGCTCTGGGTAGGTCTCCACGGGTACGCCGTCGGTGCTGTACTCGACCGCCCGGCAAGAAGGTTTTATAGCGTGTTTCCCCAGAGAGGTCCCTTTGTCCGGTAGTGGCGAGGGGAGCCTCTCTTTTGCTCACCTCTTGCGGCGGAGGGGGACACCATGCGCCTATGCAGGACAAACTGCGCGTTCTTGTCGAATGATGGGCTATGTGTAGAGATGATGGTCTCGGGTAGAGGCCGTGTCGCGCTCGGCTGCGATGAGCCAGGCAATTCAATCTTCATCCGGGAGGGCCTTGGCAAGACAAGCAGGGCGAAGACCTTGGCGACGTTCGGGAGCCGTGTGGCGCCCGGCTCCACGCTCATCCACGACATGGAGCCGGGCGCCACACG
>NZ_QSAS01000002.1:0-332760 GCF_003465485.1 Collinsella sp. AF11-11 | reverse complement strand
TGCTTTTCAGAACATTCCGCAGGACGGAGGAAGCCCCGCAGCGCGTAGCGCGCAGCGGGGCTTCCGACATGTCCGAGGACGTTCTGAAAAGCAACACCAGGGCGGGCCCGAACGAGAACACCGACTACAGGTCGATGTGCGATTCCTTGATCGGGAACGGCTCGGCGAAGTGGCAGGCGCAGCAGTGACCCGGTGCGACTTCCTTAAACTCGGGAAGCTTCTCGGAGCAGATGCCCTGCGCGATCGGGCAGCGCGTGTGGAAACGGCAACCGGTCGGCGGATCCAGCGGCGACGGCGGATCGCCAGCGAGAATGATGCGCTTGCGGGTCTTCTGGATATCCGGATCGGGCACCGGCACGGCAGACAGCAGCGACTGCGTGTACGGGTGGTGCGGCTCACTGTAGAGCGTCTTCCAGTCCGAAACCTCGACCATCTTGCCCAGATACATAACGGCAACGCGATCAGAAATGTGCTGCACGACAGAGAGGTCGTGAGCAATGAAGAGATAAGCCGTACCGAACTTGTCCTGGAGCTCCTTAAGAAGGTTCAGAACCTGGGCCTGAATGGATACGTCAAGCGCAGAGACGGGCTCATCGCAGATAATCAGCTTGGGCTTGAGCGCAAAGGCGCGGGCAATGCCGACACGCTGGCGCTGGCCGCCCGAGAACTCGTGCGGATAGCGGTTGATGTGCTCGGGGTTCAGTCCGACGACGTCGAGAAGCTCGCGGACACGCTCGATACGCTCTTCCTTGGTACCCACGCCGTGAATGGTCATGGGCTCGGAGACGATCTCGCCGATGGTCATACGAGGGTTCAGCGATGCATAAGGATCCTGGAAGATAAACTGCATCTCACGACGCATATCCTTGATCTCGTGCTTGCTCATCTCGGCAACATCTTTGCCCTGGAAGAACACCTTACCGGCAGTCGGCTTGGTCAGACGCATGATGGTGCGACCCGTGGTGGACTTACCGCAACCAGACTCGCCAACCAGACCAAAGGTCTCGCCAGGATAAATCTCAAATGAGATGTCGTTCACAGCAGAGACGACGCGCTTGGAAAAGCGCTTGGCGAACATGCCGGACTCGGCGGGGAATTCCTTAGAGAGGTGCTCAACCTTCAGCAGCGGAGTACGCTCATTATTGTCTGCCATTTACGCCTCGCCTCCCTTCTTGGAATCCTTGCGCGTACGGGACGTCTCAGGAGCGTTCTTAAGGAACTCGGGGTCACCGGAGTAGTGGCACGCAGAGTAATGGCCAGACTCGGTAACAACGCGCTCGGGGCGCTGCTTGCGGCACTTGTCCGTCGCATAGGGGCAACGAGGAGAGAAGACGCAGCCCTCAGGCAAGTTCATGAGCGAAGGCGGGTTGCCGTGAATCGGCGTAAGAGGCTTCTTCTCTTCGATGGCCTGCTCCGGGATGGAGCGGATAAGGCCCCAGGTGTAGGGGTGGCGGCTCTCGTAGAAGATTTCCTCAGCAGTACCGAACTCGACAGGACGGCCGGCGTACATAACCATGATTTTGTCGGCCATATCGGCGACAACGCCCAGGTCATGGGTAATCATGATGATGGCGTTGCCGTTCTTCTCCTGCATTTCCTGCATAAGCTCAATAATCTGAGCCTGAATGGTAACGTCCAGGGCAGTCGTGGGCTCGTCGGCAATCAGGATATCGGGATCGCAGGCAAGAGCCATGGCAATCATGACACGCTGACGCATACCGCCGGAGAACTGGTGCGGATACTCGTTGACGCGCTTCTCGGGCTCGGGAATACCCACGAGGTCCAAGAGCTCGGTGGCGCGCTTGAGCGCCTCCTGCTTGGAGTAGCCACGATGCAGACGAAGGCCCTCGCCCACCTGCTTACCGATCTTATAGACCGGGTTAAGGGAGGTCATAGGATCCTGGAAGATCATCGCGATATCGTTACCGCGAATGTGCTGCATCTCTTCCTCGGTCATCTCAAGGATAGAACGACCGCGATAGCGAACGTCACCGCCCTCAATCTTTCCCGGAGGCATCGAGATAAGGCCCATGATGGTCATGGCGGTCACGGACTTACCCGAGCCGGACTCGCCGACGACGCCCAGGGTCTCGCCGCGATCGAGCGTGTAGGACACACCGTCGACAGCGCGAACCACGCCATCCTCGGTGTGGAAATACATCTTAAGGTCATCGACCTCGAGCAGATGCTGGCCCTCGGGAACCGGCTGGTCCTTCAGGTCCACATAGTTCTTGTTCTTCTTCATCCTTATGCGTCCTTCATCTTGACGTCGAGGGCGTCGCGCAGACCGTCACCCAGCAGGGTGAAGGCGAGCACCGTCGAGAGAATTGCCAGACCGGGCATGATCATCATCCAGGGAGCAGTCAGAAGATACTGCTGACCGTCCTGAATCATGGAGCCCCACGAAGGCGTAGGCGGAATAACGCCCATGCCGAGGAAGGACAGAGCGGACTCGGTCAAAATGGCACCACCAATGTTCATGGTCGCGTAGACCACGATGGAGGCGACGGAGTTCGGGAAGATGTGACGCACGACGATACGAGCATCGGATGCGCCCATCGCGCGCGCAGCGTCAACATAGTCGTTTTCCTTGACCGTCAGGATCGCGGATCGGAAGACGCGCGCAATCGAGGGCCAGCCGAGAATACCGATGGCGATAAAGACGTTCTGAAGACCACGGCCGATAACGGCGATCATGGCGACAACGAACAGCACGTACGGGAACGCCAGGAAGATATCCGCGAAGCGCATGATGATCGTATCCCAGATGCCGCCATAGAAACCGGCCAGGGCGCCCATGATCAGACCGATCACCGTGGAGATGGCGGTGGCCATAATACCGACGGAAAGCGAAACGCGCGCGCCGTAGATAACTCGGACGAGAATGTCGCGGCCAAGGGCGTCGGTACCAAACGGGTGCTCGGCACACGGAGCCAGCAGCGAAGTCTCGGCCATGGTCGTCGAGTCAGAAGCCGTCGGCGACCCGAGCCAGGGCTTAGCCCACAGGTCTGCGGTCAAGGCAACCAAAACGACGATGATAATCCAGCAGATACCGATAACGGCGAGCTTATTCTTGCGAAGACGCTTGAAAGCGTCGCCCCACAGCGTGCGGGACTTGGCGGGAGCAGATGCGGCCTTAGTGGCGGTAGCCTGCTCCTGAGACTGAGAATCAGTTTCCTGCATGAGACGTACCTCCCTTAGGCCTTATCCGACGGACCGCCGAGGCGGATACGCGGGTCGAGGAATGCATAGCTAATGTCGACGAGAAGGTTGATCACCATAACGACGACAACAATGAGCGTAACGCCGCCCATAACGATGGGCCAGTCGCGCATGCTAATGGCGCGGTAGACCTCAGAGCCGATACCGGGCCAGTTAAAGACCGTCTCGGTCAGGATGGCGCCCGAAAGCATGCCGCCGAAGTCGACACCAATATAGGTAACAACGGGGATGAGTGCATTCTTAAGCGCATGCTTGACGATGATCGCGCGATTGGAGAGACCCTTGGCCTTTGCCGTGCGGATGTAATCCTGATTCATGACGTCGAGTAGCTGCGAGCGCATGATGCGGGCAGCATAGGCGGTCGAAACCGAAGCCAGCGTAATGGTCGGAAGCACATAGTGCATCCAATCCTGATACTGAGAGCTGGAGCCGCCGGCACCCGAGATCGGCATGGAGAATGCGCCGCCGGTGGCATCCTTAAGGATGACGCCAAAGAACAGCTGCAGCAGCATACCGAGCCAGAATGCAGGAACGGCAACGAGGATCGACGTGGTCAGCGTTACCAAAATATCCCAGAAGGAATAGCGCTTTACCGCCGAAATGATACCCGCACCGATACCCATGATTGCCTCGAGCACAATGGCGCACGCGGCGAGTTTAACCGTATACGGATACTTCTGGGCAAAGATTTCCGCAACCGGCAGCTTGCGCTGATACGAATTGCCCAGATCGCCATGAAGCAGACCATTCATGTAATTCAAGTATTGGTCCACAAGCGACGTTGGAACGGGATCGCCGTTCTCGTCAAGGATCGCGTTGCCGTCCTCGTCCGCCTGGACCAGGTGATAGCGCACGCGAAGTTGAAGCTCTACCTCGGGGGACAGAGCCTTGTCTCCACCGATCAGCTTGATCGGGTCTCCCGGCACAATATTCTGGAGGGCGAACAGAATCAACGTAACGCCCAAAAATACCGGGATGAACTGAAGCACACGTTTAACGATGTACTTACCCATACCACTCCCCTATCTAGGGATTAACCTAAATGGGATGCCGATCGCCAGACCGGCATCCCAAAATTACCATCAGCCAGTTTACCCCAGGTTAGGGAGAACTGTATGTTTCCCATGAGGTCTACGTAAATACTTGACCCTCATGGAAGCTGCAAAACTCTTAGGCGAGCTCAGCGGTACCCAGATCGGCGTGCTTCTGCGGATCGACATAGAGGTACTTGACGCGATCGGAGCCGACGATGGTGTGCGTGTAGAACATCACCGGGATAACCGGGCAGTCAGCGGCGACCATAGCGTCAGCCTCCTGCATCTTGGCGATGCGCTCGTCGTCGTCAACCGTGGCACGGGCCTCATCGACCTTGGCATCGAACTCGGGGTTGTTGTAACCAGAGCGGTTGTCGCCACCGAGGGAGTCGGAGTGGAACAGCGGGTACAGGAAGTTGTCCATGATCGGGTAATCGGCGATCCAGCCCAGACGGCCGAACTGATAGTTGAAGTTCTGATACTGCTCGAGCAGGGCAGACCACTCGGGAGTATCGGAGACGGCGGTGACGCCCACCTTGGCGAGGTCGCCGATGATGGACTCCATGATCTCCTTGTGGCCACCGTCCTGGTTGTAGGACAGGGTCACATTGATGCCACGATCGCCGTTAGCGCCAGCGGGAGCGACCTTGTCGAGGTACTCGTTAGCCTTGTCGACGTCATAGGCGCAGAACTCCCATGCGCCCTCCTTGTAGCCGGCAATTCCCGGAGGAACGATGCCGTCAGCGGGGGTACGGGTGCCCTTGAAGATGGTCTTGCAGATGGCCTCACGGTTGATAGCCAGGGAGATGCCCCTGCGCAGGTCAGCGTTGTTGAACGGCTCGGCCGTGGTGTTGCACGTCAGATAGTACGTGGAAGGCTCGGAGCCGAGCAGCATGCGCTCGCCGTCACCCATGGTGTAGCCATCCTTGGACTCGCCGCGGTCCTTCTTGGCGGCGTCGATCTGAGCAACGGGAACGTCGCAGACATCGAGGTTGCCGGCCTGGAACTCCTTGTAAGCGGTCTCCACGTCCTTGATGACCTGGAAGTGGATGGCGTCGATCTTTGCCTTGTCGCCATAGTAATCGTCAAACTTCTTGAGGTTGATCTCCTGACCATCCTCCCACTTGCCGTCCATCATGAACGGGCCGTTACCGACCGGGGCAAGGTAGAAGCTCTTGACATCGGACTCGGCGCACTCGGGAACCGGGGACAGAGCCGGGTGAGAGGCGACGAACGGGAAGTCGGCGTAGGCGGAAGTCAGCTTGACGACGAGGGTCTCGTCATCCGGGCAGGTAACGCCGGACAGCTCGGTAGCGTTACCGGCAAGCAGATCATCATAGCCCTCGACCATGGAAAGGTGGTAGGAGACCTCGGAAGGACCATACTCGGTAGCGATGGCCGACTTGGTGTTGACCAGGCGCTCCCAACCGAGCTTGAAGGACTTGGAAGTAACGTCGTCACCGTTGTGGAACTTGGCCTTCTTGATCTTGAAGGTGAACTCGGTGGCGTCGTCGTTAGCCTCGAAGGACTCGCAAGCCAGCGGAACGATCTCGCCCTTCTCGTTATCGTACTCCGTCAGAGCGTCGAAGAGCTGGTACTCGACCTGAGTGCCCTGATCCTCCTGGACGTTGTAGGGGTCGATGCAGACCGGGTTGTTGATGTAGAAGTTCAGCGTCGAACCGGACTCAGAACCGGAAGCGTCGCCGCCCTTCTTGCCGCATGCGGCAAGAAAAGCCATGGAGCTCGCAGCGAGGGTGCCGCCAACAAAGGCGCGACGACCCATAACGGGCTGGTGGAACATAGAATCAGCCATGCCATCCTCCTTATGAGATAGGACAAAGTGAATTCGGCCGGGCAACGTCGAGACAGCCCGATCGAACCATTCAAACGCGGTCCGCCGTTATGGCTGGTTATGCAGTGCGGACCAACGTTTCGCAATACAGTAGCGCATTTTATGCACAATATGGCGCTAATTCCGGTTAACGGTCGAGAATTTCTTTAGTTAGGCGAAGTATGTGGGGATATTTTGACTCTATTACAAGTCTGTAAACAAAAAGGGCCCCGCACATGCGGGACCCTTTACAAACGTATATACGCCGATGCTTAGTAGCCGACGATGCCCTGCGGGAAGAAGAACATGCACAGAACGACACACACAGCAAAAACGACGGCCATAATTACCGTCAGGCGATCGAGGTTCTGCTCCATGACGCCCGTGGCAGAGCTGGAGTTATACAGCGAGCTAGCGATCATATCCGAAACGCCGGTACCCTTACCGGAGTGCATCAGGACGAGAATCGTCAGCGCCACGGCAGAGATAGCCCAAACGACAAACAGAAGAATCTGGAACGGACCCATAGATAAGCTCCTTAATAGAACAATTTAAACTCCAGTACTGTACCACAACCTCCAACACTCCCCCATCCGCCATTTAGGGACGGGGTAGAAATGGCAGAAATACCAAAAAAGGGGTCGTCCGGTTGTGGACAACCCCCTTACTAGAAAACGGTATTTGTTTTCTATTAGGCCTCGGTGGCGAGCACGCGACCCGTCATCTCGGCGGAAGGCTCAAGACCAGCCATGGTGAGCATGGTCGGAGCGATATCGGAGAGACGGCCGTCCTCGATACCGGTGAGCTTGGCCTTATCATCAACGATGATGAACGGCACGCGGTTGGTAGTGTGAGCCGTGAACGGATGCTTGGAACCATCGGAAGCGACGTCAAACATGTGGTCGGCGTTACCGTGGTCGGCGGTGATCAGCGCAAAGCCGCCCTTGGCGAGAATCGCCGGGACAACCTTGGACAGAGCATCGTCAACAGCCTCGACGGCCTTAACGGCGGCGTCGAATACACCGGTGTGACCAACCATGTCGCAGTTCGCGAAGTTCACGATGTAGAAATCAGCGCGATCCTCGTTGATAGCGGCGACAAGCTTCTCGGTAACCTCGGGAGCGCTCATCTCGGGCTGCAGATCGTAGGTAGCGACCTTGGGGGAAGCGACGAGCACGCGCTCCTCGCCCTCCTTGGGCTCCTCGATGCCGCCGTTGAGGAAGAACGTCACGTGGGCGTACTTCTCGGTCTCGGCGGTGTGCAGCTGCTTCAGGCCATTGGCGGCGATAACGTCGGCCAGGACGTTCTCGGGGAACGTCTTGGGGAAGGCGACCTCGACGTCAAACGTCGGATCATACTCGGTCATCGTCACAAAGTGCGAGAGCTTAATCTGCTCGCGCTCAAAGCCGTCGAACTCCTTGTCCGTGAACACGCGAGTCATCTGACGAGCGCGGTCGGGACGGAAGTTGAAGAAGATGGCCGCGTCGCCCTCGTGAATGCCCTCGTTGTGGGCAGCGAAGGGCTCGACGAACTCGTCGCCGCGCGGATCCTTCTCGTAGTAGGCCTTGATACCGGCAACGGGGTCGGTATCGGCATCGGACGCGTTGACCATGACGTCGTAGGCACGCTGGATGCGCTCCCAGCGGTTGTCGCGGTCCATAGCCCAATAGCGGCCCGAAACGGTGGCAACGCGAGCGTCGCAACCGGTCTCCTCGGAGATCTTAGCCAGGAAGGCGCAGAACTCGCTCATGTAGCCGGCACCGGACTGCGGGTCGACGTCGCGGCCATCCATGAAGGCGTGGACGCGAACGGTCTTGACGCCATGCTGGGCAGCCATCTTGACCAGAGCCTCGACGTGGTTCATGTGAGAATGAACACCGCCAGGGCTCATAAGGCCCATGAGGTGCAGGGTCTTGCCTTCGGCCTTGACGTCGTCCATAGCCTTGACGAAGACCTCGTTCTTGGCGATGGAGCCGTCCTTGATGGCGTTGTTGATGCGCGAAAGCTCCTGGAACACGATGCGACCGGCACCGATGTTGAGGTGACCCACCTCGGAGTTGCCCATCTGACCGTCGGGAAGGCCCACGTCCTCGCCCGAAGCACCGAGCGTGGTGTGAGGATACTTCTCGTACAGGCTATCAAGGAAGGGCGTCTTGGCAGCGGCGACGGCGTTCTCGCCATCAGCCGGAGCAAGGCCGCAGCCATCCATGATGATCAGGAGTGCAGGAAGATGACGCTGTGCCATATGTCCTACTCGCCTGCCTTGACGACCATAGAGGCGAAGTCGGCAGCCTTGAGCGAAGCGCCGCCCACGAGGGCGCCGTCAACGTCGGGCTTGGCGACGAGCTCGGCAATGTTGCCGGGCTTAGCGGAACCGCCGTAGAGAACGCGGATGCCGTTAGCGAGCTCCTCGCCGAACATCTCCTTGAGGGTCTCACGGATAGCGCCGCAGACCTCCTGAGCGTCCTCGGCGGTAGCGGTCTTGCCGGTGCCGATAGCCCAGATGGGCTCGTAGGCGACGACGACCTGCTTGGGGCAGGTGATCTCAAGACCAGCAAGGCCAGCCTTGACCTGGTTCACGACGTGCTCGACATAGGTGCCAGCCTCGCGGACCTCGAGGGACTCGCCGCAGCAGAAGACGGGAACAAGACCGGCGGCAACGAGGGCCTTGGCCTTCTTGTTCTGGTCCTCGTCGGTCTCGTGGAAGTAGTCGCGACGCTCGGAGTGACCGATGATGCAGTAGGTGCAGCCAGCGGACTTGAGCATGTCGCAAGAGGACTCACCGGTGAAGGCACCCTTGGCCTCCCAGTACACGTTCTGTGCACCGAGGGCGATGGGGGCAGCCTGAATGCGGTCATGAACCGTGGTGATGTCAATGGTCGGAGGGCAGACGAGCACCTCGACGCCAGCCGGAACCTCGGGCAGAGCCTGAGCCAGCTCGTCGGCGAGCTTGGCGGCCTCGGCGACGTCGTTGTTCATCTTCCAGTTACCAGCGATAAGAAGGGTGCGATTAGGCATCGAGAAGCGCCTCCACTCCGGGCAGGGCCTTACCCTCGACGAGCTCCATGGAAGCGCCACCACCGGTGGAGATCCAGCTCATCTTGTCGGCCAGGTTGAACTTGTTGACAGCCGCGACAGAGTCACCACCGCCGATGATCGAGGTGCAGTCGGCCTCGGCGACGGCCTCGGCGATAGCCTGGGTGCCGTGAGCGAAGTTGTCGAACTCGAAGACGCCCATGGGGCCGTTCCAGAACACGGTCTTGGCGCCCTTGACGGCCTCGGCGTAGAGCTCCTCGGTCTTGGGGCCGATGTCCATGCCCTCACGATCGTCGGGGATAGCGTCGGAAGCGACAACCTCGGGGACAGCGTCCTCGCCAAAGTGATCGGCAACGCGGTTGTCGATGGGGAGCAGGATCTTGACGCCCTTTTCCTCGGCCTTCTTGAGCATCTCGCCGGCGCGCTCGACCCAGTCCTCTTCCTTGAGGGACTGACCGACGGTCAGGCCCTGAGCCAGGAAGAAGGTGTAGGCCATGCCGCCACCGATGATCAGGGTGTCAGCGGAGTCGATGAGGTGATCGAGAACGCCGATCTTGGAAGAAACCTTGGAACCGCCGACGATAGCGACGAAGGGGCGCTCGGGCTCGGCGAAGATGCCGGTCAGCGTGTCGACCTCCTTCTCGAGCAGGAAGCCGGCGACGGCAGGCAGGTAAGCGGCGGGGCCCACGACGGAACCCTGGGCGCGGTGAGCGGTGCCGAAGGCATCGAGAACGAAGACGTCACCATAGGAAGCGAGCTTCTTGGCGATCTCGGGATCGTTCTTCTTCTCACGCTTGTCGAAACGGACGTTCTCGAGAACGAGGACCTTGCCCGGCTCGACGGCGGCGACAGCCTCAGCAGCCTTCTCGCCGTAGGTGTCGGCGACAAAGGCAACATCGAGACCAGAGAGCTCAGCGAGCTTCTTGGCGACAGGCTCAAGGGAGAGCTCAGGCTGGAAGCCGGTGCCCTCGGGACGGCCGAGGTGGCTCATGAGGATGACGCGAGCGTTGTGCTCAACGAGGTAGTTGATGGTGGGCAGGGCAGCCTTGATGCGGGTGGTGTCGCCAACGACGCCATCCTTGATAGGCACGTTGAAGTCAACGCGGACGAGAACGCGCTTGCCGTCGACATCGATGTCGCGGACGGTCTTCTTGGTAAAGGCCATGTTTGCTTCTACCTTTCGTACGTGTCTGCCTCCCATTACGGCAGACGATTTCCTATAAAAAGGGCGCGACCCTAGGGTGTAAGCCCTATAAGGCCGCGCCCTTCTTTAGACGCTCAACGAGCTATTCGCTAAAAGCTAAATTAAGCAACGAACTTCTCGAAGTACTTGATGGTGCGGACCATCTGAGAGGTGTAAGAGTTCTCGTTGTCGTACCAAGAGGTGACCTGAACGAGGGTCTGGCCGTTGCCGAGATCAGAGCACATGGTCTGAGTGGCGTCGAAGATGGAGCCGTGGGTCTCGCCGATGATGTCGGTGGAGACGATGTCGTCCTCGTTGTAACCGAAGGTCTCGGAGATGGTGGCAGCGTAGGCCTTCATAGCGGCGTTGACCTCGTCGACGGTGACCTTCTTGTCAACGACAGCGTAGAGGTTGGTGATGGAGCCGGTCGGCGTCGGGACGCGCTGGGCGGCACCGATGAGCTTACCGTTGAGCTCGGGGAGAACCAGGCCGATGGCCTTGGCAGCACCGGTGGTGTTGGGGACGATGTTGACAGCGCAGGCGCGGCTACGACGCTTGTTGCCCTTGCGCTGCGGGCCGTCGAGCGGCATCTGGTCGCCAGTCCAGGCGTGAATGGTGGTCATGATGCCGGACACGATGGGAGCGAAGTCGTTCAGACCCTTGGCCATCGGGGCGAGGCAGTTGGTGGTGCAAGAAGCGGCGGAGATGATGTTGTCCTCAGCGGTCAGCGTCTCGTGGTTGACGTTGTACACGATGGTGGGCAGATCGCTGCCGGCCGGAGCGGAGATGACGACCTTCTTGGCGCCAGCGTTGATGTGGGCCTGAGCCTTAGCCTTGCTGGTGTAGAAGCCGGTGCACTCGAGAACGACGTCGACGTCGAGGTCGCCCCAAGGCAGGTTGTTGGCGTCGGCCTCCTTGTAGATCTTGATCTCCTTGCCGTCAACGGTGATGGAATCCTCGCCAGCAACGACCTCGTGATCGCGAGCGTAGTTGCCCTGCGTGGAGTCGTACTTCAGCAGGTAAGCGAGCATATCGGGAGAGGTGAGGTCGTTGATAGCGACAATCTCGGAGCCCTCATGACCGAACATCTGACGGAAAGCCAGACGACCGATGCGACCGAAGCCGTTAATAGCAACCTTTACTGCCATTGTGTCTCCTTTCGTAAGGCCCCCGCAAGCTACAGCGCCCGCCGTTGAGGCCCACAAACTAACCACTCGCCTAATATACCTTTTTTTTGACTTGAATTTCACGAGAATGCTCGAAATTGAAAATCAAATTTACGTTAAAACGTTTTAAAGAATAAAATAGCAGCTAAATCCGTATATATGTCAATACTTTAAACTACTTGTTTGCTTCAATGAGCTTTTCAAGACGTAAAACACGATGGTAGAGGGCCGACTTCGACAAGGGAGGGTCAGCCATCTCCCCTAAATCACGCAGCGACAGATCGGGATAGCGCTCGCGCAGGTCGCAAAAGACCGCCAAGGCATCCGGAAGCGCATCGCGAAGGCCGCGCTGCTCGAGCTCATCGATAAGCGCAAGCTGATGTTGGGCAGCACCGGCGCTTCTGGTCTGGTTGGCGAGCTCGGCGTTCACGCGACGGTTCACATCGTTCTTAACCAACTTGACCGCGCGCGCCTCCTCAATCTCGGCAACGCTGCGCTTGGCACCAATCAGCTTTAACAAATGCTCGATTTCCTCGGCGCTCTTAATGTACACGGCATATGACCCCCGCCGTGCATTAACACGAGCATGGACCCCAATCTGCCCCAACAGGTCGCAAAGCCCCTTAGCATATTGCTCGCCCTGCACCGCGATCTCCAAATGAAAATCGCCGCGTGGATCGGCCACGAAGCCGCCCGCGATGAGCGCGCCGCGGATGTAGGCAAGCCTGCAGCAGGGACGGGCAACGATGTGTCGGGGAACACCAGCGACGAGCCCTCCCCTGCGGTCTAGAATGCCCAGCAGCACCAGAGCCTTGTCCAGGTCGGGTTGATCGGGCAGGGTAATGAGATAGTTACGGACCTTATGCAAGACCGATTTACGAACGGTGAATTCCGTTTTGAGCTTAAGGATGCGATGTGTCAGCGTGATCATCGTGCGCGCGACGGCTCCCGTCTCAGTCGCAACCGTCAAACGATACCGCCCAGAGCCGGTAAGCGAGAGCGTACCACTCACGCGCGTGAGGGCGGCAAGTGTCGACAAGTCGCAGTATTCACATTCTGGTTCGCAGCGCGCAAGCTCGTCGCGCACCTCAGCGGTAAACGACATGCAGGCCTATGCCTTCGTGTTGGCGCGCGACAGATCGCGGTGGGAGATGCTCACGTGATACTGGGCGCCTTCCAGGTAACGGGCCGTGGCCTCGGCAATGGCGACGCTACGGTGCTGTCCGCCCGTGCAGCCGATGGCAATAGAAAGCTGCGGCTTGCCCTCTGCGATATAACCGGGCATGACCGTATCGAGCAGCTGCGTCCAGGCCTTCCAGAACTCCTGCGTCTTGGGATGGTCCAGAACAAAATCGGAGACTTTCTTATCGAGACCGGTCATGGTGCGCATCTCGGGATCGTAGAACGGATTGGGCAGGAAGCGAACGTCGATCATAATGTCCGCCTCGACGGGCATACCGTGCTTAAAGCCAAACGAGAACACGTGAACGTCCATGAGCTGCTGGTCGGACAACTCGGAGAACGCCATGCGCAATTTGTTGCGCAGCGCAGAGGTACGTAGGCGGCTCGTGTCGATGATCATATCGGCTCGATCGCGCACACCCTGCAGCTGCAGGCGCTCGCGCTGAATCGCATCGGCCGTAGTCTCCCCCGGCTTGGCAATGGGATGACGGCGGCGATTTTCGCTGTAGCGACGAATCAGTACCTCGTCAGAAGCCTCCAGGAACACGATGTCGCAGCTCATCTCGCGCTCTTCGAGCGCGGCGACCGCATCGAGCAGTTCATCGAACAAGCCCTGGCTACGCAAATCGCAGGTGACGGCGAGATGCCTGCCCACGCCCGTATTGATGCCGACGAGCTCGGCAAGCTGGGCGATCAGACGCGGAGGCAGGTTATCGATGCAAAAATAGCCCATGTCCTCGAACACGTGCATGGCCTGCGTGCGGCCCGATCCGGACATTCCGGTGATGATGACGATATCGGGGATGCGCTCCGAGCGCTCCGCCGCATCCATGGCATCTCCCTTTTGCATGTGCTGCCTCCTAAAAACAAGCACGGGACCCAGCAACCCGGATCCCGCGCGGTCAATTGCCTATATTGAGTATACCGCCCCGAGCGGATACGAGGCCTGTCTTACGCCTCAAGCGCAGCCTTGAACCAACTCGTAATACTCGTGGGGTGCGTGATGGCGGTGCCGACGACAACGGCCCAGGCGCCCGCATCGATCGCGGCGCGAGCCTCCTCGGGCGTGTGAACGCGGCCCTCGCAGATGATGGGAAGACCGGGAAATTCCTCGGTCGCCTGACGCAGGAGCGGCAGATCGGGGCCATCGGCCATGGTGCAGTCGATGGCGGCGACACCATGAGAAAGCGTGGTGGATACAAGGTCGAAGCCCATATCAACCGCACGGCGAATGTCCTCGATGGTGGCACAATCCGCCATCAGGAGCACACCCTCCTCGTGCAGCGAGCGGAAGGTATCCTCGACCGTCTTGCCATCGGGGCGCGGACGATCGGTGGCGTCGATCGCCACGATATCGGCACCGGCAGCAACGCAGGCGCGAGCGTGACGCAGCGTCGGCGTGATGTAAACGCCCTCGTGCCCATCCTTCCACAGGCCGATAACAGGAACCTCACAGCGACCCTTAATGGCGGCAATGTCGGCAAGGCCCTGACAGCGAATGGCGGCGGCGCCGCCAAGCTCGCAAGCGCGAGACATTTGAGCCATGGTCTCGGGCGTACGAAGCGGCTCGCCCATATACGCCTGAACGCTCACGACGAGCTTGCCCTTCAGGGATTGAATCAAAGGATCGACGGTCATAAGGCTGCAACCTTTCTCAGAACAGCCTCCCGAGGCGTGTTGTCTCGGGAGGCTCCTACAGCAGATACGTTTACTTCAACGAGGCAAGAAGATGCTCAGCGGCACCGATGAGCGGAGCATCGCCCTCCAGAGAACCGATGAGGATCGGCGTGTCCTGAAGCGGATCGAGCGCCTGGCTGGCATAGCCCTCGTGCACCGAATCCTTCCACGTCTGCGAACGCCAATCGGGACCTTGGTGAATCACACCGCCCGAAAGCACGATGACCTCAGGGTCCAGGATGTTAGCGAGCGAGCCCAAGCTGGCACCCAGTGCAAAGCCGGCGTCATGGATGACCTCGGTTGCCTTTGCGTCGCCCGCGCGGCACAGGTCGTTCACATCGCGACCGACCGAAGGACGGCTGGGGTCGACGCGGCCAAAGCGCTCATCGTACATACGACCAATGGAAGTGCCCGAAGCGACAGACTCAAGATGGCCGGAACGCCCGCAGGCGCAGGGAATGCCGGCGGCAGCCGAGCACTCGATGTGACCCATATGGCCAGCAGCACCATGGAAGCCCTGCATCACGAGGCCGTTCTCGACATATGCGCCGCCAATGCCCGTACCGATGCCAAGACACAAGACGGAGAACTTGCCCTTGCCGACGCCCCAGTGGGCCTCGCCCAGAGCATGAGCCTGCACGTCGCCTACAACGGCAACGGGAAGACCGAGATCCTCGCGCAGACGCGGCCCCAACTGAACGCCGGACCAGCCGGGCATGATCTCATTGGCATACGCGATGGCGCCCGTCTTGGGATCGACGACGCCGGCGGCACCGATACCGACGCCAAGGACCTCGACATCGGGATTCGCCTCGAGAGCAGCCTTGATGGACGCCTCAATACGCTGGAAGACGGCCTCGCCGCCCTCTTGGGCCTCGGTGGGAACCTCGGCTTCAAAGACCGGATGGGGCACGCTGCCATCAGCCGGGTACTCCATGATGGCAGTCGCAATTTTAGTTCCGCCGATATCGACAGAGCAGACGTACTTGTTCTCCATGTCGCTCTCCTTCGGAGATAAAAACAACTACAGGAAATGCGCCGTCAGGCTAGCCGTCACAGCGCAGTAAAGGTTTTCCAGGTGTCCGAGATCGCCGAGAAACCGTGTGGCCATTGACCTAATGGGTCATGGCCACACGGTTGAACGGCGAGGTCGGGTGCCTGGGAAGCTTTACAGGAGACCGTTGTCCTGAAGGACCTTCCTAATCGCCTCGACGTTCTCGCCGGTCATGGCCTTCACCGGGCGCGGCATGGTCGGGCTGTCGAAGATACCCATGAGGTTCATAGCGGTCTTGAAGGCGCCGACGCCACCGGCATAGCCCTGGACGCCCGAGGTGACGTCCCAGATGTGCGAAATCTCATTGAGGCGATCCTGCTCGGCCTTGACGGTAGCCCAGTCGCCGGCCTGAGCGGCCTTCCACTGGCGCACGTAGCCCTCGGGCTCAACGTTGGCAAGGCCCGGGACAGAGCCGTCGGCGCCACCGAGGTAAGCGCCGTCGACAACGACCTCGTGACCGGTGAGGATGCTCATCGGATGGCCATTCTTCTCGTTCTCCTGAACGAGGTAGCGGAACGAGATGTCATCACCCGAGGAATCCTTGACGCCAGCAAGGACGCCCTCGGCGCCGAGCTTGGCAAGGAGCTTCCAGGGGAGCTTGGTGTGAACGCACACGGGAATGTCATAGGCAAAGATGGGCAGATCGAGCTCCTCGTGCAGAATTCGGAAGTGCTCCTCGACCTCGGTCATGCCCTGCAGGGCATAGAACGGGCAGGTGGCGACGAGGGCATCGGCACCCAGCTCCTGAGCGACCTTACCGTGCTCAATCATGCGCTCGGTCTCGGTATCGATGATGCCGACCAGAACAGGCACGCGGTGATCGACGATGCGCACGGCCTCGGCGATAATCTGGCGACGGCGCTCGTCGGTGGAGAAGACGACCTCGCCCGAGGATCCCAGGAAGAACAGGCCATCGACGCCGGCATCGATCATGCGGTTGATGCTGCGCTCAAAGGAGACAACATCGAGCTGGTGATCTTCGGTATCGGGAACAACGACGGGAGGGATAACGCCGGTGAATTTCTGAGTTGCCACAAGAATCTCCTTAGTTGTCTGGCGGGCGGCCCTATGCCACCCACTCTTGTTGGCAGTGTCCAGGCCGTCTAGGCCAAAGAACACGGGTAGAACGTTTGGTTAAAAAAGTCGATGACTTCGTTTTCGAACGCATTGATGCGCTCATGAGCGTATTTGGCATAGATGATATGCCTCCGGTCACACTCAAGACCGTTGAATACGGCAAACTGGCCCTTGGGATCGCTCACGGCATCCATGAGCGATGTGCCCATGAGCACCGATCCACGCACCCGAGACGACAACGCCTCGAGGCCACCGGGAATTGGATTGGCAACCGCCGTGCAGGCGAGGCCCCGCTCGTCCAGAGCAGAAACCGCCAGCGCGACTCCGCCGCCAAGGCCCTCGCCCCATGCAAAGATGCGGTCGGGGTCCACGCCATCAAGATTGCGCGCCACCTTCGCCATCGCGCAACCCCAACGGACGCGCTTGACAAAAGCAGGAGAGGCAATCCCCTGCTGCAGCTCGCTGGATCCAATCGCCTCATCGTCCAGCGCAAGCACGGCATATCCCATGGCGGCAAACCTCGTCATGTGATGCCATCCACGCACGGGTCGGTCGATGTCGTGAAACATCAGACAGAGCGGCACAAGCTCGGATGCCCGGGCGTGACCTAAGGGCTCAATCAAACGGCCGTGTACGACATACCCGCCGAGTTCAAAGGAAACCTCGGAGTAACGCGCGCACGGATTGACGAAATCAATCGCCGTAACAGTCAGGCCGCAAACCTCAAAGTCCGAGGCGGCTGTCTCTAATTTGGAAACATCCGCAGAAGCATCGCCGCGCCAACCCCGGAAATCAGAGAGCCTTGACGAAACCGTTCCAGGCATCCCCGCGAGCCTGGGGACAATCAGCTCGTCGACATTGCTCTCGCACTTAGACATGAGCCTCCCCTCCCTCGCAGAAAAACGGAATGATCATGTCGTCAAAGTCCTGAATCTCCTCGTGGCCAAAGCCCTCAAAGAACTCGTGTCGCTTCTCACAGGCCAGGTTGTTGTAGACCGCAAACTGCGTCGCTGGCGGACAGACGGTATCGGCTGTGCCGGTGCCAAACAGCACGGGGCATTTGACCATAGGGGCAAAGTTCTTGGAATCGAAGTACGCCAGCTTGGCATAGGCTTCCTCGATACGAGTCGAGTCCTCGTCAAACCAACGCGACCAATAGCGCAGACCCTCGTAGGCTATATCGTCGGCGTCCAGATCCCAAACCAGGCGGAAGTCCGATAAGAAGGGATAGAGGATGGCGGCGCGATTGATAAGCTCGCTGTTAAGTGCACAGGTCGCAATGCCCAAACCGCCGCCCTGCGACGCGCCGTTCACAAACACACGGGCAAGATCGATGCCCTCGAGCTCGCGAACGATGTGGCACAGGATGCGAATATCTTGGTGCAAGCGGACATAGTAGAGGTTGGCCGGATCGCCGTCGATACCGGCGACGATATGGCCCGCGACCGTTGTGCCCTCAAATCCACCAATGTCCTCGGAGGGACCTCCTTGGCCGGGGCAGTCGAGGGCGATGAGTGCCATGCCCATGCCCGCAAACGACGCCTGCTCAAACCAGCTGCGGCTTGCACCCGGATACCCATGGAACTGAAGTACCAATGGCACGGGCTCGTCCGAGACGGGTTTAAGGTACTTGGCATGCAGGCGAGCGCCACACATGCCGGTATACCAGAGGTCGAAAAGCTGGCAGGTCACGGCATCGGTGACCGATGCCGTCTCGATCGCATAGTCAAGCCCGACGGCGTCGGCCTCGGCCATGCGGTCCTTCCAAAAGAGATCGAAATCTGATGGACGGGGCATGGCGCCCCGATACCCACCAAATTGCTGTTGTAGCTCCTGAGCACTTGGCATGGCTCGTGAACCCAACCTTTCGAAATCGCAACGGAGGTGCGCCCGGCAAGGGAACCGGGCGCACGGGAGGGAAAGCGAGGCTACTCGCCGAGCTTGGGATGCAGCAGCGACGGCGCAGCACCGAGCAGCATCTTGGTGTAGGGGTCCTGAGGGTGCTGGAAGACCTGCTTGGCCTCGCCCTGCTCGACGATCTTGCCGCCATTCATAACGATGATGTCGTCAGAGATATAGCGGACCGTCTGGATGTCATGGCTGATGAACACCATGGCCAGGCCGAGCTCCTTCTTAAGGTCGGTCAGCAGGTTCAGAATCTGCGCACGGACCGAAACGTCCAGAGCCGAGGTGGGCTCGTCGGCGATGATGGCATCGGGGTTCAACGACAGGGCACGGGCAATTGCGACGCGCTGGCGCTGGCCGCCCGAAAGCTGGCCGGGAAGAACCTCGGCGGCGGAGCTGGGCAGACCGGTGAGCTCCAGGAGCTCCTTGACGCGCTTCTCCTGCTCGGCCTCGGTACCCAGGTTGTGGACGCGCATGGGGTCGAGCAGCTGCTCGCGAACGACCATGCGGGGATTGAGCGCCGTAGCCGGATTCTGGAACACGACCGAGATGACACGGCCCATGTGGCGACGGTCCTCGGCGGTACGCTTGGTTACGTCCTTGCCCTTAAAGTAGACCTTGCCGCTCGTGGGGGCCTGCAGGCCGCACATGACGTTGGCGGTGGTGGACTTACCGCAACCGGACTCGCCGACGATGCCGATCGTCTGACCGGGCATGAGCCTAATCGTTACACCCTGGACGGCGTGAACCAGGTTGGGGTGCAGAATCGAGCCGGTACGGGTCCTAAAGGTGACGTGGACGTCATCAAGGAAGATGATCGGCTCGACGCCGTTGACTGCGGTCTCGCTCATCTACATCACCTCCGCGTGAGGGGTCAAACCATTTGCCTTGAGCACCTCGTCGGGGAGCTCGGAATAGAAGTGCTCGGTGCCGGGCACGCGCTTAAAGACCGGACGGGTGTCCAGGCCAATGCGCGGATGGCTCGAGCGGGGCGCGAAGCGATCGCCCTTGGGGAAATCGCGCGGGCTCGGAACGGCGCCGGGCACCTGGTGCAGACGGCCCGAACCGCTCTCGATGGACAGAACGGAGCCCAGAAGACCGCGGGTGTACTCGTGGATCGGGTTAGTGAGCAGCTCCTTGGTGGGCGCCTGCTCGATAACCTGACCGGCGTACATAACCGTGATGTTATGGGCGACCTCGGCGACCAGCGCCAAGTCATGCGAGACGAAGATCATGGCAAAGCCGAGCTTGGCCTGAAGGTCGTTGAGCAGCTTGATGACCTGCTTCTGGACGGTAACGTCCAGAGCGGTCGTGGGCTCGTCGCAGATGACCAGCTTGGGGTCGCGGGTAAGGGCCATAGCGATCAGGACACGCTGACGCTGGCCACCGGAAAGCTCATGCGGGTAGCTCTCGAGCGTACGCTTGGGGTCGAGGCCCACGAGCTCCAGGAGTTCCTCGGCGCTGCGGGTGCCGCCGCGCTTGGTGAGCTGCTTCATCTGGGCAGAGATGAGCATGGAGGGGTTGAGCGAGGACAGGGCGTCCTGATAGACCATAGCGATATCGGTACCGCGCAGGCCGAACCACTCCTTCTTGCTCATCTTGAGCAGGTCGCGGCCCTCCCAAAGGACCTCGCCGGAAAGGTGCTCGTCATCGTCGGTCAGGCCCATGATGGCCAGCGTGGTGATGGACTTACCGCAACCGGACTCGCCCACCAGGCCCATGGTCTGACCAGGACGGACGTCAAAGTTGACATGGTCGACGACGTTGATATCGCCGTGATGCTCAAACTGAATGCAGAAGTCACGGACCGAGAGAATCGGTTCGACAGACTCGTCGGGCACATGGCGATCGTCACGCTTGAGCTCGACATCGCGCAGGGCGCCAAGGCGAGCGGAGAGGGACTGGGCCTGCTCCTTGTAGGCGCGAACGGGGTCGGAGACCAGCAGGTCGGCCTCGCGACGCTTGGAGGAATCGGTCGGATCCAGGGCGGCGGAGGGAGCAGCGGCCATGGCGTCGGTAATGCCCTCGGAGAGGATGTTGAGCGCCAGGCAGGTGATCATGATGGCCAGGCCCGGGAACAGCGCCTGCCACCAACGGCCGGCGAGCACGCCGCCGCGGGCGTCGGCGAGGATGTTGCCCCAGGTAGCGGTGGGCTCCTGGATACCAGCGCCGATGAAGGTCAGCGAGGCCTCGAAGATGATGGCGTCGGCGACCAGGGTAACGGTGAAGACCATGATCGGGGCGATGCAGTTACGCAGAACATGCTTGATCAAAATCCACGGAGCCTTGGCGCCGGAAACGATGACCGCGCGGACATAGTCCTCGCCGTACTCGGACACGATGTTGGCGCGCACGATACGGGCAATCTGCGGAGTGTACATAAAGCCGATGGCGAAGATGATCGACGGCACGGAGTTGCCCAGGATGGAGACGAAGACGGCCGCGAGGGCGATGCCCGGGATGGACATGATGATGTCCAGGATACGCATGATCGTCTCGGAAACGGCCTTGCGCGAAACCGCCGCAAGGGCGCCCACGACCGAGCCGCAGACCAGAGCCATGGCAGTGGCGCCAAAGCCGATAATCAGCGAGTAACGACCACCGTAGAGCATGCGCGACAGAATGTCGCGACCCTTATCGTCGGTACCGAAGATAAATCCGTTGCCGGGAGCCTGGCGAGCCGTAAAAATCTCGACCGGGCTATAGGGGGCAAGAAGGGGCGCCAGAATCGCAGTCAGGGCGACCAGCACCAACACGACGGCGGCAATCTTAGAAGACAGCGTCATCTTCTTCCAGCCACCGAGCTTGAGCCCCTTGGAGGCAGCCTTCTCGAGCTGCTCGGTTTGCTTCTCTCGAATCTTTACCATAATCTACACCGTCCTGATGCGCGGGTTGATGAGCAGGTAGAGCATGTCAACCACGATGTTGATGATGATGAAGGCAAGAGCAACGACGATAACGACGCCCTGAACCAGGTTCGCCTCGTTGCCCTGAACGCCCTGCAGAATCGCGGTGCCCATGCCGGGGAGGTTGAAGATAACCTCGATGACGACGGCGCCGCCCATGAGGTAACCGATCTTAAGACCGAGGGTGGTGACCGGGGTGATCAGCGCATTGCGAAGAACGTTGATGCCGACGACGACCTTCTCGGGAACGCCGGCGCCGCGAGCCATACGGACATAATCCTTATCGAGCTCCTCGACCATGGCGGTACGCACGATACGAGTCATCTGGCCCGTCAGCGGAAATGCCAAGGCGATAGCGGGCATGATCATACGTCCCAGATAGCCAGCCGGATTCGTGGTGAAGTGAGGCAGAGCACCCGATGCCGGAAGCACCTTAAGGTAGGAAGAGAACAGCAGGATCAACAGAACGGCAAGCCAGAACGACGGGGTTGCCAAGCCGGCGATGGAAAAGACACGGATCACTTGGTCCGGCCATTTGTCGCGATACAGTGCCGCGATGACGCCGAGTAAAAACGAAACGACCGCACCGATGGCAAGGCCGATGAAGGTCAGCTGCATCGTGACGGGCAGGGCCGTGGAGATGCGCTTGGCAACGGAGTTGCGAGCAGCACCATAGGTGCCCATGTCGCCATGGATCAAATCGCCCATATAGCGCACGTAGCGCACGGGCCAGGGGTCGTCCAGACCATACTTCTCATGGTACTCGGCAACCGCCTCGGGCGAGGCACCGTCACCCAACGCCGTGTAGGCGGGGTCGGTCTTGGAGAACGACATAAGGAAGAACACCAGGACGGTGACGCCCAATGCCATGATCGGCAGCGCCACAAGACGCCTTCCAATCAAACGTAGCAAGTTGTTCACGTTCTCTCCCCTTTCTTTTGTCGGTAGGACCAACTGGTATATGAGTACGGATACTCATTACAAGACCCGAGCGACATCGTTGCCGCCCGGGTCTTTGTTTCAACTATGAGGATACGGTCCCAACGACCGACATCCTGCATACAGACTCAAGCGAGTCTTACGCCTTGACGGTCGCAACGCCCCTGAAGGACATGCTCGTCGTACCGATGCCCTTGAAGCCATCGAGGGCCTCGCCGTTGGGCGCAGTGGACGGATCGTCCCAGGAAGCGGAGACGGTCTTGACGTGGACAACGGGATACAGAACGGCGTTGTCGGCAATGATGTCGAAGCACTCGTTCCACTTCTTCTGCTGCTCATCGCCCTCAGCGGCAAGAGCCTCGTCCATGAGACCGTGGAGCTTCTGCCACTCAGCGGACTCCTTCCACGGGCAACGGGTCTGCATCCAGACGTTGTCGCCGTACCACCAGTTGAGCAGCAGGTCGGGGTCGGCGCCGAAGCAGGAAGGATCGCCAGGGGCAAGGAGGATATCGTAGGCCTCGCCGCCGTCGATGGCAGCGTAGGTGGCCGGCGAGGTATCGGTCTGGATGGTCACATCGAAGCCGAGAGCGTCGAGGTCATTCTTGACCTGGGCGGCCATGCCCTTAATCTGCTCGTTGTCGGTGGTGCGCAGGGTGATGGCACCCGGAGTGATGCCAGACTCCTCGATGAGCTTCTTAGCCTTCTTGGCGTCGGTCTTGTACACCGTGGAAGCCTCATGATAGTTGGTGAAGCTCTTGGGCAGGTAGCAGCTGGCAGCGGTGGCAAGGCCGGCGAAGGTGTTGCTGACCATCTTCTCGGTGTCGAGCGCATACATGACAGCCTGACGGACCTTGACGTTGTTCCAAGGCTCCTTGGCGACGTTGAACATGATGAAGCGGGTGCCGAAACCCTGAACGTTATCGATCTTGCAGCCGGCGCTCTCGAGCTGGTCGACGGCGTCAGCGGTAACGAGCTCCATAACGAGCGTGGAGCCCTCCTGCTGAGCGGTAACGCGAGCGGTGGGGTCGGTCAGGATGCTGTACTGGATCTTCTTATCCTCGGCAGCATACTCACCGTTGTACTCGGGGTTGGGAACCAGGGTGATCTCGGTATCGGAGATAGAGTCGTACATCCAGGGGCCGGAGCCGATCGGCTGCTTGGCGCGATCCTCCTCGGTCTGGGTGGCCGGGGTAACGCGGACGATGGCCAGACGATCCTTGAGCAGGGAGAAGTTGGGGACCTTGGTCTTGACCGTCACGGTGCTGGCGTCCTTGGCCTCGATGGACTCGAAGGGCTGGAAGAACGGAGCATAGGTAGCGGAAGCGGCGCAAGCGGTGTAGGAGGCAACGACATCGTCAGCGGTGACCTCGGTGCCATCGGAAAACTTGGCGCCCTTGCGGATGGTGACCTCGAAAGTGGTGTCGTCCACAGACTTGGGATCGTCGGTGGCGAGCTCGTTGAAGGTACTGTAGTCGTGGTAATCGATGCCGTAGAGGCCCTCGACGACGTGCCAGTTAGCACCCAGGCCCACAGCGGAGCCGGTGCTGGCGGGATCGAAGCTGGACGGAGCGTAAGCGGAACCAGCGGTGATCACGCCGCCGCCACGGTTGGCGGAATCGGTGGAACCGGAAGCGGAACCCTCGTCGCTAGAGCTGCCACCGCAGCCGGTGAGACCAAGCCCTGCGACAGCAGCGACGCTGCCGGTGAGGCCGAGGAACGAACGCCTGGACATACCCTTGTTGATGATGGCCATGTCTTCTCCTATCAATAGAGAATCTTACCCGGGAGCGCCTAGACGTGCCCCCGCGCAACTTGCGGACGATATATACCTTACCTACCGACGAACCCAACTGAGGTGCCGCGCTCGGCGACCGATACATACATACGCTTGAACGGTATTTGCTACCGTTCACCGAATTCATTGACAAACGATTCGCCAGACAGTATGTATCGACGAGGTGAGATATCAGTCTTCGTCAACCCGCAGGATAGCAGGGTTGTTCACCATGGCTAGTCAAACGTTTTAGCGTTAATTAAACCCGAAATCGGCTGGTAATCGCCGTGAAATAAATGATTGAAAATCACGCAATCATGTATATCAGTTGTTTAGAGGCGTGTTTAGTTTTCGGATTGCTTTGCCGCCGCCTCGGCGCGCTCGGCATTCCATGCAACGAGCGCCTCGTGAACCGCTTTGGCGACATCGGCAGGAATGCCTCGAACTTCCGCGATCTCTTGCTCGCTCGCCGCGCGCAAACGCTTCATCGAGCCAAAATGGCGCATAAGGGCACGTTTTCTGGTGGGTCCCACGCCTGGAACGTCATCGAGTACCGAAACCGTCATGGCTTTATCGCGCAATTCGCGATGGAACGTGATGGCAAAACGGTGCGATTCATCGCGCACCTGTTTAATTAGATAGAGCGACGCGGACCCGGTCGGCAGCACGACGGGAGTCTCGTCCCAAGGCACGAAAACCTCCTCATCGGCCTTTGCCAAGCCACAAACTGGTATATCGAGCCCAAGAGCCTCAAGTTGCTTGATCGCAGCGGTCAATTGCGGCTTACCGCCATCGACAACGAGCAAATCGGGGCGCGAGCCAAAGCGCTCGTCGGCCATGCGCTCGGGAGCATAACGTCGTCCCAAAACCTCGGACATCGACACGAAGTCGTTTGCCTCGTCCAATTCGGCCTGAATTTTAAAACGACGATACTGGCTCTTGTCGGCGCGCCCGTTGGTAAACACCACCATCGAGGCGACCGTAAAGGTGCCATGCAGTGTAGAGATATCGAAGCACTCGATACGCAACGGCGGCGATGGCAGCGCCAACGCACTTTCGAGCTCCAGGAGCGCTTGATTAGTGCGGTCGTCAGCGTACCCCGTTCGCATCATGTAGCGCATGAGGGCATGGCGCGCATTTTTGGATGCCATATCGAGCAGACGGTGCTTTTCGCCACGCTGCGGCCTATGGAGATGGCAGGAACGCTCACGCTTGCCCGCAAGCCACTCCCCCAGCGCCTCCGCATCCTCAAGCTCGACGGAAAGGTTGACCTCAGCTGGAATATCAGCCGTCTCGTCGTAATAGCGCTTAAGAAAGCCCGACTGGAGCTCTTCCTCGTCAACATCAAGACCCTTGTCGAGAATGAACTCGCAGGTGCGAACTGTTCGGCCCTCGCGAACGACGAAGACGCAAGCGGCGGAGATGGTCTCCTCGCGATAGAAACCGATGACATCTATATCGACACTGGAGGGAAAAACGACTTGCTGACGATCGTCCAGACCCCTGATGACCTCCAAACGACGTTTGACGCGTGCCGCGCGCTCAAAGTCGAGCGCCTCAGCGGCATCCGTCATCTCGGAGGTCAGCTCATCGACGACATCCTTGCGATGGCCCGACAAAAAGCGCTCGACACGCTTGACGTTCTTGGCATAGTCTGCCGGGGAAATCGCGCCGACACACGCACCCGGGCCGCGCCCGACATGGTAGTCAAAGCAGGGGCGCCCGTTTTGCGCGCAAATCATATTGACGATGTCTTCCTCGCCCTTGTGGGACTCGACGATACGGCGACAACGACGCCACTCCGCACAGGATGCGGAGCAGATGGGGATAACCTTGCGCAGCGTATCTATCGTCTCACGTGCCGCGCGGCTATCGGTATAAGGTCCAAAATAGCGCGTTCCCGGCTTATGACGCTCACGCGTGTATTTGATAGCGGGATACAGGTCGCCCTTTGTAATGGCGATAAAGGGGTAGCTCTTGTCATCCTTGAGGTCGACGTTAAAGTACGGATGGTACTGACCAATCAAATTGCGCTCGAGCACCAACGCCTCGTGCTCGGTCTCCACCACGATATAGTCAAAGCTCGCCACCAGCTGCATCATCAGCGGGATCTTCTGGCGCTCGTCCTGCAGCGTCACGTACTGACGCATACGGGCGCGCAGGTTTTTCGCCTTGCCCACGTAGATGACATCGCCCTTGGCGTCTTTCCAAAGGTAGCAGCCGGGCTGCGTGGGAACGCGCGAAACCTGCTCGGCAAGCGTTGGAATGTTGTCGTGACCGGCCACGCGCACCTACTTGCGACGAAGCAGCGCCGAGACCTCGGGCATCTTAAGGACGACGGCAAGGCCAAAGGTAACAGCAAGCGAGACGACACCCGCAACGCAAACGTAGCCAAGAGTAATCAGAATCGAGCCGCCAAGTGCCCCGACAAAGTGCTCAAGCGCCCACATGACGCCGGCGCCTGCGGCAGCACCCAGGCCACCGAGCAAAAGTCCAAAGAAACCGCCATGCAGGATAGATTTAACCTGAAGACCACGCAGACGACGACGCAGCCACCACAGCGAGCAACCGACCAAGATCACGTAGTCGACGACATACGAAAGCGCGATTGCCGGCATACCGAAGCCCAGCACAACGCCAAACAGCAGAACCGAGCCGGCCTGGCCGATGGCGGAATACAGGCAATAGCGGCTATAGGGCTTCATGTCGAGCAAGGCAGAGAAGCTCTTCTGCATCAGCACGACCACGCCGTAGAGCGGCAGGGAAAGTGCCAGGTAGATAAGGAACTCCGACACCAGCGCCACACCGGACTCATCGAACTTGCCAGCGCAGTAGATCATGTTGAGCGGACGCGCGAAGACAATCAGGTACAGCGCGAATGGAATCAGGAAGAACAGCATCTGGGCGACGCCACGCGAAATGCCCGTGCGGACGCTGTCGTAATCCTTCTCCTGTGCGTCGTGAGAGAGCTCGGTATAGAGCGCCGTCGAAAGCGAGGCGGCAATCAGCGCGTAGGGCAGCGTGTACCACAGGCGCGCATAGGCGATGACGGAAGGACCAGTCTCGGGCTGGACCACCAGCGCAGCAGCGTTGGTGATAGAAGTCGAGACAAACATGCACACCGTGGCGAGCAGCGTCGGGATACCGAGCGCAATCGTCTGGCGCAGTGCGGGGTCCTTAAAGTCGATATGGATATGGGGATGCACGCCGTGCTTGCCAAGCGCGGGGATCTGACATGCCATCTGAACAAAGACACCGAGGGTCGTACCGGCCGCAATCAAGATGATGCCGGCACGTTCGCCAAACTGTGCGGACACGGGCGCAAAGCCCATAAAGCTCGCAATGACGATCACATTGTTGAGGACCGGGGCAAACGTCGACCAGAAGTAGTCGCGGTGTGCGTTGAGAACCCCCGAAAACACCGAGCCCAAACCATAAAACAGAATCTGGATGGCAAAGAAACGGAACATGAACGCAGCGGTATCCATGCTGCCGCCGTCACCCGAAAGGAACGATTGCGTCCAGATAAAGCCCGGGGCGAACACGGTCCCCAGTAACGAAATGCCACCCAGCACCAAAAGCAGAATGCCGAGCAGGTTGCCCACATACTCGTTCGAGGCCTCGCGACCCTGCTCACGCCTCACGCCCATGTACACGGGCAAAAAAGCCGTCACGAGCATGCCGCCCATCACGAGTTCGTAGAGCATATTGGGCAGGTTGTTGGCGACCTGATAGGAAGACGAGAGTAGCGACATGCCGATAGCGGCCGCCATTGCCCACGTGCGGATAAAACCGGTGACGCGAGACACGATGGTCAGGATGGTCATAAGCCCGGCGGAACGACCAACCGTGGAGTAGTCCGACGAGCCCATGTCGTCAGTGTTATCTCGCGACGAAGAGGCTTCGGATGAGGGTGCCTGAGACGCAGATTCTTTTGCAAAATGAGCTCCGCGCTTCAATTCTTCCTGCGGCATCGCTCAGTCCTCTCTCGTAATCGCGGCAACCGTCGCCCCGCAAAATGCAATTAAATCATCGGGTGCAAGCTCGAGCTGATAACCACGCTTGCCTCCCGAAATAAAAATGGTATCCCAAAGGACACATGTCTCATCAATGAGCGTCCGGTAGCGTTTTTTCATACCGACCGGGCTGCAGCCGCCGCGAACGTAGCCAGTCGCCGCAAGCAAATCCTTCACATGCATCATGGCCAAAGACTTCTCCCCCGCGGCACGCGCGGCGGACTTTAGATCGAGCTCGTCGGCAACAGGGATGCAGCACACGACATAGTCGTTGGACGGCGTCACGCAGACCAAGGTCTTAAATCCTTGACCGGGCTCCTCGCCAAGCTGCTCCGAAATCGCGACCCCCAGGCCCACCGACTCATCGCCATCGTCTTCGTACGTATGTAGAACATAGGAAATGCCGGCGCTTTCCAGCTCGCGCATCGCATTGGTTTTTGGCGTCTTTACAGCCTTTGCCATGGCATATCCTTTCCCTCGCATTCGGACGCAAGGTTTAAGTATATGTCCAATTTGGCTGCATACGTCACTTCGACACAGCAAGCGCCATCGAATCACAAGGAGTCGATGGCGCCCATAAACTGAATCGCCTATTTATTGAGCATCAAGTTGAGCCTGGCGCTCCCGGTCACGCCTGAGCAACGGCGCCAAAAACTTGCCCGTATAACTCTGCGGACAGTCCGCAACCTGCTCCGGTGTGCCCGAAACCACGACGGTTCCGCCGCCGTTACCGCCCTCGGGGCCCATATCGATCAGGCGGTCGGCAACCTTGATGACATCAAGGTTGTGTTCAATCACCAGCACCGTGTTACCCGCATCGACCAAGCGCTGCAGCACATCGAGCAGCTGGCGGACGTCCTCAAAATGAAGGCCGGTCGTCGGCTCGTCCAAAATATAGAACGTCTTGCCCGTCTGGCGTCGATGAAGCTCCTTGGCGAGCTTCACACGCTGCGCCTCGCCGCCCGAGAGCGTCGTGGCGGGCTGGCCCAGGCTCACGTAGCCCAAGCCTACATCGTACAGCGTCTGGAGCTTGCGCTTAATCTGCGGGATATTCCCAAAGAAGGCCAGTGCCTCGGTGACGCTCATGTCGAGCACGTCCGAGATGGTCTTACCACGGTAGGTGACCTCGAGCGTCTCGCGGTTATAGCGTTTGCCGCCGCAGACCTCACAGGGGACATAGATATCGGGAAGGAAGTGCATCTCGATCTTAATTTGTCCGTCGCCCTTGCATGCTTCGCAGCGGCCGCCGCTCACGTTAAAGGAGAAACGTCCCGGCGAGTAGCCACGCGCCTTCGACTCCGGCGTACTCGCAAACAGTGCGCGAAGATCATCCCACAGGCCAATGTACGTAGCAGGGTTGGAACGCGGCGTGCGGCCAATCGGCGACTGGTCAATGTCGATCACCTTATCGATGCACTCGATACCCTCGAGCTTTTTGTACGGGCCCACAGGACGCGTCGAACGGTGAATGGCATTCGTAAGCGCAGGCGCAATGGTGTCGGTAACCAGGGAGCTCTTGCCCGATCCCGACACGCCGGTAACAACCGTAAGCGTACCAAACTCGATCTTGGCGGTAACGTTTTTGAGGTTGTTGGCGCGGGCGCCCGTGATCTTAAGGCAGCCGCGACCGGGCTTGCGGCGTTCATCGGGAACCCGAATCATTCGCTTGCCGGTCAGGTAGGCACCCGTCATCGAATCGGGGCACGCCATGATATCGGCAGGCGTTCCCGCGGCGACCACGTGTCCGCCGTTCACGCCCGCACCGGGGCCCATGTCGATCACATAGTCGGCAGCACGAATCGTATCCTCATCATGCTCGACGACGATGACGGTATTGCCGATATCGCGTAGGCGCTCAAGCGTCTTGATCAGGCGCTCGTTATCGCGCTGATGGAGGCCGATCGACGGCTCGTCCAAAATGTACAGCACACCCATGAGGCCGGCGCCGATCTGCGTTGCCAGGCGAATGCGCTGGGCCTCGCCTCCGGAAAGCGTCGCCGAGGCACGGTCGAGGGTCAGATAGTCGAGTCCGACATCGACCAGAAAGCGCAGGCGCTCCAGGATTTCCTTAACGATGCGCCCGCCGATAAAATGTTGGCGCTCGGTGAGCTCCAGGCCCTCAAAAAACTCGAGCGACTCGCGGCACGATAGGCAGCAGACCTCGTAAATGGACTTACCGCCTACGGTAACGGCGAGCATCTCGGGGCGCAGACGAGCACCATGGCAACTCGAGCACGGCTCCTCGCGGATGTACTTCTCCAAGCGCGCCTTGGTGTTCTCATTCGTCGTCTCGGTATAGCGCTCGTACAGGATATTGCGCACACCCGAGAACTTGGTGTCCCACTGGCTGCGGCGCCCATCGAGCTTTCGATAGTCGACCGAAATCTTCTGGTCGCCCATGCCGTCTAAAAACGCGTGACGCACCCGCGGAGGCAGATCCTCCCACGGCGTATCGACGCTCACCTTAAAGTGTTTGCAGACCGCAGCGAAAATCTGCGGATAGTAGTTAGAGTTGCCAAACAGGCTGCCAAAGACCCCGTCGGCGATCGACTTCGAGGGGTCTTCGATTAGGGCCTCGGCATCGACCGTCTTCTTAAAGCCCAGGCCATCGCACTCGGGGCACGCGCCATAGGGCGCGTTGAACGAGAAATCACGCGGCTGCAGGTCATCGATGGAGTGTCCATGCTCCGGGCACGCTAACGCCAGCGAATACTCCAGCAACTCGCCTTCGGTCCCCTCGGGAGCGTCGCGGTCGGGCAGCATGTACACGTTTACATTGCCATGAGCCAGCGCAGTCGCCTGTTCAACGGACTCGGCGATACGGCCCAGAGAGTTCTCACGGATCACGATGCGATCGACCACGACCTCGATATCGTGCTTGAACTTCTTGTCCAGATCGATCGGATCGTCGAGCGAGCGCACTTCACCGTCGACACGCACGCGGCTAAAGCCCTCGGCGCGAAGGTCCTCAAACAGTTTGGTGTACTCGCCTTTTCGCCCGCGCACCACCGGTGCCAGCACAAACGCGCGGCGGCCCTCCCCCGCCGTCAAGACCTTGTCGGCAACCTGGTCGGTCGTCTGGCGCTCAATGACACGGCCGCATTCGGGACAGTGCGGGGTGCCCACACGGGCGAACAGCAGGCGCAGATAGTCATAAATCTCGGTTACGGTGCCAACCGTCGAGCGAGGGTTTTTAGACGTCGTCTTTTGGTCGATCGACACCGCCGGCGAAAGGCCGTCGATTGAATCCAAGTCGGGTTTGTCCATCTGTCCCAAGAACTGGCGCGCATAGCTCGAAAGACTCTCGACGTATCGACGCTGGCCCTCGGCATAGATAGTGTCAAATGCCAGCGAACTCTTGCCCGAGCCAGAAAGACCGGTAATGACCACGAGTTGGTCACGCGGAATGGAAACATCGATATCACGGAGGTTGTGCTCACGGGCGCCGCGAATAACGATAGAAGAATCAGACATGGAAGCTCCTTGCCTCCTATTGCATCGAATCATACTGCCGATGAGTTTAGCGCACTCGACGCGCACAGATGTTCGTAATACAAGATTCGCAGACCTTTAGCTTTGCGTATCGGGCGCTTTGTTTCTCGAAATGCCGTGGAAAGGTTACAGTAATCTAATACTGAACTTAATTTGCTGTAACAGAGGAACGTCCATGACCGAAGATATCCCCTTTGAAATCACTTCGAGCGACATGGCCAATCTGCCCATATTCATCGCCGTCCTTATCGTGGCCGCCGTCGTCGTGCGCGTGTATTTTTCAATCAAACGCAACGAAAAGCCACCCATTGCCCGCGTCTTTTGGTGCGCGACGCTCCTCATCCCGCTCGGCGTGGCAGCTGCATGGGTTACGAATCAATTGCTCGTAAATGAGGGCAGCTCTCTATGGGTCCTTTCTTATTCGGCGCTCGGTGCTGCCGCCGTCATGCTTCTTGTCGAGCCCTTGGTTTCGGGACTTATCGACCAAACCGACCTTGCGACGGGAACGGTTGCCTGTATTTGCCGTGACATCCTTGTCATCGCCGCTGTTTCAGCGCTCTCGTTCGTTTCACTCGAAATTGCCTGCAACGAAACGTTCTATCGCATTCCCGCCAACTCATTCGGGTTTTCCGTCGGGCTGCTCGCGACGGTTCTGCTCTCCCTTTATTTGCTGGGACAGCGTCATGGAGGCGTCATGGCCCTCGTGCCCGTCGTCTGCTGCATCCTTGGCATTGCCGAGCACTTCGTCATAACGTTTAAAGGCGAAGCCATCCTGCCAAGCGATATCTTGGCCCTTGGCACCGCAATGGAAGTGAGCGAGGGATACGAGTTTACCTTTACCGCCGGAATCGTAACCTCTCTCGCCCTGCTGGAGATTTCCCTGGGGCTTCTTTCGCTCATCCGACCGCGAAAGCTCCGTACGCCCACCCATGTCTTCCCCGCTATCGCCGCTAACCTCTGTGCTTTTCTGCTAGTGACCGTTGTGGGGCTCTCAGGCTTTTCCAACATCGACTTGGAGCAGGCGCTGGATTTTGGATTTGACCGTTGGCAGCCCATCACCACGTATGCGTCTCAGGGTTTTATCACTTCGTTCACCGAAATGGTCAACGAGTTGCCCATTGAGAAGCCCAAAGACTATACGCCCGATGAGGCGCAGAGCATCGAGCAGGAGCTCGCCGCCGTCTACGACAGCACATATGGCTCGAGCGAACAGCGCGCGGCGGCCGTTGCCCAGTTCAATGAAATCAAGCCGACGATTGTTGCCGTCATGAACGAGAGTTTTAGCGACCTTTCGTGCTTTGAGCAGCTCCAGACGGACGGGTACACCGGCCCCGCATTCTACAACTCGCTTCCCGACACACTTGTTCGCGGCACCATGCTCGCTTCGGTCGCCGGTGGCGGAACGGCGAACTCCGAATTCGAATTTTTGACCGGAGCGACAACGGCCTTTGTCGGATTAGGCAAAATCCCCTATCAGCTGTATCAGATGAATGGCGTCAACAGCCTGGCAAAGGACCTTAAAGAGCTTGGGTATACCGCTACCGCTATGCACCCGCAAAACCCCGTCAACTACCATCGAGATAAAATCTATCAGCAGCTGGGCTTTGGAGACTTTCTTTCAATCGGCGATTTCGAAGGTGCGCCCTATTACCATGCCGGCGTATGCGACTACGCCACCTACGACAAGATACTCGACCTGCTTAGAACTAACGAAGCCCCGCAGTTCATCTTTGACGTCACGATGCAAAATCACGGCGGCTACGACTATGGCACCGTTCCCGCCGAAGAGCTGACAAACTATTGGGTCGAGGGAGCCAGTGAGGGTGCCAACAGCGCGCTCAACACCTATCTCACCTGCATCAACGCATCCGACCGGGACCTCGAGTACTTTATCAACGAGCTCCGCAATATCGGCAGACCGGTTGTTCTTGTCTTTTTTGGCGACCATCAGCCGAGCGCCGCAACGACTCTCAACGACGAGCTGTACCCTCAGGAAGATACGGCAAGCCACGCTTTCCGTATCTATCAGTCGACATATCTCGTCTGGGCTAACTATGAGATCGCCGGCAATACCGAGCTCAACGTCTACGACACCGTCGGGGCAAACGAGATTGCAGCCATTACCCTTAATAAGATCGGCGCCCCGCTCACCAATTACCAAAAGGCCCTGCTTGCGACAAGGTCAGATGTGCCCACCATCAATGTCGCCGGCTATCTCGGTGCCGACGGGCTGCGCTACGACTTGGAATCGAAAGACAGCCCCTACGCCTCGACGATCGACAAGCTGCAGCGCATGCAATACCTCGAGTTCGCCAGCAAAGTTCAGTAAGCCCGCCCATTCGCTTGGGCCCATCGTATTGCAAGCACGCTCGGCCCAAACGCATCGCAAATGACTCCCGCTCGCAAACGAGGGTACAATGACGCTCGTGTCACATCGCGGGGCCCCGGCCCCAGCATATACAAAGGAGTCATACATGGGTTGCGAACACGCACAGGCCGCCGGCGGACAAACGTCGCCGTCGCAATTTGAGGAGAACACGCTGTCCGAGGTCAAGCGCGTCATCGCCGTGCTTTCCGGCAAGGGCGGTGTCGGCAAGTCATTTGTCACCGGTGCCATCGCCACCGAGCTTGCCCGTCACGGCCACAAGGTCGGCGTCCTCGATGCCGACATCACCGGTCCCTCTATCCCCAAGATGTTCGGTATGAGTGGACGCCACGTCCATGCCCTTGGCAACCTTATGCTGCCCGAAATCTCCGAGCACGGCGTCAAGGTCATGAGCTCCAACCTGCTGCTCCAAAACGAGACCGACCCCGTCCTTTGGCGCGGTCCGGTCATCGCAGGCGCCATTAGGCAGTTCTGGAGCGAGACCTCGTGGGGCCCCATCGACTACCTACTGGTCGACATGCCTCCGGGAACAGGCGACGTCGCGCTCACCGTCTTCCAGTCGCTGCCGGTCGACGGCATCGTCATCGTCACGAGCCCGCAGGATCTGGTCTCGATGATCGTCGCCAAGGCGGTCAACATGGCCGAGAAGATGAACGTCCCCATTCTGGGCATTGTCGAGAACATGAGCTATATTGAGTGCCCCGACTGCGGCAAGAAGATCGAGGTCTTTGGCAAGAGCAAGCTCCCCGAGGTCGCAGAGCGCTATAACCTCGACATCTTGGGCCAGCTTCCCATTAATCCGGCACTCGCCGAGGCCTGCGATAAGGGCGAGGTCGAGACCGCGCTGCCCGATGGCATGTTGCCCAAGGCAGTCTCTGCCGTCGAGGCTATTACCCCGCACGAGACCGACGAGGCCTAAGTGAACGCGAGCGCCCTCTATGACGTCTTGGTAATCGGCGGCGGGGCTTCAGGCCTCGCCGCCGCCATTACGGCCGCACGCGCTGGCAAAAGCGTCTGCATCGTTGAGCGCGATGTCGCCTGCGGCCTCAAGCTCCTTGCGACCGGTAACGGCCGTTGCAACCTCTCCAACGAATCGATTGATCCTCAGCGGTATAACCACCCCGCATTCGTCGAATCCGTCATGGGCCCCCAGCCCGAACAAGAGCTTATGGGCTTCTTCTCCTCGCTGGGCATCATGACAACCTCCGAGGAAGGCCGGCTGTACCCGCGCTCCCTTCGCGCCGAATCGGTGCGCGACGCGCTTCTCAACGTTTGCGACCGCCTGGGTATCACCTTAATCTGCGGAGCCAACGTTGCCACGGCGCACAAAGCTTCCGAAGGCTGGGCACTCCAAATAGACCGTCCAGCGCGGGCGCTCAAGGCAAAAAAGCACGACGACCGAAAATCGGAGCTCCGCTCGCTTCGGAAGGCGCTCGCCGATGTCCCTCGCAAGAACGAGGCCCTGCAGGCACATGCCGTAATTATCGCTACGGGCGGCAACCCCACCGGTATCGCCGATACGTTTCGCCTTCCCCTCACTTCGCTGCGCCCCATCCTCTGTCCCGTATCGGCAACGGTCGTTGGCGATCGAGCGGCACTCAAGACGTTGGATGGCCTGCGCGTCCGCGCCTGCTTGACGCTCGCCCGCAATCATAATGAGCTCTGGCACGAAGACGGTGAAGTGCTGTTTCGAACCTTCGGTATCTCGGGTGTCGCTGTCTTCAACCTCTCTCGTCGTATCCAGCACGGCGATACGATCCTGCTCGACGTTTTCCCCGACCTCTCCAAAGACGAGTTGCTCGATATGCTCAACCGGCGCGTTGAGCTGTTCGGTGACTTTTCACCCCGCGATCCCCGTTGGCTCGACGGCATGCTCGCCCCGCAACTCTCCCGCGTCGTCTGCACAGCGTTCGAGCAGTGCCATCCAGGCTCCAACGATGTCATCCATCTGGTCTCGATCCTCAAGCACTTTAAGCTGTTTGCCGAGGGGACGACCGATGAGCGCTCGGCGCAGGTCACGCGTGGTGGCGTATCTGTCGAGAGCATCTCAACACCCAGTCTACGCGCGCGCAGCGTTGTCGACGCCCCGCTTTACGTCTGCGGCGAAGCGCTCGACATCGACGCCGATTGCGGAGGCTTTAACCTTGCGTGGGCCTGGCTCTCGGGCATTCGCGCTGCAAGCAGCCTGTAGCCGCGCAGTCTATAATCAAAAACACATTCGGGCCGTCTGGGATACCGGACGGCCTCTTTCTTGCCTCTAAGGAGACCTCGATGATCGAAATCACCCAAGTCAACGCGTCGCTCGATGAAGCCGGCGATGAAAATGCCTGTCTCATTGTTGGCAAGCGAGTCGCCAAGCGCGTCCTACGTTGCAAGGACTCCGAGATCAAGTCCATCGAGCTCCACCGCAAGTCAATCGACGCTCGCAAAAAACGAGACGTCCATTTTATCCTGAGCTTTCGTGTTGAGCTGACTAGTCCCCACCTCGAGCGAGAAGCGGTCGACAGCGTTGCCGAGCGTGACCGCTCGCGCGTACGCGCGATAGAAGACGATGAGCCTTCATTCCCCTCCCCCGCCTCCGACGCGCCTCAAGAACGCCCTGTCGTTGTCGGCGCCGGATGCGCCGGCCTTTTCGCTGCGCTTACGCTCGCCGAAGCAGGTCTTAAGCCCTTGCTCATCGAGCGCGGCGACCCGGCATTTCGCCGCTCGCAGGCGATCGACCTCTTTCTAAAGGAGCGCATCCTCGACCCCGAGAGCAATATCCAGTTTGGCCTGGGCGGCGCGGGAACCTTCTCGGACGGCAAACTCAATACGGGAACCAAAAATCCCGCCCATCGCCTTATCCTCGAAACCTTCGTCGAGGCGGGCGCGCCCCGCGATATTCTGTGGGATGCCAAGCCGCACATTGGCTCCGACATCCTTCCCACGGTCGTCACCGCTATATCCCAGCGCATCGAGCAGCTCGGAGGTGTCGTCCGCTATCGAACGAAGCTCGTCGACATTCGCATCGACGCGTCTGGCGCCATCACCGGTATTGATGTCCAATCGTCCCAAGACGCCGCTTGCGAGCCAATCGAGACAAAGCACCTCATCCTCGCCTGCGGGCATTCTGCTCGCGATATTTTTGAGCTCCTTAAGGGCCACAACGTGGCCCTCGCACAAAAGACCTTTGCCATGGGCGTTCGCATCGAGCATCCGCAGCGCGACATCGACCGAGTCCAATACGGAGCCTCGGCGGGACATCCTGCCCTCGGAGCAGCCCCTTACAAGCTCGTCGCCCATCTTCCCAACGGCCGCAGCGTGTTCTCGTTTTGCATGTGCCCCGGCGGGCAGGTTGTCGCCGCCTCTTCCGAGCAGGGCCACCTGTGCGTCAACGGCGCCAGTCTCAATGCCCGCGACGGACGCAATGCAAATGCCGCCTTACTCGTTAACGTCACGCCTGAGGACCTTCCCAACGATGACCCGCTCGCCGGCGTCGAGCTCCAGCGTGCCTGCGAGGCGGCCGCCTATCGCCTGGGCGGTTCCAACTGGAACGCACCGGCACAACTCGTCGGAGATTTCCTCGCAGGACGCGCCAGCAAGGCGCCCGGAAAGGTAAAGCCCACCTATCCGCTCGGTGTGACCTGGACGGCAATTGACGAAGCCCTGCCGCAGCATATCGTCGAGTCGCTCCGCCTGGGACTTCCCCTACTCGGAAAAAAGCTACGCGGCTACGACCGCCCCGATGCCGTTCTTACCGGCGTGGAGACTCGTTCGAGCTCACCGGTCACTGTCACCCGAGACCGAACGTGCCATGCCGTGTCGACCCCGGGCCTCTACCCTTGTGGTGAGGGAGCTGGATATGCCGGCGGCATCATGAGCGCAGCCACCGACGGCATCCGTTGTGCCGAAGCCCTGATCGCAGACCTCTAACGCACGAATTCCAGCGCGCAAAAGACACAGGCCCCAAGCTCCACAGGGAACTCGGGGCCTGTTCACTATTTCTTAAACCGTGCACCCTGGCGTTTTCTGCCCGATGCGAACGTGGAACCCTTGCGGGCCTGCGAACGTAAGCGCTCGATCGTCTCGTCCTCAGACGCACCCTCGAGCATCGCCCGAATCTGAACGATGGCATCGCGCAGGCGCGCCGCCTCCTCAAAGTCCATGGCAGCAGAAGCGTTACGCATATCCTCTTCCATGGTTTCGACGATCCGCACGAGCTCGTCATGCGGCAGTTCTTCCAACTGCTCCGCAAGTGTCTGCTCGGGCGCCACCGTTTCCGGCACGCCACCCTCGCCCGACTCATCGGGCGTATAGAATGCGCCATGGCCAAGAGAGTCGCCCTTCGAGCGTCCCTTGGAACCCACGGTTTTTTCGGCCTCGGCAATAAAACTTGAGATGTCGTTGATGGCCTTGCGCACCGTCTTGGGCACAATGCCATGCTCTTCGTTATATGCCATCTGAATCTCGCGACGGCGCTGCGTCTCCTCGATGGCCTCTTTCATCGAATCGGTCATAACGTCTGCATACATGATGACTTCGCCATCGGCGTTACGGGCCGCGCGGCCAATCGTCTGAATCAGCGAACGGCGGTTGCGCAAGAAGCCTTCCTTATCGGCATCGAGAATTGCCACCAGTGAGACCTCGGGGAGATCCAAGCCCTCGCGAAGCAGGTTGATGCCAACGAGAACATCGATCTTTCCCTCGCGCAGCGTTCGCAGGATCTCGACACGGTCCATCGTCGCTGTATCGGAGTGCATGTAATTGACCTTAATGCCGGCATCAAGCAGATGGTCGGTCAGGTCCTCGGCCATGCGCTTGGTGAGCGTGGTCACCAGTACGCGCTCCTTGCGCACCACGCGCTCGCGAATCTCGTCCTCAAGATCGTCAATCTGCCCACGAACCGGACGCACATCAATCTTGGGGTCGAGCAGACCGGTCGGACGAATAATCTGCTCAACGTCGTTTTGGCTCACCCGCAGCTCATAGTCGCCCGGCGTGGCCGAAACATAGATGAACTGGGGAATCCTCGCCTCAAACTCATCGAAACGAAGCGGGCGGTTATCGAGCGCCGAGGGCAGACGAAAACCGTGTTCCACCAGCGTCACCTTACGCGAGCGGTCACCTTCGTGCATGCCGCGAATCTGCGGCACCGTCACATGGCTCTCATCGATGATGCAGAGCATATCCTTGGGAAAGTAATCGATTAGGGTAAACGGCGGCTCACCCGGCTTGCGACCGTCCAGATGACGCGAGTAGTTCTCGATGCCGTTGCAAAAACCCATCGTCTCGAGCATCTCAAGATCATAATCGGTGCGCTGCTGCAGACGCTGCGCCTCGAGCAACTTATCAGTCGCCTTGAGCTCCGCCACGCGCTTCTCGCACTCTTCGCTGATCGATTTCAGAGCCGCCTTGACCTTCGGCTTCTCGGTCACGTAGTGCGATGCCGGCCATACGGGGATGGCCTCGTACTCACGAAGCATCTCACCGGTAACCTCATCGATCTCGGTAATCAGCTCGACCTCGTCGCCAAAGAACTCAAACCGCAACGGATGCTCGGCATAAGGCGGATACACGTCGACAACATCGCCGCGCACGCGGAACGTGCCGCGCGCCAGGTCATAGTCATTGCGATCATATTGAATGTCGATAAGTGCATGGATAAAGTCATCGCGCTCGAGCGGCACCTTCTTGTCGACGTTTGGAGCCAGACCCGCATAGTCCTCAGGAGAGCCAATGCCATAGATACACGAGACCGATGCGACGACGATCACATCGCGTCGAGAGAGCAGTGACGCGGTCGCCTGATGGCGCAGCATCTCGACCTCTTCGTTAATCGAGGAGTCTTTCTCGATATATGTATCGCTTTGCGGCACATACGCCTCGGGCTGATAGTAGTCGTAGTACGAGACAAAGTAGACCACAGCGTTGTTGGGAAAGAACTCTTTGAGCTCGCTCGCAAGCTGAGCGGCGAGCGTTTTATTGGGAGCCATGACCAGCGTCGGCTTCCCCAGGGCCTCAATAGTCTTAGCCATCGTGAAGGTCTTGCCCGAACCAGTCACGCCCAGCAAAACCTGATAGCGATCTCCGTCCCTCACACCCTGCACAAGCGACTCAATGGCCTTAGGCTGAGAACCTGCAGGCTCATAGGGAGAAACGACTTCAAACGGCACCTCAGCGCCCTCAACGCCAAAGCGCTTAAGTTCACCACCAACGCGTTCTACTTCAAATTCCGTCATGGATACTCCTAACTCATACATCTGCAGTATACGCAGGAGATGGGCTTAGTCCTATACGAACCGATCGGGATAGAGCGTCTTATAGCGAACCCAGGCATTATTGACGCGAATCAGATAAGCCTGCGTCTCGGGGAAGGTAATCGCATTGTGAAGCGAGGTGCTCTGCTGCGCCCAACCATCCACATTGCCCATGCCGGCGTTATATGCGGCAATAGCGCTATCCGTCGACCCGTTGAAATACGTTAGAAGATACGAAAGATACGCACAGCCAAACTCGATGTTCGTAGCGGGATCGTTAAGGTTGTCGGCTGAATACTCGCTACCATCGACAAGACCTTTGGCAATCATATCCTGGGCAGTCTCGGGCATCAGTTGCATTAATCCCCGAGCGCCTTGATTCGACTCGGCCTCAGGATCCCAATTCGATTCCGACTTTATGACAGCACACACCAGATACGGATCAAGATTGTGCGAAATGCTCGATTGCTTTACGTACGCCTCGTAGTCAATCGGATACAAAGGCTTAAAGAAAGCGGCAGGAGCATACGAGTAGACGAGCGAAATAAGGCCAAAGACGAACACAACGGCAAGTGGCGCCACGCGATACCACGTAAAGAAACGTGTCCTAGGCATCGGCCTCCTCCTTATCCACTACATCCCCGAAGCCATGGCGCACAAGCCAAGCGTCCAGTTGTTCAAAGAGCGAGTTGTCGCCCGCCGCATTATCGATTACCGTCGTAGCGAGATTGCAAAGCGAAGCCTCATCAGGTTGGCATGCAGAACGCGCATCAAAATCAGAGGGCTCCATACCACGATGAATAGCACGCCCGCGACGAACTGCTAAAGGAGCGCTGATAACCAGAATTTCATCAGCCAGGCCAAAAGCATCCTCAAAACCAGTCGGGGCAGAAACCTCGACAACCGCAAAGGGATAACGGGGGGACGAAACCGTGCAGCAAACCGGATCAAGAATCCTCAGTGACAGCTGCTCAATGAGAACGGGGTGCACAATGCTATTGAGCCTCGCGACCGCATCAGGAGAAACAAAAGCTCGAGAAGCGAGGATGTTACGGCGAACGCCGCCCTCCTCGTCCAAAATATCCCAGCCAAATTCTTCCGCGAGGGCATTGACGATATCGGAGCCTGGCACATACAGCGATTTGGCAAGCTCGTCCAGATCGATAAGCATGGCGCCATGAGATTCGAGATAGCGGCAGGCAGTCGACTTACCCGAAGCAATATTGCCCAAGACAAAAACGGTAAACATCAAGTCCTCCCTAACGCCAATGGGAGTTATTATCGCGCAAATACAAAAGAAGGACTCAAAATACAGCCAAACAGTAAGACAAGCTAAAAGAAGGCGAGTTCTTGTATTACAGCTCTCTATAAAACGCAAAAAAGGGGGAGGCCGCGAGGCCTCCCCCTTCTTCAAGTCAAGCGTACGGCTCGGTGCCGTCCACCGGTCAGCGGCGCCCTGGCCTCCCACGGGCTGACCCCGCAGTACTCTCGGCGCGATGGGGCTTAGCTTCCGGGTTCGGAACGGGACCGGGCGTGCCCCCCATGCTCTGGCCGCTGACCGGTGGGCGGCGCCCACCGTTACGGTGTCCTGGGTCTCATCTACGTGCCCTGGGGGCCGCATGGCGCATAGGGGAGGTGACTCGGGGGCATCCTCGTGCCCGGACCGCGCGCATGAGCGCTCAGTCCCGCGGGCCGCGAGGTGCGGTTCCGGAAGAGCTCGGGCGATTAGTGCGGCTCGGCTGAGGACGTCGCCGCCCTTGCACCTGCCGTCTATCGACCAGGTAGTCTACCTGGGCCCTTACCGGAAGGAGAACTAATCCCTGGAACGGCTTCCCGCTTAGATGCCTTCAGCGGTTATCCGCGCCGCACGCGGCTACCCGGCCGTGCCGTTGGTCGACAACCGGTTCACCGGAGGTGCGCCCACCCCGGTCCTCTCGTACTGGGGGCAGCCTCCATCGATTCTCCTGCGCCCACGGAGGATAGGGACCGAACTGTCTCACGACGTTCTGAACCCAGCTCGCGTACCGCTTTAAACGGCGAACAGCCGTACCCTTGGGACCTGCTCCAGCCCCAGGATGCGATGAGCCGACATCGAGGTGCCAAACCTTGCCGTCGATGTGGACTCTTGGGCAAGATCAGCCTGTTATCCCCGGAGTACCTTTTATCCGTTGAGCGACGGCCCACCCACTCGGGGCCGCCGGATCACTAGAGCCTGCTTTCGCACCTGCTCGGCTTGTGGGCCTCGCAGTCAAGCCCGCTTGTACTCTTGCATTCAAAAGGACGGTTGCCGACCGTCCCGAGCGGACCTTCGCGCGCCTCCGTTACCCTTTAGGAGGCGACCGCCCCAGTCAAACTGCCCGCCTGGCACGGTCCCCGAGCCGGTTGACGGCCTCGGGTTAGGACGCCGGTCGCGCGAGGGCAGTATTCCAAGGGCGGCTCCCCGGGGGCTGGCGCCTCCGGATCTGTGCCTCCTGCCTATCCTCTACACGCGGGACCAGCGGCCAATGCCAAGCTGCAGTGAAGGTTCACGGGGTCTTTCCGTCCTTCCGCGGGTAAGTCGCATCTTCACGACCAGTGCAATTTCACCGGGTCCATGGTCGAGACAGCGCCCAAGTCGTTGCGCCTTTCGTGCAGGTCGGAACTTACCCGACAAGGAATTTCGCTACCTTAGGACCGTTATAGTTACGGCCGCCGTTTACCGGGGCTTGGCTTCGGGGCTTCGCGCGATGCGCTAACTCCTCCGCGTGACCTTCCGGCACCGGGCAGGCGTCAGACCCTATACGTCGCCTTGCGGCTTCTGCAGAGTCCTGTGTTTTTGGTAAACAGTCGCTTGGGCCTCTCCACTGCGGCCCGCCTCCGCTCCCCGGGCAAGCCGGTTCACGTACGCGCGGGCACCCCTTCTCCCGAAGTTACGGGGCCATTGTGCCGAGTTCCTTGACCATGGTTGACCCGATCGCCTCGGTATGTTCTACCCACCCACCTGTGTCGGTTTGCGGTACGGGCGCGCACGCGCCTGCCTAGGGGTTTTTCTAGGGACCTCGGGCTCACTCGCTTCGCTCAGTCGCTTCGTCCGGAGCCTCGCCCTCGTGCGGACCGGATTTCCCTGGTCCGCGGGCCGCGCTCCATCACGGGGACGTCCAGAACCCCGCCGAGCCACCCCCATCCGTCGCCCCGTCGGTCGTAGCGCCGCGTGCGCGGTGCAGGAATGTCTGCCTGCTGCGCGTCGGCTACGCCTACCGGCCTCGCCTTAGCCCCCGACTGACCCTGGGAGGATTAGCCTTGCCCAGGAAACCTCGGGTTCACGGCGGACGAGTTACTCTCTCGTCTCTCGCTACTCATGCCAGCATTCTCACTCCCATGCGCTCCACCGCCGGTCGCCCGGCGGCTTCCCCGCCCATGGGAAGCTCCCCTACCGATTCTGAAAATCAAAATCCCGCCGCTTCGGTGTCCAGCTTAGCCCCGTGTATTGTCGGCGCATGTCCACTCGACCAGTGAGCTGTTACGCACTCTTTGAATGGATGGCTGCTTCTAAGCCAACATCCTGGTTGTCTGGGCGGACGCACATCCTTTGCCACTCGGCTGGAACTTGGGGACCTTAGCGGGCGGTCCGGGCTGTTTCCCTCTCGAGCACACAGCTTAGCCCACATGCTCTGACTGCCGCGCTCTGGGCCGCCGGCATTCGGAGTTCGGTTGGATTCGGTAGGCGGCGAAGCCCCCTCGTCCATCCGGTGCTCTACCTCCGGCGGTGAACGCGCGACGCTAGCCCTAAAGCTATTTCGGGGAGAACGAGATATCTCCGGGTTTGATTGGCCTTTCACCCCTATCCGCAGGTCATCGCCGCCGTTTTCAACCGACGTGCGTTCGGCCCTCCACGGGGTCTTACCCCCGCTTCAGCCTGCCCACGGATAGCTCACCCGGCTTCGCGTCCGCGGCGCGGGACTCAAGTCGCCCTGTTAAGGCTCGCTTTCGCTCCGGCTCCCTTTCGGTTAACCTCGCCCCGCGCCAGCGACTCGCTGGCTCATTCTACAAAAGGCACGCCGTCACACCACAAGGGTGCTCCGACTGCTCGTGGGCGCACGGTTTCAGGTACTGTTTCACTCCCCTCCCGGGGTGCTTTTCACCTTTCCCTCACGGTACTGGTGCGCTATCGGTCACAGGGTAGTACTCAGGCTTGGATGGTGGTCCACCCAGGTTCGGACCGGGTTTCACGTGCCCGGCCCTACTCAGGGACCGCGTCGCGCCGTCCGGTCTGGGTTCGCGTACGGGGCTGTCACCCGCTGCGGCCGGCCCTCCCATGCCGTTCCGCTCCCCAGCCGGACCTGCGCCCGGGGGCGGCAGCCCCCGGATGCGCGGCCCTGCAACCCCGTCGGCGGAACCCCTGCCGGGTATGCCCGCTCGACGGTTTGGCCATCGGTCCCCTTTCGCTCGCCGCTACTCGGGGAGTCTCGAGATTGATTTCCTCTCCTCCGGGTACTTAGATGTTTCAGTTCCCCGGGTTGTCCTCCCCACCCCTATGTGTTCGGGGTGGGGATATCCACACTGCTGTGGATGGGTTCGCCCATTCGGAGACCCCCGGGTCGAAGGATGTGTGCTCCTCGCCGGGGATTATCGCAGCTTGCCGCGTCCTTCATCGGCTCCCTGTGCCAAGGCATCCGCCGTGCGCCCGTGGTATCTTGCGGGACCGCATCGGGCCCGCGGGATATCCACGTGTCGCTAATTAAGTTAAATTAATCGATATCATGAATAGCGCTCGTATGTCGCAATTCGGGTATCTCATACCGCGGCACAGTAGTTGACTGTGCTCGCGATCAGATGCTCCTCACTCATTTATAAGTGAATTCTTCTTGTTTGGATCGGATGAATGATTGCTATCATTCTGTCTGATAAATCGCAGAAAAGAATCGAGTCTGGAAGAATGATCTTCCATCTCTCTCCTATCGCTATGCGGCTCTCAAGGTACGCGGGTGCGACCCCGGGGACCGGGTGCTGCGGGGAATCATCCTGGCGGACATCTACCGGACGGGCTCCTGCCCTCTATTCGAGTTAAAGTGTTTTCTCTCTAAGAATGTATCTCCCTAGAAAGGAGGTGATCCAGCCGCACCTTCCGGTACGGCTACCTTGTTACGACTTCACCCCCCTCACCCTCCACACCTTCGGCGCCTCCCCCCTTGCGGTTGGGCCGGCGACTTCGGGTGCAGACGACTCGGGTGGTGTGACGGGCGGTGTGTACAAGGCCCGGGAACGCATTCACCGCGGCATGCTGATCCGCGATTACTAGCAACTCCGACTTCATGGGGGCGGGTTGCAGCCCCCAATCCGAACTGGGGCCGGCTTTCCGGGATCCGCTCCCCCTCGCGGGGTGGCATCCCTCTGTACCGGCCATTGTAGCACGTGTGCAGCCCAGGGCATAAGGGGCATGATGACTTGACGTCGTCCCCGCCCTCCTCCGCCTTGACGGCGGCGGTCCCGCGTGGGTTCCCGGCATCACCCGATGGCAACACGCGGCGGGGGTTGCGCTCGTTGCGGGACTTAACCCAACATCTCACGACACGAGCTGACGACAGCCATGCACCACCTGTATGGGCTCCTCTCGGCCACGGGGTCTCCCCCGCTTCACCCATATGTCAAGCCCTGGTAAGGTTCTTCGCGTTGCTTCGAATTAAGCCACATGCTCCGCTGCTTGTGCGGGCCCCCGTCAATTCCTTTGAGTTTTAGCCTTGCGGCCGTACTCCCCAGGCGGGACGCTTAATGCGTTGGCTGCGGCACGGGGGGATCGTCCCCCCACACCTAGCGTCCATCGTTTACGGCTGGGACTACCAGGGTATCTAATCCTGTTCGCTCCCCCAGCTTTCGCGCCTCAGCGTCGGTCTCGGCCCAGAGGGCCGCCTTCGCCACCGGTGTTCCACCCGATATCTGCGCATTCCACCGCTACACCGGGTGTTCCACCCTCCCCTACCGGACCCAAGCCGCGGAGGTTCCGGGGGCTTCGGGGGGTTGAGCCCCCCGCTTCGACCCCCGGCCTGCCGGGCCGCCTACGCGCGCTTTACGCCCAATGAATCCGGATAACGCTCGCCCCCTACGTATTACCGCGGCTGCTGGCACGTAGTTAGCCGGGGCTTCTTCTGCAGGTACAGTCTTGACTCTTCCCTGCTGAAAGCGGTTTACGACCCGAAGGCCTCCGTCCCGCACGCGGCGTCGCTGCGTCAGGGTTCCCCCCATTGCGCAAGATTCCCCACTGCTGCCTCCCGTAGGAGTCTGGGCCGTGTCTCAGTCCCAATCTGGCCGGTCGGTCTCTCAACCCGGCTACCCGTTGTCGGCACGGTGGGCCGTCACCCCGCCGTCTACCTGATGGGCCGCGGAGCCATCCCCTCCCGTCGGGGCTTTAGCCGGGGTGCCATGCGGCACCCCGGGGTATCCGGTATTACCCGTCCTTTCGGGCGGCTATCCCGGGGGAGGGGGCAGGTTCTCCACGTGTTACTCAGCCGTTCGCCACTCGCTTCCACCCGGAGGTGGGTGCCGTTCGACTTGCATGTGTTAGGCGCGCCGCCAGCGTTCATCCTGAGCCAGGATCGAACTCTCCGTCCAAAATATTCTGGGCTTCGAGCCCGTCCGGTCCTCTCAGTCCATCGCTGATCGGTTCCGTTCGATTCATATGGTTTTAGTATAGGAAAAGGAATTTCTCGGGGCCGCCTCTCGGCGGCCTTGCGAAAAACAAATCCAAGTTAGACCATTTCAAATGGTTCGATGTCTGCCCGGATGCGACACTGAAGTTAGTGTCCATCCTCGCAGTATCCGGTTCTCAAGGTGCACGCCTGGCGGCCGATCCGGTCCGACCGGGCCGCGCGGCAAGGAGATATATTGCCAGACCGGAGGGGCCCTGTGGGTCGTCAATTCCACTCTTCACAAGTCCTACACAACATATCGCTTTCTTTAGGTAATAGAAAGACTGGTGCGGATCTTCCGCACGTATCAGATGATGACCCTTTGGTTTAGAAATATATAGAGATCGGTCACCTGTAAGTGTCTATCTACCCGCGCTTTTAGCAATGTAAACCGCGCTTCAGATAAAAAGAGGGAGCGCCGCGCACAACGCGACACTCCCCTAGCGATTCAAGAGAATCTATTAGGCCTCGAGAGCCTTCTTGGCAATGGCAGCCAGCTCGTTGAAGGACTCGATGTCCTCGTAAGCCATCTGAGCCAGGACCTTGCGGTCGAGCTCGATGCCGGCAACCTTCAGGCCGTGCATGAACTGAGAGTAAGAGATGTCGTTCAGGCGAGCAGCAGCGTTGATACGGGTGATCCAGAGAGAACGGATCTCGCGCTTCTTGTTGCGGCGATCACGATACTGATACTGCAGGGAGTGCTGGACCTGCTCTTTAGCATGCTTGTAAGTACGCGAAGCGGCACCGTAGTAACCCTTCGCACGGTGCATAACGGTACGGCGCTTCTTCTTGGCGGCAACAGCGCGCTTAATACGTGCCATGTTCTATCAACTCCTAGACGGTAAAACGAAAAACGGGAACGCGAACTTAGGCGAGACGCGACTTGATGACCTTGCGGTCGGCAGCGGCGATCTCGGTCTCCTGACGGAAGCCACGCTTACGCTTGGTGGACTTCTTGCTCAGGATGTGGCTCTTGAAAGCCTTGGCGCGCATAAGCTTGCCGGTACCAGTCTTGCGGAAACGCTTCTTGGTGCCGCTGTGGGACTTCATCTTAGGCATGAAATACTCCTTAATCGGTTACAGAACACTAGTTACTTGCTATCGCTTGCCGCTTTATCCTCATCGAAGGCGCCCTTAATCGGGGCGAGCAGCATAAGCATGTTACGGCCTTCCATCTTAGGCTTGGACTCGACCGTAGCGTAAGGCTTGAGATCCTCGGCGAGACGCTCGAGAACGTTAAGGCCCTGCTCCGGGTGAGCCATCTCACGGCCGCGGAACATGATGGTGATCTTAACGCGTGCGCCCTTCTTGAGGAAACGCAGAACGTGGCCCTTCTTGGTCTCGTAGTCGCCAACGTCGATCTTGGGTCGGAACTTCATTTCCTTGACCTCGACCTTGGACTGGTTCTTACGAGCAGCCTTGGCCTTCATGGCCTGCTGGTACTTGAACTTACCGTAGTCCATGACCTTGCAGACCGGCGGCTCCGCGTTGGGAGCGATCTCGACCAGGTCGAGACCCTGATCGTCGGCGACGCGCTGGGCATCGCGGATGGCGAACAGGCCGAGCTGAGAGCCATCGACGCCAATCAAACGACACGAAGATGCAGTGATCTCGTCGTTGATGCGGGTGTCATCAGACTTAGCTATTTTCCCTACCTCCATTCATAAAAAAATAACCCGGCGCTTCTCAGCAACCAGGTCGTACACATAGACTTCCTCGATTTGAGGAAGGGAATCTAAGTTGTATGACCAGTCAGCTGCTCATTGGCGCCAAAAGGTGGGAACCCTCAGGTTCCTCTTTAGGGCATTGCGGGAACAACGCCTTGCGAATAATAACACGTACAGCGCGTTATCACATTACGTACACGAAAAAGGGACCTTGACCCCCTTGAACGCTCGCTTGCATGTATGGTGCTCGAGGCGAGACTCGAAGGGCCTTCGCTTCGCGAAGCCCCGGGCTTCGGGCGCGTGGCGCCCTCGCCACGCTCCGCTACAAACAGGCCACAGGCCTGTTTGCTTAACGCTTCGCGCGCTCACGCGAGTTCGGCACGAAAAAGGGGGCCGCAACCCCCTTGAACGCTCACTTGCATGTATGGTGCCCGAGGCGAGACTCGAACTCGCACGTTGTTGCCAACGGTGGATTTTGAGTCCACTGCGTCTGCCAATTCCGCCACTCGGGCACGCAATGCGTGAGTTAGTTTATCACAGCTTTCTACCGATTAGTCCGAAAATGGAACTTCGAGCATTTCGATGAGTTCGACCGTGCGGAGCATCTCGCGCCGACGGCATCCGCGACCGTCGACCGAAGCCTCACCCATCTGGTTATCGTAAGGGTCCTCGCGCATGCCGTCGAAAGAGGGCTCAAACTCTGCCTGGAATCGATTGTTGGCCACCATACGCCACGGGTCGAGATTGCCAAAGTAGTGACGGCGGCGCCACTCCTCCCCCATCCTGCGAGCAGAAGATCCAAATGACACGTCGGCGTTGAGCCATCCGGTCTGCGGCGTATAGAACTCTGCCCAGTCGTGCGACCCCACCGAATCGGGCGCAACATACAGGCCGCTCTGCCAACGGGCAGGCACGCCCGCGATACGGCACATGGTGATAAACGTGAGCGCCATAACGCCGCAATCGCCGCGGAGCGAATGCGCGCAGTCATCGGCAATAGATCCCAAAAGCAAGTACGGCGGCTGATAGCGATAGTCGATGTACTGCGTCAGGTAATCATAGATAGCACGGGCGCGATCGAGCGGATCCTCGAGCCCGTCAATGACACGGGCTGTCAGCTGCTGTAGATACGGCGTGAATGCAATGTGCGGACGGTCCTCGGAGGTGTCCACGGGCAGTGGCGCGTCCATGCAAGGATGCACCGGAAGCGCACCCCCATAGACATCACGATAAGCGGCATCAATTTGATAGCGATAGGTCACCGAGAATGAGCGCTCACTCGAAGAAGACCACGAGGCGGTACGCGCCGAAGCATTCGCGGGGGCAACAGCACCCTCCGGCGTCATATCGAGAACCTCGATATGAGACTGTTGACGACAGGCGACGGCAACGGGTAGCCACGCGCGAACGGTCTCCCCTTCCAGAGCGCCGGGGACAGACACGGACGCTTTAAGCGTAATGACGCGAGCCAATCCGTTTTGTGACTCCATCTCCTTGAGCATCTCGTTGCGCAGTGCTATTCCGTCCGTAGAATCGGGCCGCATGCCGGGAACCTCTTTGGGATATACGCGAAGCGAATCGAGGAAGTTGTCGAGAACGAACAGTTCGCCATCGATAAAGCGCCAGTCAATACGCTTACGATTAATCAGGTCATCAAACTGCTCTTCGGTAAACTCTGGCCACTCCTCGCGAATCATCGCAATAGCCTGGTCGCGCGACACCGAAAAATGAAGCGGCGTCTCGAGCATGCGATACCGCTCGGCACGAACACAAGCAGCCAGCGAAGGCTCGGGGTTCTGCTCCAAAAGGCGATCGCAGGCAGCAACAGCCTGCGTCAAATACCCGGCATCCATAAGACGAAGAATCTCGGGCGGCAGTCCAACATCGAGATGACGAAAGTCATCACAGCAAACATCAGCAGAGCAACCAACTGGACCCTCGTCAATAACCTTCCCATCCGAAGGCAGCACATTAATAACAGCCATACCAAAACTCCAAGTCACTAGAACGCTTGAAGCCCATTGTAGCGAGATAAAAAGAAAGCCCCAACAAGGGAGCCATCAACACCGCTGAACGGTAACCATATAACTAAAATCAGACCAGTAACCCTGTAGCAAGTTAACAAAGGAGGCCCCGTTTCCCCGGAGCTGATTCCATCGCGCGACTTCTGGCGAAGCCAGGTGAGCGCGAGGGAAACAGCGTAGGGGAAACGGGGCCTCCGGCGGGAAGTTAAACCGCTACTTACGCCTTGTTGACGGAGCCAAACTCCTCCATGAGCTCCTTGGTGCGGGCAACGATGTTGTCGCGACCAGGCTTGAGGAGCTTGCGGGGGTCAAAGCCCTTGCCCTGCTGATCCTTGCCAGCCTCGATGTACTCGCGGACGCCCTTGGCGAAGACGAGCTGCAGGTCGGTGTTGACGTTGATCTTGGAGATGCCCAGGGAGATGGCCTTCTTGATCTGATCCTCGGGGATGCCGGTGCCACCGTGCAGAACGAGGGGCAGGTCACCGGTCTGGGCCTTAATCTCGCCCAGACGCTCGAAGGAAAGACCAGCCCAGTCGGCGGGGTACACGCCGTGGATGTTGCCGATGCCGCAGGCGAGGAAGTCGACACCCAGGTCAGCGATCTGCTTGCACTCAGCAGGATCAGCGAGCTCGCCGCTGGAGGTCACGCCGTCCTCGGTGCCGCCGATGCCGCCGACCTCGGCCTCGATGGACATGCCCTTGGAGTGGGCAAGCTCAACGAGCTCCTTGGTGCGGTCGAGGTTAAGCTGGAAGGTCTCCTCGTGAGAGCCGTCATACATGATGGACGTGAAGCCGGCCTCGATGCACTTGAAGCAGTCCTCGTAAGAACCGTGATCGAGGTGAAGGGCGACGGGAACGGTAACGCCCGTGGCCTCGACGGCAGCCTTGACCATGTCGGCGCAGACCTTGAAACCGCCCATCCACTTAGCGGCACCAGCGGTGCACTGAAGGATCAGCGGAGACTTGGCCTCCTCGGCGGCCTGGAGAATAGCCAGGGTCCACTCGAGGTTGTTGGTGTTGAAGGCACCAAGACCGTACTTGCCGGCCTCGGCCTTCTTGAGCATGTCTGCTGCGTTGACGAGCATAAAAGAAACCTCCTGTAAGGTTGCTCCGATAACGCCTGAGATTTTACCACGGCGCACCCGAGCATAAACGTTCGTTTGTTCACGAATATCGTCCAAACAGACTTTTTTGACCGTTTGCCCTACGAAATCGACCCGTTGGGGAAAAATAGCTTGACGTTTGGACGCTTCTCGTGCTTCAAAAGCCGACTATTAAGCTAAATCTGCATGAAAGGGTTCTGCATGAGCTCGCGTGCCATGGTGGTCGAATCGCCATGACCGGTTAGGCAAACGGTATCGGGCGGGAGAAGCCGGGCGAGCTTGGAGAGCGAGCGCAGAATCGCCGCCTCGTCTCCTCCAGAAAGATCGGTGCGGCCGTGCCCACCCGGAAACATGGTGTCGCCCACAAAGGCAATGTTCCCCTGCTCGGTGGCGGCAAACAAGACGATCCCGCCCGGCGTATGCCCTGGCGTCTCGATCACCTGCAGGTAGATATCGCCCACCTTGATAGCATCTCCCTCGGCGAGCAGGTGCGTCGGCTCCCCGGGGTCAGGCGTCTCAATGCCCCACATAGCTCGCTGTTCCTCGATGTTCGCATGCGGCACCGCCACATCCTTAGCACACAGCTCATACTGGCAGCCCTCGCCAACGGTGGTTCGCACGCCTGCAACACCACCAACATGATCGGCATGGCCATGAGTGCATACGGCGCCAAACACGCGTACGCCGGGATGCTCGGCTCGAATATGCTCCACCAGGCGTTCGCCTTCCCATGCGGGATCGATAATCACGCACTCATTGTCCGAAATAACAGCATAGCTATTGGTCTGAATGGGACCGTTTACGAGCGTCTCGATCTCGACCGATCCCTTGGGAGTTAAATCCAAGGACACAGCACTCATGTCCCTCTCCTCTCTATAGAACTCGAGGCATCAAACGATGCCTCGAGTGTAGCGAATATCGATAATGTGACACGTTCGTCGCGACTAAACGCGGCGCTTAAGCTGGGCTCCACCCTCACCGGGCATCAGGCGGCGCGCGTCGTAGACCGAGTCAACGCTGCTGATGGAGGCCAGCAGCGGATCCAGACCACTCGCGTCCGAGATCTCGACCATAAAGCGCAGGGTTGCAATACCCTCGCGGTTGGTCGACGTGGCGGCAGAAAGGATATTGCCGCCCGCATCGCCAATGGCAATGGTGACATCCTTGAGCAGGCCCATGCGGTCCAGGCACTCGACCACGATCTCGACCTGGAAGAGGGTGTCGGCAGCGCCGTCCCACTCCACTTCGATCATGCGCTCGGGATGCTCCATAAGACCCTTGACGTTGGGACAGTTGGCGCGATGCACCGAAACGCCACGACCGCGCGTGATGAAGCCGACGATGTCGTCGCCCGTCACGGGGTTGCAGCAATGAGCCAGACGGACCAGTAGGCCGCTGTTGCTCTCGCCCTTGACGATAATGCCGTTACTGGCGCTCTTGCCGCGCTTTTGCGGCTTGCGGTTGGAGCCGCGAGCAGGCTGCTTCACGACCTCGGCGATAGCCTCGGCCTTGGTGAGCTGTTCCTCGGGCTTGGGGTCCAAGATTTGCTCGACCTTATTGCCCACAGCGCGCGGGGCAACCTTGCCGGCGCCGACGGCGGCAAACAGGTCCTCGAGCTGCTTGAAGTTAAACTGCTCCGCCACGGCGTGGAGCGCACGCGTCGAACGCGGCGTAGAAATGCCATAGCCACGCTTACGCAGGTCCTTAGCCAGCATATCGCGACCAGCAGCAGCGTCGTCGTCCTTGGTCGCAGCGGCAAAATAGCGGCGGATCTTTGACTTGGCGGAAGGTGTCTTAACGATCTTGAGCCAATCACGCGACGGCTTGGAACTCTTGTTAGTCAGAATCTCGACACGGTCACCCGTCTTAATCTCGTGCGTGAGCGGAGCCACCGCACCGTTGATTTTGGCGCCGACGCAATGGTTTCCCACCTCGGTGTGAACGGCGTAGGCAAAGTCGAGCGGCGTGGAGCCGGCACGAAGCGCCATGACCTCGCCCTTGGGCGTAAAGACAAAGATCTCCTGATCGAAGAGGTCGACCTTCAGCGAATGCAGGTATTCCTTGGCATCGGTGATCTCGTCGGAAGCCGCCCAATCGAGCGAATGCTTGAGCCAGTTGATCTGGTCGTCCAAACGTTGAGCGTCATTGGTCTTGGAAGCAGACGATCCGCCCGACTTCTTATATAGCCAGTGGGCGGCAATGCCGTACTCGGCCTGCTCATGCATCTCATAGGTTCGAATCTGAATCTCGAGCGGGCGAGCCGTGGGGCCGATGACCGTCGTGTGGAGCGACTGGTAGTTATTGACCTTGGGCATGGCGATATAGTCTTTAAAGCGGCCGGGCATGGGGTGCCACAGCGTGTGCACCGCGCCGAGCGTGGAGTAGCAATCGCGCACCGAATGCGTGATGACGCGCAGTGCCACCAGGTCGTAGATCTCGGAGAATTCCTTGCCCTTGCGCTTCATCTTTTGGTAGATGGACCAATAGTGCTTGGAACGGCCGTTGATCTGGAAGTCTTCCAGGCCAATGCGGTTGAGCTCGTCGGTGAGCGTCTTGATGGTCTCGGCCAGATAGCGCTCACGGACCTCGCGCGACTCCGCCACCATGCGTGCGATGCGCTGGTAGGCATCGGGCTCCAGGTAGAAGAAGGACAGGTCCTCGAGCTCCCATTTAATGGAGCTCATGCCCAGACGGTCGGCCAGGGGCGCATACACGTCCATGGTCTCGCGAGCCTTAAACAGGCGACGGTCCTCACGCAGGGCTGCAAGGGTGCGCATGTTGTGCAGACGGTCGGCAAGCTTAACGATGATGACGCGGATGTCCTTGGACATGGCGAGGAACATCTTTCGCAGCGTGAGCGCCTGTTTCTCGTCCATACTGTCGACTTCGATGTTGGTGAGCTTGGTCACGCCATCGACGAGCTCGGCCACCGTATCGCCAAACAGGCCGGAAACATCGGCAAGCGAGGTCTCGGTATCCTCGACGGTATCGTGCAGCAGCGCGGCGCACACTACATCGCAGTCCATCTTGAGATCGGCCAAAATGATGGCCACCTCGACGGGATGGTTGATGTACATCTCACCCGAGCGGCGCTTTTGGTTGCAGTGCTTCTCGGCAGCAAAGCAATAGGCCTGCTCCACCTTAGAAAAGTCGTCCTCATTCATATATTTGAGGCACAGGCGCTCCAGTTTGTCGTAGCTGTCCGCCATAATCTCGGGCGGCAGCTCATCGGCATGCTTATAGTGCTCCATCTCCGAGAACGGCTGGAGGGTGGAATCATGGGCGGTACGGGCTGCGGCATCCATCGAGGTCCCCTTCCCCTAGGCCCGCGGTACGATCGGGCGGTTAACTTTGGCTAGCATATCAGAAGCGCACGAATCGAGCGCCCAACTCCGGAAAGCCGAGAACTCCATGCGCGAGCGCAAGCCCTCCAAATAGCGAATTGACCTGCTCAATTGCACACGGCCGGGGTTTTCGGCCATCGCGATGCGACGGGTGTCGTCAAACCCCGAAACGCGACAGAAACCAAGCTCTTCGAAGATTCCCAGGCCACTTTCCACCGAGCGCTCGTCGACCGGCGTGCGAGCATCGATGGCAAGGCACATCTGCGCGATGTCGATATCGCTTGCGCAGAATGAATCATCCCCGGTCTTACCGCGGTTGGAGCGCCACATGGTCTGCAACGCACGATAGAGTGTGACGAGTTCGTCGCGCTCGGGTGCGTAGCAGTCGAGCAGGCGCTCGTTGATGCGGGCGTCGCGCGACGAATAGAGCAGGTGGATCACGGCGGGCTGTCCGTCACGACCGGCACGCCCGCTCATCTGGTTGAACTCAATGGCGCCAAACGGCATGTGGTACAGCACGACATGGCGGATATCGGGCAGATTGACACCCTCGCCAAAGGCAGAGGTCGAGACGATGCAGCTGAGGCTTCCGTCTCGGAATGCTTCCTCCACGCGGCGGCGATCGGAGCGCGCAAGCCCCGCGTTATAGAACGCGATATGGGTTGCGCAATCGGGCACACGCTTGCGCAACGTCTTGGCGAGCGCCACGGACTGGTCGCGCGAATTGACGTAAATGACGGTCTTCTCCCCCGTCGCCACGATCGACACCAAACGGTTCTCGCGGCTCGCAAGGTCGCGGTCGTCCTCGAGCTGCAGGTTCTCGCGCACCGTCTCGTCGACCACCGTGCGAGTAATCGGCAGCATGCGGGCAAGCTCGGCCACGACCGGAGCCGTCGCGGTGGCCGTCGCAGCCATAACAACCGGGTCGCCCAGGGCTTTGAGGATATCGGGCATGTCGAGATAGGCGCTGCGGTCGCCGCCCTTGGCAAGGCCGGCGTGGTGCGCCTCATCGATAACGACAAAGCCGATGCGGCCCGAACGCGCGAAGCGGTCACGGTGGATAGATAGGAACTCGGGCGTCGTGAGCACGATACCGGTGCGGCCCGAAGCTAGGCCGGCGAACACATCATCGCGTGCGGCCTCCACGGTCTCGCCGGTCAGCACGCCAACGCCAATGCCAAGCGCTGCCATCGTCGACGAGAGGTGATAGGCCTGGTCGGCAACAAGCGCGCGCAGCGGATAGACAAAGATGCTCGCACGTCCGCGAAGGACAGCCTCGCGCGCAGCATGTACATGGAAGATGAGAGACTTGCCGCGGCCCGTTCCCATAACGGCCAAGACGCTCTGGTGGTCGGCCAAGGCATCGAGCGCCTCAACCTGCGCGCGGTGCGGCTGGTTCGATCCGATAAAGCTATGGATAAGCGAGCGCGTGAGCTCGGTATAGGAAAGCTGGGCGAGCGTCTCGCGCTTACGCGACTCCAGGCGCAGGCCGGAATCCGCCGGCTGCACGCCACGACGAAGCTCGCATGCCGGATCATCGACGCTGGGCAGCGTGGTATCGCGAACCAGAACATCCTTGATCATGAGCTTGGGCTTCACACGCCCCTGCCAATGCTCGGCAACGGCCTCGAACACCAAGTCGACAGCGCTATCGCAGTTGATGAGCTTATCGATTTGCGGCACGCGGAACATAATGGCCGGCACACTCGCGGCGCCATCGGTCGCCACAAAGCGCATGTGCTCGCCGGTTTTGCCCACCACGGCGCGGTCGCACATCGTCACGCCCTCGGCAGCCAGCAGCGGCACCTTGTTGCCCTGGCCAAACGGCTCAAGACGGGAGATCTGCTCGATGGTCTCGATATTCAGCTCGGAAAGGTCGACGGTGGCGGCGACCTCGTCGGTGTCTTCAAAGTCCTCGGCGGAAAGCTCCGATAGCACGGCGGAAAGGCGGCGGCGGAACTCATCGAGCTTGGATGCCTCGATGGTCACACCCACCGCACCGGCATGTCCGCCGCGACGAATCAGCAGGTCGGAACAACGCTCGACGGCGTCAAACAGGTTAACTTTGCCCACCGAGCGACCAGAGCCGCGCGCGATACCGTCCTCGATCGAGAACAGCAGCGCCGGTACGTGATAGCGGTTGGTCAGACGGCTTGCCACGATGCCCTTGACACCCTCGTGCCAGCCTTCGCCGCCCACGACGATCGCGCGTCCGCCGTCATAGGTCTCCTCGACCTTTGCCATGGCATCGCGCGTGAGCTCCGCCTCGATCTCACGGCGCTGGCGGTTGATTTCCTCGAGCTCAGCCGCCAGCGCGCTTGCTTCGATGGGATTGTGGGCAAGCAGCAGGTCGAGCGCCAGCTTGGGATCGGCCATGCGACCGGCAGCGTTTAAGCGGGGAATGAGCGAGAATGACAGGCCATCCGCCGTAATGCTAGAGAGGTCGGCCTTGGCGAGCGCTGCCAGTGCGATGTAGCCGGGACGAGCCGTCACGCGCATCTGCTGGATGCCCTCGGCGACCAGTGCGCGGTTCTCGGGCGTGAGCGGCATCATGTCGGACACGGTGCCCAGCGCCGCGACCTCGATTAGCGAACGCCAATACGACGGCTTGCCCAGGCGCTCACCCAGGACTTGCACCAGCTTGAGCGCCACACCAGCACCGGCAAGCTCGCGCGAGGGGCCCTCGTCTTCGAGCTTGGGGTCGGTCAGGGGCACACCCTGCGGCACCTGGTCGGAGGGCTCGTGATGGTCCGTGACCACCAAATCGATCCCCAGGCTCTCCAGATAGGAAACCTCTTCCTTGGCGGCAATGCCGTTATCGACGGTCACGATCAGCTGGGGGCGAGCGAGCTCGTTAACGCGGTCGAGTGCCGCGCGCGAAAGACCGTAGCCCTCATCAAAGCGATGCGGAATAAACGGCGTGACATCGGCGCCAAACGTGCGCAGCGCCTCGGTCAACAGACAGGTCGACGTAATACCGTCAACGTCAAAATCGCCAAAGACTGCAATGTGCTCGTGGTTGCGAATAGCACGCTCGACGCGGTCGGCAACGACCGACATGCCCGGGATAATAAGTGGATCGGCCCAGTCGCGATCGAGCGAAGGCGTCAAAAACAATTGGCCCTCTTTGATGGAGCCAATGCCGTGCGCGACCATAATGCGCGCCACCAGCCCGGGAATGCCCAGACCAGCCGAAAGCTCCTTTTCGAGCTCGGGGTTTTGCTGAGCGACCGCCCAGCGATGCGTCGTCTTAAGCGATGACATAGGCACCCACCCCTGATAGGGGCAGGTCGCCGCGATACCTCTCACGGTTCATAGCGATGAGTCCTCTGTGTATGCCCGCTTCGGCAGGCAGATCTGTTGAACGGATTTATTATACCGTGCAGCGCGGACGCAAAACGCCGCGGTACGCCGCGGTTTCGGCAAACGATGGCGGCAATGGCCTCGAAATAATCGAGCGTTTCAGCCGCACGGACGCATACGAGCGTCTAGCATATCCATACAAACGAGTTCGCCGATAAAGGGAGTCACGGGACATATGAAGCAATGGGCTGGACTGGGAAAGTTCCTCGCGGGGCATATGCAGATCATCGTTCCGATTTGCGTGGCGCTCGGCGTGCTCTTTCCCCAGCAGATCGGCGTGCTCAAGCCCATCGTTCCCGCCCTGTTTGCCTTTATGACGTTTCAGGGTGCGCTCAGCAACACCTTCCACCAGGTAACCGAGGTGTTCCACCGTCCGCTGCACCTGATTCTGGCGCTGCTGGTCTCGGCAGTGCTTATTCCCATCGCGGCGTATGCCATAGGGTCACTCTTCTTTGGCTCCAACCCCAACCTTGTCTGCGGCATCGTGCTCGAGTACAGCGTGCCCGTGGCCGTCACCGCTTTTATGTGGATCAGCATGTTCGGCGGCAACGGCCCGCTCGCGCTCACCATCATCCTGACGTCCTCGGTTATCTCGCCTGTGACGATTCCGCTCACGCTTAAGCTCCTGCTGGGCGCCACCGTCTCGATTGACGTGCCGAGTATGATGCAGAACATGGCTTTTATGATCGCCATCCCCGCCGTGCTCGGCATCGTGATCAACGAGCTCACGCGCGGATGGGGACACGAGAAACTCTCCCCCGCGCTCTCGCCCGCCTGCAAGTTCATGATGATGGGCGTCATCGCGTCCAACTCCACCGCCATGAGCGAGTACGTGCTGCACATGAACGCGGTGCGCCTAGAAGTCGCCCTCTTTATTTTGACCTTCGCCATCAGCGGCTTTGTCGTCGGTTTTCTGGTCGCCCGTGCGCTCCATCTGCCATATAGCGAGACGACTACCATGTGCTTTACCTGCGGCATGCGTAACATCTCTTCGGGCGCCGTCATCGCCACGCAGTACTTCCCGGGCGAAGTCGTGTTTCCCGTCATGTGCGGAACGCTGTTTCAGCAGATACTCGCCTCGCTTATCGGACATCTCTTTGAGCGTCTGACCGGCGAGGAGCGCGCCGCCCAGCGCAAGCGGGTCGAGGCCGGCCGCGACGCCATGGCACGCTAGGCTGTCCGCATTACGCGGATGTTCGCATTACAACGTGAACGTTTCCAAATGCATGCGCAGGCGCTCCGCATCGCCATCGAGCGTGGTTTCGGCATTGACCTGGGCCAGACGATAGCCCACAAAGTAGGGCGAAACCACCCAACGCGGCAGCGCCTTGGCAATGGTCCGACCACCCATGTGGTAGAAGAACAAGTTGTACGACTCCGCGCGACCGCCGTGGTGCTCGTGCAGGATATAGCGCAGGGCCACCTGAATCGCATCGGCAAACAGGTCCGTTTCGGCTTGGTCGTGGGCGTCGTCGCTGGCGGCGATTCCCTGTGGAGCCGAGACGTTGAGCTCAAAGAATCCCATGATGGGCTCGGTTGAGATGTTGACCGAGATTCTCCCCTGCTGCCAGACATTGATGCCTTCGAAATTGGCGGAAGTCAGCGCCGCATAGCCGTCCTCCTGTTCCAAGCCCACAATCTGCATGTGCGGATGGACCAGGCTGCCGCCCGAAAGCGGGCCTTTGTTCTTGTACATGAGCACACTGCGGTACTGTTGGGAATCGATCATCTGCTGCCAACAGCCCAGGGCAAACCGCATCACATGATGCAGCTCATCCGGTTCGTAGGTCACCAGGTCGGCGTCGTGATTGGCCGACTCGATCAATACGGTCTGACGGGTGGCGCGCAAGGTTTTGAACTTATTCTCGAGCCAGATGCAGTCACCATCGCGCTGGATGATGTTGGCGAGTCCCTCCGTGTCGCAAAAGGGGCACGCGGTGCCAGGGCGACGGTTGTCATCGGGCTTGCCGCTCGCCTGCTGAACGTCAAATACCAGCGCCACGGGTTATACCTCCAGCGGCACGATCTTGGTGCCATGGAGCTCGGAGACGCCGAGCGCTGCCGCGACCGCGTCGCGATTTGCCGTAGTGATGCCGCCGCCGGGAAGGATGGTCAAACGATCGCCCGCATACTCGATTAAACGATCCAGGTGATCGAAATTATCCTCGATCGACGTACCGGCAGCGCCGCCATGCGTGAGGATGCGCGTAACGCCACAGTCGGCAAGTGTATCAATCGCATCGAGCTGAGCCTCGGGCGAGAGCTGGTCAAATGCCATGTGGAAGGTGATGTCGATGGGCTCACGTTTGCACTCCTCGGTCGCGCAGCCCGTAGCCATAACGAGGGCGCCGAGGGTGAGTTCGTCGAGCGCCCAGCCGCCGGCACAGGGCTTGCAGCAGCCAAAGACCAGGCCGTCAACGCCGGCGCTCACGGCAAGACCCAAGTCCATCTCCATCATGCGCAGCTCGTCCTGGTTGTAGTGAAAGTCACCGCCACGCGGGCGAATCATGCACATCACTCGCGCGTCATGCTCGTGAGCGTAGCTGACCGTAGCGCTGATAACGCCGGCGGAAGGCGTGGTGCCGCCAACGGCGAGGTTGTCACACAGCTCAATACGCCCCGCACCGGCCTTGATGGCCACCGGTACCCGCTCAAAGTTCTCGGCGCAAAATTCGTATAGCATAGATAGCCCCCGGAGACATTTCGATTTCCACACGGCATTGTCGCACGTTAAATAGCAACCCGCACGATGGAACAAAACCTTGACAAGGAGTGTCCCAAAGTGCCGGCACATAAGGAACGTCCCCAGGTGCCACCTTGAGCGATGGATACTCATTTAAGTACGTCCCCAATGAGTACCCGCAGGGGACAGACAGACCGGGCTCCCTATACGACAACTGTTGACATCATATACTATGTGTCATATAGTAGGTGTTACACAGTATACTACGAAAGGAGGTGTGCGGATGGAGGCACAGATGAAGCGCGGCTTCCTCGAGGCCTGCGTGCTCGCGGCCGTCTCGGGCGAGGAATCCTACGGCTATCAGATCGTGAAGGACGTGCCCGCGAGCATGGGGCTCACGGAGTCCACGCTCTATCCGTTGCTCAAGCGCCTGGAGAAGGCAGGGTGCATCACGGCGCGCTCCGCCGAGCACAACGGGCGGCTGCGAAGGTACTACCGCATCACGGACACCGGGCATGAGCGTATCGCCGAGTTCCTCGCCGAATGGCCATCCGTGCAGGAAATCTACAGTTACGTGAAGGGAGCGCACCATGACGCGCGATGAGTTCTTGAACCGGCTGGGCGAGCTTCTGGCCTGTCTGCCGGCAGATCAGGTAAAGGAAACGCAGGAGTTCTACGCGGAGGCCATCGCCGACCGTATGGAGGACGGCATGACGGAGGCCGAGGCTGTGGCCGCCATGGGCACGCTCGGTGAGGTCGCCGAGGCAACGCTCGACGAACTGCCCGCCGTGCCGCGCGCAATTGCGAGGACCAAGCGCAAGAGCACGGCGCTTCTATGGGCGCTCGCCATCGTGGGCTCTCCGGTATGGATTCCGCTGCTGTTCGCGTTCGTCGCCGTTGCCGCTACAGTCTACATCTGCATTTGGGTTCTTGCGCTCTGCGTGTGGATCGTGGCCGCGGCATTCGGGGGCGCGGGCGTGGTGGGGCTCCTGTTCACCGTGGACGGCATCATTATCGGGCATGTTCCGTACGTTTTAACCTCGATGGGAATGGGATTCGCTTCCATCGGTGTGGCGCTCCTCGCGGGAGCCGGTGCCTGGACGGCGTCCAAGCAGATCGCGCGCCTCTCTGCCCTTTGGGCGAAGAAAGCCGTTTCGCCCTTCTGGAAAGATCGAGGCAGTAAGACCCGCAGGGGCGCTGAAGCGGCGCCGCTTACGGCATAGGAAGGAGTGCAAACATGTCCAGCGTAAAAAAGATTTACCTTGCCGTAGCGGGTGGGCTTGTTGCCACGGGGCTCGTCCTGGCTGCTATCGGATTTGTGGCCTCCGGCTTTAACCTCGCTGTGTTCAACACACAGATCGACCTGCGCGATGACACCATCATTCTGGGTGGTGTTGAAATAGACGACCCGACAGGGCTTCCACTCATCGAGCAGCTTGCCGAGGTTGGCGAGATCCATATTGGATCTGCAACGGCTGGTTCGTCTTCTCCTCGCAAATGATCGAGCTCGTAGCAGCCATCCCCCTTCGGGCGCACCACGACGGGCGTAAGCACGCCGCCCTCGAAGCCTTTTGACCTAGTTGCTGGGGACGTTCTTAAACGACTAGTCTTTCAAGAACGTCCCCAGCAACTACCCCAAATGCCAGAACCAAAGCAGCGCCGCAAGCAGAGGACGGACAGCGAGCGGGCACCAGAGCGAACAAATTGGCATGAAAAGAGGACGGCATAGACCTTCTGGTCATGCCGTCCTCTTTGAATGACTAGTTGTCGCTCTGGTGCCCGCGCAGCGTCGGCCGGTCCGCCGTTCGGTAGAACGGCGGAACCTCCTAGCCACCAAGATATGCTTTACGCACGTTATCGTCGTGGAGCAGCTCTTGGCCGGTGCCGGTCATGGTGATCTTGCCGGTCTCGAGCACGTAGCCGCGCGTGGCGATCGAGAGCGCCATCTGCGCGTTCTGCTCGACCAGGAGCACCGTGGTACCGGCTTTATGCAGGTCCTCGACGATCTGGAAGATCTGCTCAATCAGAATCGGCGCCAGGCCCATGGAAGGCTCGTCGAGCATGAGCAGCTTGGGGTTACTCATAAGGGCGCGCCCCATAACGAGCATCTGCTGCTCGCCGCCCGAAAGGGTGCCGGCGACCTGGCGACGGCGCTCCTTCAGGCGCGGGAACTGCTCATAGACGCGCTCCAGGCCCGGAGCCACCGTGGACTTGGGCTGTGTATAGGCGCCCATCTCCAGGTTCTCCTCGACCGTCATCTGCAAAAAGGCGCGACGGCCCTCGGGCACCTGGGCCAAGCCCTTGCCCACCAGCTTGTCGGCAGGCGTATGGGTAATGTCCTCGCCCATAAACTTGATGGAGCCGGTCTTGGAACGCAGCAGGCCCGAGACAGTCTTAAGCGTTGTAGACTTGCCGGCGCCGTTCGCGCCGATCAAGGCCACGATCTCGCCCTCGTTGACGTTAAAGGAGATGTCCTTGATGGCGTGGATGGCGCCGTACCAGACGTTGATGTTGTAGACGGAAAGCATCGGCTCTGCCATTTAGTTCTCCCCCTTATCCTGCTTGCCCAGATATGCCTCGATAACAGCGTCGTTGTTCTGGATTTCCTCTGCCGTGCCCTTGGCGATGACCTTACCAAAGTTGAGCACGCAGATGCCCTCGCAGATATTCATGACGAGCGACATGTCGTGCTCGATAAGCATGATGGCAATGCCAAAGGTGTCGCGAATCTTAACGATGTTCGCCATGAGCTCCGCGGTCTCGGACGGATTCATGCCGGCGGCAGGCTCGTCGAGCAGCAGTAGCTTGGGGTTGGTGGCAAGCGCGCGGACAATCTCCAGACGACGCTGGGCGCCATAAGGCAGCGAACCGGCCTGCTCATTTGCCAGATGCTCCATATCAAAGATGGAGAGCAGCTCCATGGCGCGCTCATGGGCGGCCTTCTCGTGCTTCCAATACGTCGGCAGACGCAGCACGCCCTCAAAACCGGAGTAGCGCTCCTGGTTGTGCAGACCGACCTTAACGTTGTCCTCCACCGTCATAGTGTTGAACAAGCGGATGTTTTGGAAAGTACGGGCGATGCCCATGCGGTTGACCTGATAGACCGACTTGCCCGAGGTGTCCTCACCGTCGAGCAGGATGGTGCCGTGCGTGGGCTGGTACACCTTGGTAAGCAGGTTGAATACCGTGGTCTTACCGGCGCCGTTGGGGCCGATCAGACCGGCGATCTCGGTCTTGCCGATGGTCAGGCTAAAGTCGTCGACCGCCTTGAGGCCGCCAAACTCAATGCCCAGGTGGATGCACTCGAGCGCCGGGCGCAGGCCCAGGTCGCGATCGGGAACGATGGCGCCAGAAGGATAGGGGACCATCTTGCCCTTGTTGAACTCAAACTTACTGGGCATCGGCTGCCACCTCCTTCTTGGGAGCAAGGCGATCCTTGATGCGTGCGAAGAACGCCTTAAGCTGCGGGTTGTTGGTAAAGATCATGACCAGGATCAGCACGATGGCGTAGATGAGCATGCGGTAGTCCGAGAACTGACGGAGCAGCTCGGGGAGCACCGTGAGCAGCGCGGCCGCAATGACGGAACCGCGCATGTTGCCCAGGCCGCCCAGGACCACGAACACCAGGATGAGGATGGACGTGTTGAAGTCAAACTTGGTGGCGGAGAGCTGCGAGAAGTTACCGCCGAACAGGGCTCCGGCAGCACCGGCGAGGGCAGCGGAAACCACGAAGGCGATCATGCGGTACTCGGTGACGGAGATGCCTACGGACTCGGCTGCAATCTTGTTATCGCGCACGGCCATAATGGCGCGGCCGGTACGGCTGCGAACCAGGTTGAGCACGATCACGAGTGCGACCATGACCAGGATGGCACCGGCGAGGAAGGTCGAGTACGTCGACACACCCGATGCGCCCTGCGCGCCCTTGATGATGGCGGTGCCGTCTTCGAGCAGGTGCAGGTCGTCGATCGTAGAATTGCCCGTGATGTTAAAGATAACGTGCAGGCCGCGGGAATCGACGCCCACGATAAGGCAGGTGACGATCTCTTTGATAATCTCGCCAAAGGCCAAGGTCACGATGGCCAGGTAGTCGCCGCTCAGGCGAAGAACCGGGATACCAATCAGGAAGCCCAGAATGGCAGCGGCGATAGCGCCGACCACAATGCTGATGACAAGACGTATTGGATCGGAGGGGACGGCGCTCTCGAGGGCAACCGCGGTAACGATGCCCGTATAGGCGCCGACGCTCATAAAGCCCGCGTGGCCCAGCGACAGATCGCCCGCGATGCCGACGACGAGGTTGAGCGAGATGGCCATAACGATGTAGGCCGTGATGGGAACCAACTGACCGGCGATCATGCGCGGAATCATATGGTTGGACTGCATAAAGAACACGATGGCGAATGCCACGATGCACATGGCGTACGTGACAAAGTCGTGACGCGTCTGCTTGTCTTTAAGGAACTTCATAACGCTCACCTACACCTTCTCGGGGACGTACTTGCCCAAGAGGCCGGCAGGCTTGACGAGCAGGACGATAATCAAAACACCAAAGACGATGGAGTTGGCAAGGCTCGTGGAAATGTAGGCCTGGGCCATCGCCTCGATGATGCCGATGAGAATGCCGCCGACAAAGGCACCGGGAATGGAGCCGATGCCGCCGAAGACGGCTGCATCGAAAGCCTTGATGCCGGGCATGGCACCCGTCGTGGGCTGCAGCACCGGCGAGTAGGAGCACAGCAGCACGCCGGCGATAACGGCAAGGGCGGAGCCGATGGCAAACGTCATCGAGATGGTGCGGTTGACGTTGATGCCCATGAGCTGAGCGGCGGCCTTGTCCTCGGACACGGCGCGCATAGCTTTGCCCATCTTGGTCTTACCTGTAAAGAACATCAGGCCGGCCATGATAACCAGGCAGGCGACGATGGTGACGAGCGAGACGGCGCTTACGTTGAACTTGGCCAAGAACTCCGGCACCGGGAAGGTGACGAGCGAAGTGAAGTTCTTGGGCGTGGCGCCCCACAGGAGCTGCGCGGCGTTCTGCAGGAAGTAGGACACGCCAATGGCCGTGATCAGAACGGCCAGCGGGCCTGCTTGGCGCAGCGGCTTATAGGCCAGACCCTCAATGAGAACACCAAGAACCGTGCAGACCACGCAAGAGAGAACTACAGATGCCCAGCCCGGGAGGCCGAGATACGACGTGGCGCAGAACGAGACATAGGCACCGACCATGATGACGTCGCCGTGAGCGAAATTCAGCATCTTGGCGATACCGTAGACCATGGTGTAGCCCAACGCGATGATGGCGTAGACGCTGCCCATGGACAGGCCGTTGACCAGGTATTGGATAAAGACCGTCATGTTCCACATCCCCCTTTCGAATAGGTTTCCAGTTGATGTATGAAACAGGGACGTTACGTTGTCCCTAGATACCAAGCAAGCAGGGAAGGCCAAAACCTCCCCTGCTTGGGATCAATACCGCTCTATATAAGGCGGCAAATTAGGCCTGTACGTACTTGCCGTCGGTGATGACGTACGCAGTCGGGTCCTTCTGGACCTGGCCCTTATCGTTCCAGGTGAGCTTGCCGGTCAGACCGTCAACGGTAATCTTGAGCATAGCCTTGGACAGCTTCTCGGCGACTTCGGTCGGATCGGCGTCGACGCCAAGACCGGCCTCCTTGAGGGCCTCGGCCACAGCATGCACGCCGTCGTAGGCGTCGGCGGCAAACTGGTCGGGGGTATCGCCGTACTTATCCTTGTAGGCGTTGACGAAGTCGGCGTTCTTCTCGTCGTCGGCGGAGAACGGGGTCATAAGCAGCAGGCCCTCGGCAAGAGAGGTATCGAAGCCCTCCACGCCCAGGATGCCGTCCATGCCATCGCAGCCCATCATCTTGACGTCGTAGCCCATGTCCTTGGCGTTCTTGAGCAGGACGGAGGCCGGGGTGTAGTAGATCGGCGCGAAGATCATGGTGGCGCCGGCCTCCTTAGCATTGGTCAGCTGGTTGGTAAAACTCGTGGCGGAGTCGTCCTTAAAGGTCTTCTCGACGACGATCTCGAGCTTGGACTCAGCAGCCTGGGCCTTAAAGGCATCCGCGACACCCGAAGAATAGGCGTCGGCAGCGTTATAGAACAGCATAAACTTCTCGTCCGCATACTTCTCTGCCAGGAACTTGGCAGCGTTGACGCCCTGGTTGGGGTCGGTAAAGCAAACCTGGAAGACGCAATCCTTGCCGTCAGTGACGTCCTCGGAGGACGCGGACGGGGTGATCATGAACGTCTTGGGGTCGTTACCGCACTCTGCGGCAACGGCAACCGACGCACCCGTGGTGGTCGGGCCGACAAGGGCCTGCATGCCCCAGTCGAGCAGGGTGTTAAAGGCGTTGACGGCCTTCTCGCCGTCGGCCTGGTCGTCCTCGGCCTTGCTGGCAAGCGGCAGCTCCTTGGTCGAGAAATCCTTGCAGCCAAGCTCGACGCCCTGGGTAACGGACTTGCCGTAGGACGCGGCGGCGCCGGTCAGCGGGCCGATGGTGCCGATTTTAAACGAAGCGTCGCCCGAAGCGGAACCACCGTCGCCGCCGTTGGAGGAGCAGCCCGCTAGAATGGACATCGCCCCCAGACCTGCTGCGCTCGCGATAACGCTCCTGCGATTCATAACAGGGTTCAATGACTTACCGGTGAGGCTCGACATGCGGCTCTCCTCTCAAATCTCGTCGGGTTTTGGTTGCCCGACAGGCCATCCTTCGCCGTGTTCGGCGTTCGCAAAATAGTAGACGCTTTAGTTAGGAAAAGTGGCGATTATTTCAACTTTTCTTTGGATTTGTTCATTTATCCATTTTTCTGCGTATTTCTATTATTTTATGCAGTAATGCCACTTTATTGTGTAAAAGTAATGTTTCCATTCTGTTGCAAGCGTTCCCGCTCTGAATAAACATGGTGTCCCCCTTTTTTTCGCTGGCCGCGACGCGTCCGTCTTGCGGTACGGGGCAAACCTTATGGTGCAAACGTTGACAGTTTGTTACGGAGTTCCGTTTGTAGCGAGCGTGTTTCCAATGTTTCCGCAGCGTTTCGGGGGTGCCGTTTTGTGCGACTCCTGTTGCCCGGCGAGCACGCGCCCTCGGTTCACGCTAGAATGCACTCAACCTTTAAGCGGTTAATCCATCCATAAGATGCACGAAGGAGCTATCTATGAGCGAACCCCTGCGCACCGTGAACGTCGGTCTGATCGGTCTGGGAACCGTCGGCGGCGGCGTGGCCCGTCTGATCAAGAGCCACCACGATGAGTACCTGGCAGCCTACGGCATCGACCTTAAGCTGACCCGCGCCTGCGCGCTTGCTTGGGAGCAGGCCGAGGCGGCAGGCATTGAGCGCGAGGCCTTTACGAGTGACTGGCACGACGTCGTCACCGACCCCGCCGTCGACATCGTCGTCGAGCTCATCGGAGGCGAGCACCCCGCGACCGAGATCTTTACCACTGCCTTCGAGAACGGCAAGCATGTCGTCTCCGCCAACAAGGCTCTGCTGGGCCGCCATGTCGAGACGCTTGCCGAGAAGGCGCGTGAGTGCGGCGTGCAGATTAAGTGCGAGGCCAGCTGCGGTGGCGGCATCCCCATCGTCAGCACGCTCGAGCACGACCTGGTGGGCAACAAGATCCTGACCATCGCCGGCATTCTCAACGGTACCACCAACTACATCCTGTCGCGCATGGACGCCGAGGGCGCCGATTACGCCGACGTGCTTGCCGACGCGCAGGCCAAGGGCTATGCCGAGGCCGACCCGTCCGCCGACGTCGACGGCTTCGATGCCGCCAGCAAGACGGCCATCCTCGCCTCCATCGGCTTTGGCACCCGCGTTACCACCGATGATGTGTACCAGCAGGGTATCCGTACCATCGGCGCCGAGGACATCGCCCAGGCCCGCGAGCTCGGCTACACCATTAAGCTGCTCGGCATCGCCCGCAACACCGACGCCGGCGTCGACGTCCGCGTGCATCCCACGCTGATCCCCGCCGACCACATGCTTGCCAAGGTCAACGGTGCCATGAACGCTGTCTACGTGGTAGGCGACGCCGTGGGCGAGACCATGTTCTACGGCGCGGGCGCAGGCTCCTTCCCCACCGCGAGCGCCGTCGTGGGCGATATTCTGTCGCTCTCCGAGCAGATCAGCCGTGGCGTAGCCCCGCTGCCCGAGATTGAGCCCTATGGCCACAACCTCGCCTTTAAGCCCATGAACGAGCTCCAGACCAAGTACTACGTGCGCCTGAAGGTCGCCGACCGCGTGGGCGCCCTGTCCGAGACGGTCGACATCTTTGCCAAGCACAACATCTCGATCTCGCTCATCAATCAGGTCGAGGATGGCAAGTCGGGCGTCAGCGATGCCTGCTCGGTTATCTTCCTGACGCACCGCGCGCTCGAGAAGGACGTCCAGGCTGCCGCCGCCGAGCTTGCCAGCGTCGACTGCGTGGCCGAGGTCGCCAACGTCCTGCGCATCGAGGACGTCGAGGTTTGGACCGAAGGCGTCATGGCCAACTAATTCGGTCTTCGCTTTACGGCATATTGCGTGAGGGGCTCTCGTCCAGCAGTGGACGAGAGCCCCTTTGCTTGCGCACACGGGACGTATTGGCGCAATCCGCATTTGAACGACTTGGCCGCTCCTGACAGCCGGGGCTACCGTTCACCGATATGCAAACGCGACCGATTCCGGCTACCGCTACGCTGTGCTGCGTATATCCGCCCGCAAAGAGAGGAAGCACCATGTTGCTCGAGGGCAAGAAAGCGATCATCACCGGAGGCACGCGCGGTATCGGCTATGCCATCGCCTGCCGTTTTATCGAGGAAGGTGCTGCCGTCACCGTCTTTGGCTCGCGCCAGGAGACTGCCGACGCTGCCGTTGAGAAACTGACGACCGCTTATCCCGAGGCCAAGGTTTGGGGCCGCTCCTGCGACCTCACCTCGCTCGAGGCCGTAACCGAGGCCTTTACCCAGGCTGCCGCCGATATGGGCGGCCTGGACACGGTCGTCAACAATGCCGGCATCTCCCAGCGTTCTCCCCTTTTGGACTACACGGCCGAGGAGTTTGCAAAGGTCATGGACCTCAACGTCGTCGCCGTCTTTAACGGCCACCAGGCTGCCGCCAAGATCATGACCGAGGCCGGCCACGGCGGCACCATCACCACCACGAGCTCGATGGTCGCCAAGTATGGCCAGCCCTCCGGCGTCGGCTATCCCACGTCCAAGTTTGCCGTCAACGGCATGGTCCAGTCGCTCTCGCGCGAACTCGCCCCCATGGGCATTCGCGTCAATGCCGTCGCACCCGGCGTGACCAAGACCGACATGGTCGCCAACCTGCCCGAAGAGGTTATTAAGCCCATCATCGCCACCATTCCGCTGGGTCGCATGGGCGAGCCCGAGGATGTCGCCAACGCCTTTGTTTTCCTGGCGAGCGACATGTCCTCCTATGTTACGGGTGCCGTGCTCCCCGTCGACGGAGCCGCCCGCTCCTAAAGGTCGCAAGCCACGACTTCAAACCTCAACGAGGCCCAACGCAAAAGGCGCGCTGCCTGCATCAGCCGCAGGCAGCGCGCCTTGCTCTGTTTATAGGGGAAACTGCGTCCCGATATTTCAGCTCAGAACGGGGCGCAGTTTCCCTCAGGCCCATCTTTCGGAAACTACGTCCCATTCTGGGCGCGGATTCTGGGACACGCTTTCCGAAACGGTCCCCTCACGGAAACCGCATCCCACTCTGGGCGCCAATTCCGGGATGCATTTTCCGCGGCGACGTTGGCTACCTGCCGTCGTCGTCCTGGGCTTCATCGCGGGCGTAGAGCTCCAGCATGCGACGGCGGTACTCATGCACGGCGAGCTTGGCGCGCTCTAGGCGGCGACGCTCACGCGGGGTGAGCTCGGACGGATCTATCTCGTCGCCATAGGTCTTATCGGCAAGAAGATGCGCCGCGTCCACGATGCGGGCATCGATGTGGCCGCTCGCCGCCTCGGCGGAAAGACGCTCGGCAATCGTATCGAGCGTAGGCAGGCCCTCGAATACACGACCATGTCCATGCGACGTCAACAGCTCGTGCTCGCGGGCGAGAAGACTTGCCAGGTCGTGATGGGCGCGCAGGATATTGAGCGCATCGGAAGGATGCTCGGCAACCTCCGCCACGGCGGCGACCGGCGCGGCATCGACCACGCGGTAGAAGAGCTGCGCGAGCAGTGGCATCAGGAACACCGTGATGGCGCCGGCTGCCACCATAACCGAAGCGACGCCCTGCGATAATGCGCCGGCGTTGACAGCAACGCTCGTCACGGCGACGATAATCGGCAGCGCCGTGGTGCAGTAGAGCGCTACGGTAATGCGGCCGTGGGCAGAAACATCGCGCGTCTTAGGGCAGATGCTCATGGAGACGACAATGGGCACGGCGCGGATAACCAGCAACGCCACGATAAAGCCCACGAGCAGGCCAGGGCGCGATGCTACAGCCGTCAGGTCGATCTTGGCACCCGACACGGTAAAGAACACCGGGATTAAAAAGCCATAGGCAAGGCCATCGAGTTTAAGCTCGAGCGTATGGTTGCCCTCGGGGATGATATAGCGCAGGACAAAGCCCGCGGCAAAAGCGCCCAACACGATATCGAGGCTAAAAATGGCGGAAAACGCCACGAGCGTGACCAGGATGAGCACTGTGAGGCGCACGAACGTCTGAGAAGTCGTATCGGCGCGCTCCTGAATAAAGGCAAAGAAGCGGCTGCCGATACGCTTGGAGCGGCTGGGGACCACGGCAAGCAGCACGCACACCACGGCGAACAGGCCCAAGATCAACAGCGTCTCGACACCCGTACGGGCGGACAGCAGCACCGACATGGCGAGCACGGGCCCGAGCTCGCCCCACGTACCATAGGCAAGAATCGAATCGCCGACGCGCGTCCCGGCAAGCGACCGCTCGCGCAAGATGGGCATAAGCGCCCCAAGCGCCGTCGAGGTCAACGCCAGCGTCACGGCGATGCCATCAAAATGACTGACCGAAAACCACGGGGTAAAGCGCACGGCAAGCCAGGCGATGCCAAACGTGACGACCCACGTCGCCATGCCGTAACGCCCCTCGGTGCCCGTGATGTTCTTGGGATCGATCTCAAAGCCGGCAAGCAGAAACAAAAAGGCCAGGCCGAGCTCGGACACGAGCGAGACCTCGGCATCCACATGGATAATGCCGAGCATATGAGGCCCCAGCACCGCGCCGAACACGAGCAAAAAGACCGTCTCGGGAACGGGTTTTCCGGGAATCGCCGAGGCGATGAAGGGGCTTGCAAAGGCCACGAGTGCGATGATGGCGAGCGAAACAAATGCCATGTGATGCCTTTCTCTTGTTTGCGCTCCACTGTAGCACCCTCGCCGTCCTCAACGCGCCACGAGCTGTCGTATCATAGTGAGGTTTAAAAGTATGCGGCTCAAGGCGACCGCGAGGCTTGCCCCGCAAACCGACCGCTGCCGCATACCGCACCGTACGCCCAACCGATCAGGAAGGCAGGAACCAATGGTCTCTTGTATCTACGTGGAGAAGAAACCCGGGTTCGACGTCGAGGCTCAGCAGCTCAAGGGCGAGCTGACCGAGATTCTCGGCATCAAGGGCATCGAGGCCCTGAGGATCATCAACCGCTACGACGTCGAGGGCATCGATGAGGAGCTGTTCCGCTCCTGCGTGCCGACCGTCTTTAGCGAGCCCCAGGTCGATGTGACCTACGACGAGCTCCCCGCAAGCGATGGCGCCGTCTTTGCCGTCGAATTCCTGCCTGGCCAGTTTGACCAGCGCGCCGACTCCGCCAGCGAGTGCGTGCAGCTCATCAGCCAGGGCGAGCGCCCTGTCGTGCGTTCCGCCAAGGTCTATATAATCTCGGGCGCCCTGGACGAGGCCGCCATCGAGGCCATCAAGCACTACGTGGTGAACCCCGTCGAGGCCCGCATCGCCTCGCTCGACCTACCCGAGACGCTGCACATGGAGACCCCCGAGCCTGCGCCCGTCGAGGTGCTTGACGGCTTCCGCGAGCTCGACGAGGCCGGTCTTGCCGCCTTTATCTCCGATCGCGGTCTTGCCATGGACGAGGCGGACATCGCCTTCTGCCAGCAGTACTTCCGCGATGAGGATCGCGACCCCACCATCACCGAGATTCGCGTGATCGACACCTATTGGTCCGACCACTGCCGCCACACCACCTTCGGCACCGTCCTGGATGATGTGACGATCGATGACGCCGTGGTGCAGCAGGCCTTCGACCGCTACATGGAGATGCGCCACGAACTCGGTCGCGACGCCAAGCCCGTCTGCCTCATGGACATGGGCACCATCGGCGCCAAGTACCTTAAGAAGACCGGCGTCATGACCGATGTCGATGAGTCCGAGGAGATCAACGCCTGTACCGTCAAGGTGAAGGTCGATGTCGATGGCGAGGACCAGGACTGGCTGTTCCTGTTTAAGAACGAGACCCACAACCACCCGACCGAGATCGAGCCCTTCGGCGGTGCTGCCACCTGCGTGGGCGGCGCCATCCGTGACCCGCTCTCGGGCCGCAGCTATGTATACCAGGCCATGCGCGTCACCGGCGCCGGCGACCCCACCGTCCCGGTTTCCGAGACGCTCGAGGGCAAGCTGCCGCAGCGTAAGCTCGTAACCACCGCTGCCGCCGGCTACTCCAGCTACGGCAACCAGATCGGCCTTGCCACCGGTCAGGTCAACGAACTCTATCACCCCGGCTACGTGGCCAAGCGCATGGAGGTCGGCGCCGTCGTGGGCGCTACCCCGGCAAACCACGTGCGCCGCGAGTGCCCCGCCCCCACCGACAAGATCATCCTGTTGGGCGGCCGCACCGGCCGTGACGGCATCGGCGGTGCCACCGGCTCCTCCAAGACCCAGAACACCGAGTCCATCGAGACCTCGGGCGCCGAGGTCCAGAAGGGCAACGCTCCGGTTGAGCGCAAGCTGCAGCGTCTGTTCCGCCGCGGCGACGCCTGCCGTCTGATCAAGCGCTGCAATGACTTTGGCGCCGGCGGCGTCTCGGTCGCTGTGGGCGAGCTTGCCGACGGCCTGTATGTCGACCTTGATACCGTAACCAAGAAGTATGACGGCCTGGACGGCACCGAGCTCGCCATCTCCGAGTCCCAGGAGCGTATGGCCTGCGCCGTCGCCGACAGTGACGTCGAGGAGTTCATGAGCTACGCCGCCGAGGAGAACCTGGAGGCGACCGTTATCGCCGAGGTTACCGCCGAGCCGCGCATGCGTATGGCCTGGAACGGCGTCGCCATCGTCGACCTATCCCGCGAGTTCCTCAACTCCAACGGCGCGCCCAAGCACCAGGTCGCCCACGTGTGCGCCCGCAGCGTGTGGCAGCCCAGCTGGGCCGGCACCACGCTTGCCGAGCGCATGACCTCGCTTGTCACCGACCTTAACGTCGCCTCCAACAAGGGACTTTCCGAGCGCTTCGACTCCACCATCGGCGCCGCGACCGTGCTCATGCCCTTTGGCGGCAAGACGCAGCTCACTCCGAGCTCTGCCATGGTCGCCAAGTTCCCCGTGGACGGCGAGACCACCACGGCAAGCGCCATGGCATGGGGCTTCAACCCCTACCTGATGGAAGCCGACCAGTTTGCGGGCGCTTACCTGTCCGTGGTCGAGTCCATCGCCAAGCTCGTGGCTGCCGGCTTTGAGCACAAGCGCGCCTATCTCTCCTTCCAGGAGTACTTCGAGCGCCTGCGCACCGAGGCCGAGCGCTGGGGCAAGCCCACGGCAGCCGTCCTGGGCGCCCTCATGGCCCAAGTCGACCTGGGTGCCGGCGCCATCGGCGGCAAGGACTCCATGAGCGGCTCGTTTGAGGACGAGGCCGGCGAGCTCAACGTTCCACCGACCCTGATCAGCTTCGCTGTGGCCGTGGGCAAGGCCGCCCGTGCCGTCTCGCCCGAGTTCAAGGGTCTGACGCACCGCGTCGTCCGTATCGCCCCCGCCACCTATGGCGAAGACTACCGCCCCGACGCCCAGCAGCTGCTCGCCGCGTTTGACGCCGTCGAGGCGCTCACTGCTACCGGCGACGCCCTGGCCGTCTCCACGCCCGGCTACGGCTGCGGCGCCGAGAGCCTCTTTAAGATGTGCGTCGGCAACCAGATCGGTATCGAGCTTGCCGAGGATGTGGACGTGGAGAGCTTCTTCACCCCGCTCTACGGCAGCTTTATCGTCGAGCTCGCCGATGACGCCGAGCTGCCTGAGGTCGCCGACGGCGTTGTCGTCGAGCCCCTGGGCACCACCGTCGAGGGCTATGTCATCGATACCGGCTCCGAGGTCATCGAGCTCTCCGAGCTCCAGGAGGCCTGGGAGAGCGGCATCGAGGGTGTCTTTGCCTACCGCAGCACCGGCGAGACCCCCGAGGTCGAGACCATCGACTATCGCGCCAAGGATATCCACGTGTACGGCGGCGCCAAGATCGCCCGTCCGCGCGTGATTATCCCGGTGTTCCCCGGCAACAACTGCGAGTACGACAGCGCCCGCGCCTTCCGTGCCGCCGGTGCCGAGGCCGACACCTTCGTGATCAACAACCTCACGCCCGAGGCCGTCGCCGAGAGCACCCACGAGCTTGCCCGCCGCATCCGTGCAAGCCAGATCGTCATGATCCCCGGTGGCTTCTCGGGCGGTGACGAGCCCGACGGCTCCGCCAAGTTCATCACGGCGTTCTTCCGCGCTCCCGAGGTCACCGAGGCAGTCCGCGACCTGCTCAAGGCCCGCGACGGCCTGATGCTGGGCATCTGCAACGGCTTCCAGGCTCTGGTCAAGCTCGGCCTGGTGCCCTACGGTGACATCGTCGACGCCACGCCCGATGCACCCACGCTGACGTTCAACACCATCGGCCGCCATCAGAGCCGCCTGGTGCGCACCCGCATCTCGTCCAACCTGTCCCCGTGGCTGTCGCAGTGCAGCCTGGACGACCCCTACACCGTCGCCATCAGCCACGGCGAGGGCCGCTTTGTCGCCAACGACGTGGTGCTCGCCCAGCTGATCGCCAACGGCCAGGTCGCCACGCAGTACGTGGGCGAGGACGGCAAGCCCAGCATGGACCTTTCCGTCAACCCCAACGGCTCCGCACTCGCCATCGAGGGCATCACGAGCCCCGACGGCCGCGTCCTGGGCAAGATGGGCCATGCCGAGCGTCGCGGCGACAACCTGTACCGCAACGTGCCCGAGCATGTCCCCGGCGACAAGTTCATGCCGATCTTTGAGAGCGGCGTAGCCTACTTCGCCTAAACCTTTCCCATCGGGTACAATCCCCTCGGGTAACAACACCCGCCACCGGCACACCCGGTGGCGGGTTCTTTTTTGCTTCGCGCATGTAGGAAGGACATCATGGAAAGCCGCAAGCCATATCTCGCCACCCTGCCCGGACTCATCCTGGGCTGCCTCGTCTGCTGCGCGCTCTGGGGCTCCGCCTTCCCCTGCATCAAGATCGGCTACGGCCTCTTTGGCATTCCCGCGCACGACAGCGCCTCGCAGCTGCTCTTCGCGGGTCTGCGCTTCACCCTTGCCGGCATGCTGGTCATTGTTGGCATGAGCGTGGCCCAGCGCCGACCGCTCGTTCCGCAAGCGCGTGATATCAAGCCCATCTGCATCTTGTCGCTCTTCCAGACCATCGGCCAGTACTTCTTTTTCTACCTTGGTCTCTCCCGTGCAAGCGCTATGTCGAGCTCTATCATCGAGGCCAGCGCCAACTTCCTCGCAATCCTCTTTGCCGCCTTGGCGTTTCGCACCGAAAAGCTCGATGCAGCCAAGGTGCTCGGCTGCGTACTGGGCTTTGCCGGTGTCGCGCTCGTCAACCTTTCGGGCGCGGACGGCACCTTTGGTTTTACACTCGGCGGCGAGGGATTTATCTTGGCTTCCACCGTTGCGGGTGCCCTATCGACCTGCTTCATTGGCATATTCTCGCGCGAGCATGACGGCGTCTTGCTCGCCGGCTGGCAGTTTTTAGTCGGAGGTTTGGTCCTTACCGCCATCGGGTTTTTGATGGGCGGCGCGCTCTCCCCCACCGCGATCATCCCCGCCATCACGCTCATTATCTATATGGCACTCATTTCCGCCGTCGCGTACTCGCTATGGTCGCGTCTGCTTGCCCTCAACCCCGTCAGCCGTGTGTCGGTCTTTGGCTTTATGAATCCAGTCTTTGGCGTACTGTTGAGCGCGCTGCTGCTCGGCGAGGGCGCTGGCACGAGCCCTGTTACCGTACTTGTTGCCCTGCTGTTGGTCTGCGGCGGCATCATCATCGTCAACAAACCTAAAAAGGCCTGACAAACCAGGCCTTTGCGTATGTCGCGCTCGCAACGGGCGTTCGCGTGGTCGCCCCTCATTTTCTAGCGAATCTGGATGCCGGCTTTCTTCTTTTCATGCTTTACGCGGTAGAGCTCCGCATCGGCAGCGCGAAGTAAGTCTTGCCAGGTATCAACACTATCGCCGACCCGCGCGTAACCAATGGACATCCGCAATGCATACGGCACCTCGGCACGAGCGAGCTCGTCGTTAATCGCCGAACACAGGTCCATGATGTCCTGCTCCGCCGCTGCCTTTTGAAGCACCACGAACTCATCGCCGCCATAACGTGCGATAAAGCCACCAGACGCCGAGCAGACCTCTTTGAGCGTAGCAGATACGACCTGGAGGGCATGGTCGCCCTCCACATGTCCATAGCGATCGTTAATCTGCTTAAAGCCGTCAGCGTCCATCGTGAGCAGATACACATCTTCGGCCTGATCCACATTTGAGAAGAGCGACAGCATATAGGTCTCAAAACGGTTGCGATTGTTGAGGCCAGTCAATGGGTCGGTCGAGATTAGCTGCTCCTGGTAGACGATGTAGAGCAGCAACATGCTAATCATTATGCCGACGCAAAGGCCGGGCACCGAGAACGCGACCTGAAAGGTGCCACCCACCAGAGCGGGAATAGCGAAGAATGCCAGTGTACGATAAATGGCCTTCTTTTGCAGGCTTTCAACCCGTAGGGAATGCACAAAAGCGTGCAAGGACGTATATATGACGTAGCAGTAGCTAACGATAGGCTGAATCATATAAAGCGCTCCGCGACGATATACGCCCTGCGCATCGATGTAGAACAAGGCATGGGTCCAGTAACTGGTAAACGCCAGCGCGACCACCAAGACCGTAGGCAATGTTACAAGCGCCACTCTAGAGCGCGCGGTCAAAAGGCGAGAGCCCTGCACCATCTCGGAATAGATAAACCAAATGAGACACGCGATGGCAAAGAGCGAAAACGAAACCGCGTTGGAAATCCAGTTGACAGCAATGCCCAACGTGCCGTCCAAACCGTCCGAAAGCGTCCAGATCATATCGAAGAAAACGTACGCCGCAGACGTATAGCCGAGCATGCTAAACAAGAGCTGCTGGGTGCTCGAGAACAGGGAGCGACGGCTTCGCGCGGCAAGCCCGATAAGAACAATCATGCACAGCAGGAATATCTCGATCTTGAGTGCCTTAACCACTAGACGCCATCCCTTCAATATCCAAGTGGTCAGAATCGTCCGATTCGTGTCTGGGCAACAAACACCCCCTACTCCGCAGGGGTAATGGGAATAATAGCAGAGCGCCCGAACGTTACCGCAAGACAGCTTTCGTTCGGGCGCTCGAACGGCGCGAATTGCACGCCGGAATCTATTATCGGCAACGGCCGTTACTCACCGTCGATATCGGTTGCGACGGCCTCCTCTATGGCCTCGACACCGACAGGCGACAGATCCTCCTTGCCTTGGCAGAACTTCTTGTCGACCCAGCCAGTCAGAATCGGAGCCATGATCGCCGTGATGATAACGGCGGTGGCGATCTGAGCGTACGCGATGGGCGCAAGCTCGGCGTAGCGCGGTGCGACCTCGGCGAGGGCAACCGGTGTGGTCATAGCCGTGCCGGCAATGGTGGAGCAAGCCACAGCGGCCTTGCCATTGCCGCCGCACAGACGCTCGAACGCAAAGGTGATGGGACCGACGACAAACAGCGTGACAAGGCCCAGCAAGATGCCGGAAATACCGCCGGTGATAAAGCTCGACAGGCTCATGGACGCACCGAGCTGAAATCCGATGACGGCAATCGCGGGATTGGCACCGGGAACCAGCAGGTTCTTGATAAACGGGAACAGGTTGCCCAGAACCATGCCAATAACGAGTGGCAAGATGGAGCCGATAATGGTGCCAATGGGAATGTTGGCGAGGCCGGAAACACCGAGGATGATCATCGTGACGGCGGGGCCAGCCGTAAAGAACAGGATACCGACGGCGCCCTGCTCAGACTCATCACCGAACTCGCCCATGATGCCCGTATAGAGCGCCATGTTGCAAAACGTGATGCCGCCGATGATAGACACGGAGCTCAGACCCAGGAAGTTGTCGTTAAAGAAATATGCCACGCCCAGGCCGAGAGCCGCTGCGACGACCAGCTTGGGGATCAGCACGACGATACCGGTCTTGATGGCACCCGGCGTGGACTTAAAGCTGATGCCGGCGCCCACAAACAGCAGGATCGCGGCGACGATGGCATTGGAGCCACCGCGGCAGGCAGCCGTAAAGAAGCCGCCGATCTCAAAAACCTGCGGGCAGAAGGTGTTGAGCAAAAGACCGACGATCATCGGATAGATCATGATGTCGCCCGGGATGCGCGGGACCTTGAATTTCTTTTGCTCGTTGGCAGTCGCTTCCTGTGCCATGAAACCCCCATTTCCGCTGACGGGGTACAAAAGCCCACGTCACGCTTTGCTACAGTAAAGTTTGACCATGGTACCAGAAGAAATAGACCAGCTCGGTGAAAAACTCGACAAGTTGGGATGGAACGAGATTCGGCGCCCGCGACGCCACCCCTATATAAGGCTCAAGACGATATAGAGTACGATGCCCGAGACGCAGCACCACAGCATCGATTTTGTCTTGACCGCCACGACCACGACGCCGGCGGCCGCAATCCAGGGAACCAAGGCAGGCCAGAGCCCCGCGTCGAACGCGCCGGGGCTCACCAAGTCGTTGGCGACCAGCGCGGCAAAGGCAGCGGGCGGGATATAACCCAGGGCCTCGGTAATGCGGGGCGACAGCGTTCTCCCGCGCAAGGCAAACGCCGGCGCGATGCGAAAGAACGCGATAGCAGCCCACGACGACAGCCACAGAACCAAGAACTCGTTAACGGGCATCGCGGGCACCTCTTCCGTCAAATACAGCATCGCACGCCAACGCAATGGCAATGCCGGCCACGACGCTTGCCGGCACGGCAATATTCGTGAGGCCCAAGAACTTGCATACGGCGACGGACACCGCGCCCGAAACCGCCGCGACAACGTTGCCGCGCGACAGCCGCTGCGAAAAGAGCAGGCAGATAAAGAGCGAGGTGCAGACAAAGGCTGCAATGGCGGTGGGAACATCGACAACGGCGCCGACGATGGCGCCCATCGTACACGAAACGCCCCATGTTGCGATAAGGATCACGTTGAGCACGAAGGACTCGCGCGGGCCCCAATCCTCCCCTTCAACCAACTTGGCAAGCGAGATGCCATATGCCTCCTCGGTAAGTGTCGCGGCAACAGCCAGCGTCTGACGCTTCGAGGCACCCGTCAGATGCGGCGCGATCGATGCCGAGTAAAGCGCAAAGCGCGAGGAGATGGCAGCAACGCTCGCGACGATCGATGCTGCAGGCACGCCCGCCAGCCAAAGATTGCAGATCATAAACTGGCCGCTGCCCGTCACAAACGTGCTGCTCAGAGCAAAGACCATCCAGGGCTCCATTCCCGTCTGCCCCATGATCATTCCGCACGGCGCGCCTATTGCAATATAGGTAAGCATCACTGGCCAGACGATTTTAAAGATCCTAAGGACCATGCCACTCCCATTCTGGTAAGTCGTCTGCAGCGCGCCTTGCAACGCAGCAGAAATATCAACCGGTGGCAATAAAGTTCACCTACAATTGCCACCGGATCGAAAGACACAACTTTTTAGGAAGTCATTATGACAGCTATCGATCGAGACCGGGCGCGCGCGGCCTTCAAAAGCTACACCGATGCCTACGACGCCACCAACCCACGCATCGCGCTCAAAATCGAGCATACGTACCACGTGGCCGAGGCATGCGATGCCGTAGCGCGCGAGCAGGGCTGGTCGTCAGAAGATATTGACCTGGCATGGCTTTGCGGCCTGCTACACGATATGGGCCGCTTTGAGCAGTTGCGGCACTGGGACACCTTTAAGGACGCCGAGAGCATGAGCCATGCAGCGCTGGGCATCGAGGTCCTCTTTGGCGAGAATCCCGCCGATGCACCCGCCGTAACGAGCATCCGCGACTTTATCGATGACCCGGCAGAGGACGAACTGATCCGCGCGAGCATCGCCCACCACAGTGATTTTCGCCTGCCCACGGAACTCGACACCCGTACACGGAGCTTCTGCGAGATCGTGCGCGATGGCGACAAGATCGACATTATGCGCACCATCGCCGACAGCACCGTCGACACCATCCTCAAGGTGGATGAGGACACGTTTCTCGCCAGCCACTTCTCGACACCGGCGCTTACCGCCTTTGACGAGCACCGCTGCGTCGCACGCGATGAGCGCGATGAGCCCGCAGACTACCTGGTGGGACTCATCTGCTTTATGTTTGAGCTCGTCTATCCAGCGAGCCGCGCGCTGGCGCGCAAACAGGGCGATATCCACCGCCTGCTCGACGCGCCCTTTGGCATTACGCGGCCCTTTACCGACCCCGCCACGCAGGCAACCTGGAGCCGCCTAAAGGACGAGATGCGCGACTGGCTGACGCGCGCTTAGCGCTCAAGCTGAGCCAGCAGTTCCTCAACGATCTCAACGGCATCGCCGACGACCTTGTACCGGGCGGCACCGAAGATGGGGGCATCCGGGTCCTCATTGATGGCGACAATGCACTCCGCCCCACCGATGCCGGCGAGATGCTGGATAGCGCCCGAGACACCGATGCTCACGAGGAGCTTGGGCGAGACCGATACACCCGTCTGGCCAATTTGGTGGCGATACTCCAGCCAGCCGGCCTCCACCACGGGGCGCGTGCAGCCAAGCTCGGCACCCAGAGCCTCGGCAAGCTTTCGCATCAGCGGTAGGTTTTTCTTGGAGCCGATGCCGCGGCCCACCACGACTAGACGCTCGGCATCGGCAATTGAGGCCTGCTGTCCCCACTCCTCGGCGGGAATCGAGATCTCGACACGGGCCTTAACGTCATCCGCTAGCACTACCTGGGCAATCGTGCCGGAGCGGCTATAGTCAAACTCGGGCGCCTTAAAGATGCCGGGGCGCACCGTTGCCATCTGAGGACGGTGGTTGGGGCAGATAATGGTGGCCATCAGGTTGCCGCCAAACGCCGGGCGCGTCTGCTGCAGCAGACCCGTCTCCGTATCCATCGAAAGCACCGTGCAATCGGCCGTAAGGCCCGTCTGCAAGCGCACGGCCACACTGGGCGCCAGCTCGCGACCAAAGGCGGTCGCGCCGTACAGAATGGCCTCGGGCTTGCGCTCGGCTACCAAATCGCAGATCAAGCGGGCGTAGACCTCCGCGTCGTTCTGACGCAGGCGCTCGTCACGACAGACCAGAACTTCGTCCGCACCGGCGCAAATCAGATGCTCCAGGTCCCCGAGTGAGCCCTCGGGGCTCATGCCGACCAGTGCCACCAGACGGCAGCCGCGGGCATCGGCAAGCTCGCGCCCCTTGCCCATGAGCTCGAAGGCCACGGATGCAACGGCATCGTGCTCGTCAGTCTGCACGAAGATCCAGATGTCTCGATATGCGTCAAGGTCTGCCGCGCCGGCGGCCCCGTCGCGCTCAATCGAGATGGCGTTGACGGGGCAGGCGTCGACGCACCCACCGCACAGGATACAGCCGTCGGTTACGCGGGCACAGCGATTGGGGCGCTCACCCTCCACCACAATGCCGCCCGAGGCGCAGGCGCGAACGCAGCGACCGCAGCCGATACAGGCTTCGCTATCGATAATCAGCCCGCTCATCTATGCCATCCCCTCGATAATCTTGGCAAGTTTTACCGCCTGCTCGGACGCCGTTCCCTCGACGGCCTCGCACGTTTGGTCACGGTCGGGCACAAACGAGCGCACGACTTGCGTCGGTGATCCGGCAAGGCCGCAACGCGAGGGGTCGGCGTTTACGTCGGCAGCGCTGGCCACGCGCACGTCTGCATCCTCGGCCGCGCGAATACCGGCAATACTCGGCATGCGCAGCTGGCCAATCTCCTTGGCAGTCGTCATCGCACACGGCATCTCCAGGTACACCGTCTCCTCGCCGGCATCGCAGCCGTGAACGAGCGCCAGCGAGCCACACGTCGTAAATCCCGCGCTCTGCACACAGCTCACGTCGGTCACGCAGGGGACCCCAAAGGCGCCGGCCAGCTCGGGGCCGATCTGGGCCGTATCGCCGTCCACCGCCATCTTGCCGCAGATGAGCAGGTCAAAGTCCTCATCGAGTGCCTCGATGCCGCATTTGAGGGCATAGGTGGTGGCTAGGGTATCGGCGCCCGCAAAGGCGCGATCGGTCAGCAGCAGCGCGTCGTCGGCACCGCGGGCGATGCAGTCGCGCAGCAGCGATTCGGTCGCGGGGATGCCCATCGACACCACCGTCACACGCACGTCCATGCCAAAGCCGATAAAGTCGTCCTTCAGCGCTAGCGCACATTCGAGGGCACTTGCATCGAAGGGATTAATGACCGCCTGCTTGCCATCACGCACGATAGTATTGGTCTTGGGGTCCATCTTGACCTCGGTGCTTCCGGGCACCGCCTTGACGCACACCACCATATGGAAATCACTCATCTTCACGCGCCCCCTTTCTGGACGAGTTCATCCAAGAGCTTCTCCGTAAACAGGTTGCCGCGACCCAACTGGCCGGCAGGATCGAGCTGGAGTTTGAGGCGCGCCGACTCGACCATGGCCTCGTGGCCGTACATCGTCTCCAAGAAGCCCGCCTTGATCTTGCCGACGCCGTGTTCGGCAGAAACGGCACCGCCCATGGCCGTGACCTCGGAAGCCCACTGGGCAAAGAGCTCTCCACCACGACGGTAGTCTTGCGCATCGCGCGGCAGGATGTTCACATGCAGATGGTTGTTCCCGATGTGTCCCCAGGCAGCAGACTCAAGCCCGCTTTCGGCCAGCGTGCGGCGATAGAGGGCCATGACATCGGCAAGGCGTGCATTGGGCACCGACATATCCGATCCCAGCTTGGTAATGGTGGGGTCGGTGCGGCGACGCTCGTCAATGAGCATGTTGACGCTCTCGGGCACCGCGCGGCGGAAGAACCGCTGGCACTCGCGATCGACTTCGGTGCGGGCGACCCATGTCGCATCGTCGCGGCCGCCCGCAAACTCCAGCACCCATCCAAGGTGGTACAGCTCCTCGGTCGCCTGCGCCTCGTCATCGCAGTCGAGCTCCACGTAGACACAGACCTTTGCCTCGTCGTCGAGCGCCGGCAGCGAGGCAAACGCTGTCGACTGCTCGCGCTGGCGACGCAGGATATCCAGGGCGCCAGCATCGAAATACTCAATAGCGGCGGCATGGGACAGCACGGGACGCACGGAATCGGTAAAGGACACGGCCTTGTCTTCGCTATCGAAAAAGCAACTCACACCCCATACGACCGAAGGTGCCGCCTGCAGGGCGATCTCGAGCTCGGTAATGACGCCGAGCGTGCCGCACGCACCGATAAAAAGATCGATGGCGTCCATATCGTCCGCAACAAAATACCCCGAGGCATTTTTGGTCTTGGGCATGGTGTAGTCAGGAAGATCAAGCTCGAATGTATGACCCTCTGCCGTCACGAGCGACAGGTGGCGGCCCTGGGCAAAAGCCTCGCCGCGCTGAAGCTCAAGCAAATCGCCATCAGCCAGCGCGACGTGGAGTCCCGTGATATGCGGGCGCATGGGGCCGTAAGCGTAGCTGCGGGCGCCGGAGGCGTTGCATGCCGCCATGCCACCCAGACAGGCAGATGCCTCGGTGGGATCGGTGGGAAAGAACTGCTCGGGGGACTCTTGGAACTCCTCGTAGGCCTCAAGCGATGCCTGGTCCCAACCAGCGGTCGGCAGTACCTTCTTGCTCAGCTGCTTACGCAGCTCCGAGAGCACAACGCCCGGCTCCACGCGCAGCAGAAATTGGCCTTGTTCATCGCGGCGAAGGCCCAAGTAGCGATTCATACGGGAAGTATTGAGGATATGCCCACCGTGGGGCACGGCACCGGCGGCAAGGCCGGTTCGGGCGCCCTGAACCGTTACCGGGACACGCTCGGCATGGAGCGTTTCCAAAATGGCACGGACCTCGTCTTCCGTTGTCGGAAACGAGATGCTCGATGCTTCGCCCGATGCACGAGATTCATCGCGGCCATACTCTTCGAACTCATCGGTGAAGGGTTTAATGGTTGCAGACACGCGAACTCCCCCTTTAGCTAACTACAGTGTTTGCAGGGAGATGTTACCGCATCGTTTCGTCGACGTGTTCGAGACCGTCTCCATAATTGGCGATTTTTACGTTTGTGCAATTCGGCGAACGGCAAGGCTTCCTCGGCAGACGATGCTTTTGACACATATCGCCCCGCCGTCGCCGACCGCTCGATTGTCGCTCGAAAAAAGTTGAAGTAATTTTTCCACCTTTTACCTGCGGAGATGTCAATCCGTCAAGCATTTGGTCAGAAATTGGTCAAGTAGCGGCTGATACGGTCGGCGTCGACAGCCAAAACCGATAGAAGTTTTGGCCCCAGAAGCAGGGAGGTTCCCATGGCATATTACTGGCCCCAGTACGGCGTCGCCATCGAGGTCGACGACGATCCCTATCTCCTGCCTTTCGACGAAGAGGCGTTCCCCGATACGGCGGTCTACCACGTCACCACCGATGTTATCTGCGACCCCGAGTCGTTCTCGGCGCTCGCCCACCACATCGCGCGTATCCACGACATCGAGCTCCCTCACGACTTTGACGAGCTCATCTACTCGCGCCGCCTGATGCTTCACATGCTCTTTGGAGCGGACCCGTCCACGTTCGCACGTGTCTACACCACCAAGGACGCCGCATGAGTGCGAAGAAGCCGCCCCGCCTCGCAGGACTGGGGCGTCGCAAGAAACTCGTCGTTGTCTGCCTGGCTATCGCCTGCGCCCTCATCGCCGTAGGGCTATACGCCTGGCAGTCGCAGCCCGTGCCCGAAGCGGGCGCCTCAGTCACGACGGCAGAGGGTAAATCGCGACAAGAAATCCAAGATGAGCTCGATGCCATCGTCCGCGACAACATGATGACGATTTCGGTCGCGCCGGTCGCTCAGCTACAGGAGGACGGCAAGCTGCGCGTCAACGTGCAAAACGTCCAAGACAATAAATTTCCCCAGCGATTCCGCGTCATCCAAAACGACGAGACCATGTACGAATCCGGTGTGGTCGAGACCGGCAAGACAATCGAGACGTGCCCCGCCGGCGACATCAAAGAAGGAGAGGCATACATCGAGATCCAGGCACTCGATGCCAAGACCCTCGACAGCCACGGCAATCCGACACGTGTCAAGGTACGGGTTGAGCAAGCCGAGAACTAGCTTTTTCGGCCGACGCGACACCGCACGCAATTCACCAGCATTCGTCCAATCATCGCGGGGACGGCCCGCGGCGAATAGAAAGGAACGACCATGGACATCACCAGGAACATGAACGGAGCCAGAGCGCTCGTCGTGGGCGCAGGGCTCGCGCTCGCGCTCGCAATGGGCGCCGCCCCGACGCCAGCTCTGGCAGCCGGGCGCGTTGGAACCACGAAAGTAATGGTCAGGACCGAGATCGACAACGTAGAGTTCAAAGTTCCGACGGTTATTCCCTTCGTCGCCAAGGCCGACGGCACGCTTCAGGGCCCCTCAGAAGACGCGACCACCATCGACAATCATTCGGCCTACGGCATCCATGTCACCAACATGAAGATCGACGCCATGAACACCTGGACCATTGCCGCCGACGCCAAGGCCGGAACCGCGCAGAATTCCATCGACTTTAAGGTCGGCCCCGACGGCGCACTCCAGAACGCCAGCGCCGCAATGCAGGAGACGGGCCTCGATCTTTCCAAGAATGCAGCCTTCGACATGGGCTACCAGGGCATTGCCGGCGGCACGGACAAAATTAAGCTCAAGACAAGCGGAAACGTCGCCCGCGTCACGCGCGACATCTTCCGCGTAACCGGCGAAGGCGATCAGGTTGCAACGATCACCTGGACGGTCGAGCCCGGTGCGCACACGGCATAAGGCCGTCGCCCTGGCCGCCGTCAGTATCCTAGCGTTTGGGCCAGCCATGGCCTTTGCCCAGCAAGAACAGGCGCAGGCCGCCACGCAAGTGACGGTCGACCTCTCGGAGCTCGACCGCGGCAACTGCAAGGAACCGTTGGCACAGACAGACGACAGACGATGGCTCTTGGCAGCAGGCGCCACGGCAGCAGGTGCGGGAACCGCCGGCCTCGGTCTGCACATCAAACGCAGCCAGAAACGAAACACGGACAGGCCGCACTAAATTTAGCTAAGGAGACCCCATGGCATCGAAGAACCTTTTGCCCGTCGTCGCACTCTGCGGCGCGCTCGCAACCGGAACGCCTGTCGCCGCTTGGGCGACTCCCGTCATGGCAGACTCCTTACCAGCAGCCCTAAGCTCCGCACCAAATCCGTCGAGCGCCATTGCGTGCAAGCGTTTTTCGTTCGCACAGGCCGCAATCTCAACCTCGGGATGCCTTCGTCGTAATACGGACGGCTCGATAGTCGTGGATATCAATCGTTCGAACAAGGCAAACGGCTCCCAGGCGGGGTGCGCCGTCTGCACATGGCGCTCGATTGTGCTCGATGCAGATGGCGATCCGTGCGATTTGGGGTTGCGCATCGATATCGCTTCGGTCGATGACTCGGCGAACGGAGCGAAGGTCGCCTTCGACGGTGCGTTTTTCGAGAAAGGAGGCGGTATATGTCTGGGCTGCGCCGCCGCGAATGCAGACGATGTGCAGCCCACCCTCTCATTCACGGCATCGCTGCGGCTGACCAAGGCGGGCACCGATGCCATCGCGGCGGGAGAAGCATCCCTGCTGTTCTACGCCGCCAGTACCGAGGACACAGACATTCATTTCGAGAAGCCGGCCGGATCGCTCGGCCTTACGCGCGGGACGGAGGCAGGCCCTATTGCGATCGATACCCACACGCTAGGCAGGCAACGCATTCTTGCCGACCCGGCGCTTCTCGAGATGGAGTGGAACGGATCCGGAGCCGTCGGGATTGTCCCCTCCGCGCTTGACGCCAAGACGCTCCCCTCAAACGACGAACCCATCAACGCAACCATACAAGAAGAGAGCACGGACAAAGAAGCAGGTGCGGGCGACACGCCGTCGCCGACAAACAGCGTCCCAGCTTCTTTCGAAGCACCGAATGAGCCCGCTACCGGTCCAAACGATCCAGAGCTCGCGGGCAGTCTGGGGCTTGCTGATCCTCAGGAGATCGATGAAGGTAACTGCTGCGTGCTTGCCGCCCTCGACCACACAGAGGTCATCGATGCTGCAAACATCGAAGTTGCCGCCGTCAATCAGCCCGTCCGCAAGTCGGCCATCATCGCATTTCCCGAATCCATCGAAGTCGTCTTTTTGCCATCGGGCGAGGTCGTGGCCCCAACACTGCTCACCTTGTTGGGCGCCAAGAATACTCGAAACGAAATTAAAAAGGTCACGGTTGTCGACCCTGCAACCACCGCTAAACTGCGTCTATACGCCGTTGCCCCAGACGGAGGCAAGACCTTGGAATTCGATGGCGACACACTTCTAGCCTGGCGACGTCTGGACATTATGCAAGACGTCTCGTATCAGATCGAACTCGAAGGGTTTGATCGTGCCCGCGATGCCAATATCATCGCCGCGGCTATTGAATCCCCGCAGCGGCTTATGACACTGCGCTTTGACTACTACCCCTATGTCCCGACAACCACCTGAGGCTTAAATGCTGCGCATCATTCCTAATACCACTTATATAACGTATTAGATGAGTCGCGATGTGCCTCGCATTTCGTTCTGCTACGATTGCCACGTTGGCATCAATACAGGAGGGCTCATGCCGGGCTTGGGAACAATCATCAACGTTGCGCTTTTAGTTGCGGGCGGTCTTTTGGGATTAGCGGGCGGCCGCTTCATTACACCGCGCATCCAAGACACGCTCATGAAAGCATCGGGGCTGTGCGTCCTGTTTATCGGCCTGGGCGGCACCATGCAAAAGATGCTCATCATCGATGGAAAGGCGCTAGCGACCACCGGTACCACCATGCTCATCGTCTCATTTGCGCTCGGTTCGCTCATCGGCGAGGCCATCAACTTGGAGGCCGCCATCGAGAACCTTGGCGAATGGCTCAAGCGCAAGACTGGCAGTGAGGGCGATAACGAGTTCACCAACGCTTTTGTCTCGACTTCACTCACCGTGTGCATCGGCGCCATGGCCATTGTGGGATCGATCCAGGACGGCCTGCTCGGCGACTGGTCAACGCTTGCCCTCAAGGGCGCACTGGACTGCATCATCGTCTGCACCATGACGGCCTCGCTTGGCCGCGGCTGCATCTTCTCCGCCCTGCCCGTCGCCGTGTTCCAGGGGACGATCACGTTGTTTGCCGGCGCGCTCTCCCCCATCATGACCACAGCTGCCCTCAACAGCCTTTCGCTCGTAGGCTCCATGCTCATCTTCTGCGTCGGCGTCAACCTCATCCGTCCTCAGACCTTCCGCACGGCCAATATGCTTCCCTCCGTCGTCATCGCCGTCATCTACGCCCTCCTGTTCTAAATCTATCAACGCAGCGGTATCTCGAACATCTGTTTGATGCTGTGCTATGATATGAGGTCACCGTAGCTGTGTTCGAGAGGAGGAGCGGTGGCCGACCAGGACATCAAGATGCTCATCGAGCGCATCATGGCCGAGGCCCGGACCCATCAGTCCGCCCGCTTCTCAAACGAAACCTACGCAGACGAGCCGATTCTCAAAACCGGCCGACAGATGCAGAATTTCCTCCCCGACCAGTACCGTAAAATGCGCGAGATATCGCGCTGGCAGGATGACCCCAAGGGCGGTGCGGGCCGCTGGCTTTCGGAAGCCGAGCTTTTTTACCGCCAGGGCCTGCTGATGGCCGACTTTGAGGACGACTGTCCCTACAACGGCACCTTTAAGTCGTACTTTCCCACCTACAACGCCATGAGCGACCGGCAGCTGCGCGGCTACTTTACCTGGCGTGCCCAAGTGCGCCGCGGAACCGTCGAGGAAACGTCTACGTCCTTTGCCTTTCTGTATCTTTATGAGCTGATCTGCGGCATTGGCGTAGATAATCCACTCGATGGTTTTAACAAGATCAAGGCTTTTTGGGATGTCTATCGCGCCTTCGAGCCCGGCATCGACCGGTTTGCGCGCGTGTGGCTGCAAGATTACGCCGTGTTCCACGGGCTCGACCCCAAGCTGCTTCGCGACTCTAAAACCGTCATATTCGATAACGCCCTTATCGAGCTGCGGCGCGCGGCACGAGACCTTGTACCAGCACCGACGCCGTCTGACCCGGCACCCAAGCGTCGCAAAACCTCCGAGCCCACGCTCCCCCTTCCGCCCGATGAGGTGCGCGAGGAGCGACTCATGGCCGCCATCAACGCCCTCTCCACGTACAACCTAAGTAACTCGCGGCTCGACCGCAGCCACCACCGCGATCTGCGCCACGTGGCGTGCGCCGTGTATGTCCGCATGGCGCGCTACTATGACACGCACCGAAAGACCGGCATCGTGGCAAGTTTATTTGGGGAGGAGACGGCCATGCCCTACACCATGTTTGCCTCGGCCGTATTCTTTGCGCCCGAGCGCCACGAGGACTGCGAATACCGTCTGGACCCCATCCATATCTACCGTTGCCAAAACGGTTTTTGGGAATGCATGCGGATTCACGGTAGCAGGCAAAAGAGCAGCAAGCTCGGTGAAATGATGCGCGCCTGCGACCAACGCCTGCGCCTGGCGCTGGACCCCGCCCATCCCCTTAAGGAAGAAAAGGTCCCCAAATATCTGGCCAAGATTATCGATGACGAGATTGTGGCATGGCTTTCGTGGGACGCCGCACACCAGCCCGTCAAGATCGATATCGATTTGAGCCAGCTGGGGCACATTCGGAGCGCTGCCGCACAAACGCGCGAAGCGCTTTTGATCGACGAGGAACGCGAGGACGGCGCGTCCGCAGAAGCCGAGGCAGCGGACTCAGGGCAACCGGAAGCCGAGCCTGCGGCCGCCGCGACGGTCGAGGCGGTCGCGGCGGCCGCAGGGCAGGACGAGTCCGACGAGCCGACCATATCCACCGAACAGTTTGGTGTCGTAGCACCGCTTCTCGCACCGACGCCCGCGTTCGCAGCTGCTGCGCCCGCTGACGCCACGAACGAACTCGCGCCCGCCGCAGACGCCTATCTCCGCGCGCTGCTCGAGCACAACGCAGTACAGGCGGAATCGGCGGTAGTGCAATCGGAGCAGAGCGAGGACATGCTCGTCGATACCATCAACGAGGCGCTCTTTGACCTGGTGGGCGACACCGTAATTGAATTTAGCGCGGCAGGGCCGCAGATTATCGAGGACTACGAAGCAGACGTGAGAGGATACCTAGACCATGAGTGATACCGCATCCGCAGCACCTCGCGTGCCCAAGCGCGTCGCTGCCGTCATTCTCAACTCGCTCAAGGGCGGTGTGGTCCCGCGCATCGGCCTTCCTTACATCACCGTAGGGCGCGAGGTCGAGATCCGCGCCCTGCTCACCGACCTGAGTCTCATCGCCGACGGTGGCGCGAGCTTCCGCTTTCTGGTCGGTCGTTACGGCGCCGGCAAGAGCTTTTTGCTCCAGACTATCCGCACGCACGCCATGGGCGAGGGATTCGTCGTCGCTGATGCCGACCTGTCGCCCGAGCGCCGCCTGCAGGGCGGTCAGGGACAGGGCCTTGCCACCTACCGCGAGCTCATCCGCAATATATCGACCAAGACGCGCCCCGAGGGCGGTGCGCTCAACCTTATTCTGGATCGCTGGGTCGCCTCGTGTGCCGACGTCGACGAGTCGATCGTCAATGCCCAACTGGCCCCGCTCGAGGAGATGGTCCACGGCTTCGACTTCACCCGCATGCTCCGCCGCTATCGCATGGCCGCATCCGGGGGCGACGAAGAGGCCATGAGCCGCGTGACCAAATGGATTCGCGGCGAATACCGCACCAAGAGCGAGGCACGCGCCGAGCTGGGCTCCTCGACCATCATCAGCGATGACGACTGGTACGACTACGTTAAGCTCATTGCGCGCTTTTTGGTCTGCAGCGGCTACAAGGGCATGCTGGTGCTCATCGACGAACTCGTGAATCTGTATAAGATTCCCAACGCCATCACGCGCCAATACAACTACGAGAAGATCCTGACCATGTACAACGACACGCTCCAAGGCAAGGCGCAGTACCTGGGCATGATCATGGGCGGCACGCCGACCTCCATCGAGGACCGCCGCCGCGGCGTGTTCTCCTACGAGGCCCTGCGCAGCCGACTCGCTCAGGGCCGCTTTGCGCGCGAAGACTTTAAGGACATGCTCGCGCCCATCATCCGCCTGCAGCCACTCACCTACGAGGAGCTGCTGGTGCTCATCGAAAAACTCATGCAGATCCATGCCGGCTACTTTGGCTGGACGCCCACGCTTGCCGAGAACGACTTGGTGGACTTCCTCAAGATCGAGTTCGGTCGCGTGGGAGCCGACACGCATCTGACGCCGCGTGAAGTCATTCGTGACTTTATCGAGCTGCTCGACATCCTATGCCAAAACCCCGACGCCAACGTGGCCGAGCTGCTGCAAAGCGTCGGCGGCGACGCGTTGGCGCCGGCAACCGCAACAGGCGACACCGATACCGCAGGCGGCGACCGTAACTTCGCCGAATTCACCATCTAACCTGCCAATAAGGGACAGGTTTATTTTGGCAGGTTTTATCTGGGCAAACGTTGAGACTGTAATGCAGCAAGCCGTTGTCGGCAGCGTTGAGAAATTCGTTTTTGAGAGGAGGCCCCGTGAACGCCTTTGACCGCTACGCCCCGTTTATCCAAGACTTCATCTACTCCCACGATTGGGAGAGCCTGCACTCCATCCAGGTTGCGGCGGCAGATGCCATCTTCAACACGCAAGACAATGTGCTCCTGACGGCATCCACGGCATCTGGCAAAACTGAGGCGGCCTTCTTTCCCATCCTGACCGAGTTTTGGGAGAACCCGCCCGCGAGCGTGGGCGCCCTCTACATTGGCCCCCTCAAAGCACTCATCAACGACCAGTTCGTTCGCCTCAACGACCTCTGCGAAGAGGCCGATATCCCTGTCTGGCACTGGCACGGCGATGTCTCGCAGTCGCACAAGGCCAAGCTCATCAAAAAACCGAGCGGCATCTTGCAGATTACGCCCGAATCACTCGAGGCGCTCCTGATCCATAAGCACATGGCGATCCCGCGCATGTTTTGCGACCTGCGCTACGTGGTCATCGACGAGGTTCACTCGCTCATGCGCGGCGACCGTGGCGGGCAGACGCTCTGCCTTGTCGAGCGACTCTCGCGCATGGCCGGCGTGCAGCCTCGACGCATTGGCCTTTCCGCTACCATCGGCGACCCCGAGCGCACGGGCGCTTTTCTCTCACAGGGAACGGGGCGCGACTGCGTTATCCCCCGCTTTGAAGAACCGCGCCGCGTGTGGCGCATCTCCATGGAGCACTTCTACAACTCGGGCCCCCAGGCACAGCAGCGGGGATTCGTAGGCACAGGTCCGCAGGAAGCCGAGGTGCTTGCTTGCGAGCGTATTGAGACGGCGGCGCCCGCGGCGCTGCCCGCATCCGGACAAGACATGTGCCACAGCGGACAGCTTACACAGGAAGAACACCGTCAACGTCGTGAGCAGGCGCGGGGCAAGGCCGCTCCCAAAGACCGTCGCACTTCCTCGGCCCCCGAGGGCGAAGTCGACATCCCACGTGCGACCGAGCAGGCGCTTCTCAACCCCACCGACACGGCACCCGACAACGTCGACCCCGGTATGGGCTATATCTTTGAGCATACGCGCGGCCGCAAGTGCCTGGTCTTTGCCAACTCGCGCGAGGAGGCAGAGGCCGTGTGCTCCATGCTGCGCAGCTACTGCGAGAGCCGGCACGAGCCCGACCGTTTTCTCATCCATCACGGCAATCTTTCGGCATCGCTACGCGAGACGGCCGAGGAGCTCATGCGCGACGAGGAGCAGACGCAGACAACCGTCACCACCTCTACGTTGGAGCTCGGTATCGATATCGGCCGCCTGGAGCGCGCCTTCCAGATTGACGCGCCGTTTACCGTTAGCTCCTTTTTGCAGCGCATGGGGCGCACGGGCCGTCGCGATCTTCCGCCCGAGATGTGGTTTGTCATGCGCGAGGAAGAGCCCGAGCCGCGCACGATGATGCCCGAAACCATTCCCTGGAAGCTCCTGCAGGGTATCGCGCTCGTACAACTCTATCGCGAGGAAAAGTGGGTCGAGCCACCCGAGCTCGATCGTCTCCCCTACAGCCTGCTCTATCACCAGACTATGTCGACCCTCGCCAGCACCGGCGAGCTCACGCCGGCCGAACTTGCCCAGCGCGTGCTCACGCTCAGCTATTTCCACCGTGTCTCGGCAGACGATTACCGCGTGCTGCTACGTCACCTCATTAAGATCGACCATATCCAGGTCACCGAAGGTGGCGGGCTCATCGTGGGTCTCGCGGGCGAGCGCATCATCAACAACTTTAAGTTCTACGCCGTGTTCCAGGAAAACGAGGAGTTTACCGTCCGGAGCGAATCGGCCGAGCTGGGCACGATCGTTAATCCGCCCCCGCCCGGTGAGCGCATCGCCATCGCCGGACACTGCTGGATTGTCGAGGAAGTGGACTGGAAGCGCCACACTGTCTTTGCCACGCAGGTCAAGGGCCGGGTGCCGGCCTACTTTGGCGACTGCCCCGGCGACATTAACACGCATGTGCTCGAGCGCATGCGCAAGGCGCTCAACGAGCACGCGACATATCCGTACCTTATGGGTAACGCACGGGCCCGCTTGGCGCAGGCTCGTCATACGACCGAGATTTCGGGGGCGGGAACCAAGCCGCTCATTAACCTGGGCGGCGATACCTGGGTGCTCTTCCCCTGGCTGGGCAGCTACGCCTTTTTGGCGCTCGAGCGCATGCTCAAGATTAAATGTGCCGCGGAGCTGGGCCTTCGCGGGCTCGATCCGTCACGCCCGTACTTTATGCAGTTTAAGATGAAGGCCGATGAGGAGACGTTCTTTGAGGTGCTCGCCGCCGAGGCCGAGAAGGACTTCGATCCCATCGAGCTCGTCTATCCTGGCGAGGTGCCTTACTTTGACCGCTACGACGAGTTTGTTCCCGAAGAGCTCGTGCGCAAGGGCTTTGCCGAAGGCGTGCTCGACATCGAGGGTATGAAGCAGCGCGTTCTCGGCTGGCGCGACCACGCCTAAGACCAGTCTTTTTTGGGACGGGGAGACTTACTTGTCGTGAAGGACGGTGCCGAGGAAGTCGGTGTCGAAGGGCACGGCTTCGGCAAAGGCGTAGTCGCCGTCGCTGGCGATGAGCAGGTAGTTCTCCTCGCCGCCGAACTCCGTATCGCCACAAGGCGCCACCCAAGCGCGGTTGAACACCTCAAGTGCCGTGGCAACGCAATCGCGCAGGAACGTCACATCGCTCCCCTCGTTTGCGCTCACGATATTGGCAACGTAGATACCCCCGGGGTTCAGGCTGCCCCGCACCAGGCGCAGCGCCTCAACGGTCGCCAGCTCGCGCACGGGCTCGGCACCGCCAAAGCAATCGCTCACGACCACGTCGTAGCGACGATGGCCCACGCTCGTCACACCCAGATACGAGCGAGCCTCGGCGGTAATCACCCGCAGGCGGTCACCCACCGCGCGCTCCAGCTCGTCCAGGTAGAACCAACGGCGCGCCAGGCGCGTAATCTCGGCATCGTACTCAATGACGTCCATGCGCAAACTCTCGTGCGACATCAGCGCAAACTTTGGATAGGCAAACCCGCCGCCGCCCAGCATGAGCATACGGTCGATACCATGCCCGTAAGCATCACGCATTGCGTCCTCGGCCTCAAACACATCGTCAAATGCACGATAGTACGCAAAGACTGGCTCCGCCCAACGATCGCCAACATAGCTCGCGCTTTGGTAGACGCCGCCCTGTACGAGCACGCGGACCTCGTCACCGCTCTCGTCGTGCACACGCTTCACACGTGCCAACCCGTTGCGGGTACGTGCGACCTGCAAACAGGCAGCACGAACAGCGACGGCGGCCGCACCAAGCGCCGCGGCTCCCAGGGCAACGCCGGCAACAACGCCAGCGGAAACACTCGGCTTGTTCATCTAGAGCTCCTTTTGCAGATAGAGACCATGGTCATAAAATCCAAGATGGCGATAGTACTCGCGTGTGCCAATCGCGCTAATCACGTTGATACGCGCATAACCCGCATCCCGGGCAATCTCGCATGCACGCTCTACGAGCAAACGCCCCAACCCGTGATGCTGCGCCGCCTGTCCCTGGTCGCCCACGCGTGCCGCCATGCCATACACGTGCACCTCGCGAATCATCGCCTCGTCCGGCGTCGTCGGCAACTCGTCCGCATGCGCGGCAACAAATGCGCGATCGGGCAGCGACAGCCGCAAAAAGCCCGCAATCTTGCCCTGCGGCGTCACCCACTGCAAAAAGCGCTCGTGCGTCACCGGCGTCTCGTACGTCACTTCTTCGTCAAGGGTCAACTCGCCCAGGTCGGCACCCGCCGTGCTGATCTCGCGATAGCGAACCTCACGCACCGTCGCACCGTCACCCCGAGCAGCCAGGCGGTTCTCAACGAGCTGACGCAGGTTGGGCTTCTTGTTGCCCACCATAATGTCGTCGGAGCTAAAGTCGCGAATCATGCGGCTGATGCGGCAGAACGCCGGCGTCACCACGATATCGTCGGCCAACACATCGAGCAGCTCTTCCTCGGTATAGGGGCGCCACTCGCCACGCTCGTAACAGCCCACCAGGCGCGAACCCTCGATGAGCGCACACGGGTAGACCTTGACCTCGTCGGGCATAAAGGCGCCCTCGGTCATAAAGCGCTCGTAGTCGCGCTTGTCACCCTCGGGCGTGGCGCCCAGCAAATTGAGCATAAAATGCGCATGGATCTTAAAGCCAAACAGGCGCGCAAGCGAAAACGCGCGCTCGATCTGCGCCACCGAAATGCGACGCTCGTTGATATCGAGCAGATGCTGGTCGAGGCTCTGGATGCCCATCTGAATCTTGGTACAGCCCAGACGACGGATGAGCGTGAGCGCCTGCGGCGTTACGGCATCGGGGCGCGTCTCGATAACGAGCCCCACCACGCGATGCTTCGCTGTCTCGTTGATGCGCTGCTGCCGCTCAAGCTCTTCCATCGTCGCCGTCTGCCACTCGGCGACCTCGCCCCACGGCGTGCCGGGGCCGTACAGACGACGCACTGCGCGGTTATAGCCGCCCACGGCAGCATCCACACGCCCCTGCTCGTCGGCAACGCCGGCAGCGAGCTCGACCTCGTCGGTCGTAATGCCCGCTGCCCGATAGCGCTCGCGACGCTCCGCCACCACCGCCGGCAGGGCATCGGCAGGAGCGTCATCGAGCAGGCGTCCCGCCTCGGCACGGCTGATGCCCGGACGCGCCAGCATGGGGTTGGCCGCCACGCCGGCCACGGCATCGTCATTGAGCGCACGGAAAAGCTCCGACATAAACCATGCCTGATACCCTTGCGGATAGTCGCTCCAGGTGCCGCCGAGCACGATGAGCTCAATCTTGTCGGTCGCATGACCCATCTGCGAAAGCGCCGTCAGGCGAGCGCTCACCTGCAGATACGGATCGAAGCAGTTTTGCTCCGCACGGGCGCACGCCGGTTCAGCGTGCAGATAGCTCTTGGGCATGCGCAGGTCGTTGGGGCAAAACAGGCAATCGCCCGAGCACGGCCAGGGCTTGGTGATGACGGCAATGGTCGCCACGCCCGAAGCCGTGCGGCGCGGCTTCATGCGCAGCACCTGCAGCAGTTGACGCTCCAACTCGGCATCGACATTCCACGCAGCCCACCGAGCCGGCTCCTCACGTTTAACCCGCTGGTAGAACGGCAGCAGACGGCGCTTAGCCAGGTCGCGTTTGTCGGCGCCCTCGCGGCGCGCCTCGGCATGTATCAGTTTGACGAGCGCCTTGTCGTCCACGGTCTCGCCGCGGCGCAGAGCCTCGAGTATGTTCAAGATAATCTGTTCCATGCCCCCATTGTAAAGGCAAAGGCGCCGGAGTCCGTCACGGTTCCGGCGCCTCCATCAAACAGCGCGTCTACGTTTGCGGGTCTCCTAAAACCACCCGTCACTCCGAATCAAACGACATGTCGCCCGAACCAATCTCAAATCGATACGTAGCAGACTTGTCACCGTTATCGAATTCAAGATTCAAAATAGTCTCCCCATCGTAGCCAAGCGGAAGGAAATCGCTCTCGAAGTCGCCACTGCCCAAGGTGAGGCTCGCCTTAAAGCCCGTAGAGTTCGGAACCGTCATCTCCACGTCGCCCGAGCCCACGCTCACGTCCATCGACTTCGCGGGCGCCTGGTAGAGCTCGAACGTCATGTCGCCCGAACCGACCTTGGCATTCAGGGTGTCGGTCACGGTGCCCGTAAACTCAACGTCTCCCGAATTCAACGTTATATCCAGATCATGGCACACAATGTCCGCGACCGCCAGGTCGCCCGACCCTACATTCGCCGTAATGCCCACCAGGCTATCCGCAACATCTCGCGGCAGCTCAATGGTAATTGTGCGGTCAATCGCGCGCTTATCATCGTAGTCGAACTGACCGATCTTGAGCGTAGAGCCCTTGACCTCAGCAAGGTTCCGGGTAGCCGCATCAGAAGCAGACGTTCCCTTCGCAACGCGGCCGCTTTCGATAACACGCACCGGGCCACCGGAGACGTGTTTGACCTCGACCGTGCCCGACGTCACGTCCAAGTCAAGCGATGTGAACGCGTCGGCATCAAACGTTTCGCTCGAAAGTTGTTGAGGCCGAGCGGAATAGTTACCGCTATCCAAGAGATCATCGTCGTCAAACATATCGTCAAAATCAGACAAATTGCCAGATAGAATACCGGTCGTACGCACAGTATCGGAATGAGCCAATAGCCGCGAAGTGCCAAAGACAAGTCCGATGATGAGCACAAACGCTCCGATACCAACACCCAGGCGCACCTTCGATTCATGCGAGAGCTTCATCATTCATCACCTTCTTTGGCACTCGGCTCAGCGGCGGTCGTAGCGGCCGCATCAGTATCAGCCGCAGCGGAAGCATCCTGAGCCCTGGCTGCCACCGGCGCCGGACCAACCTGAATATCCCCGCGCGCCCAATCACCATCGAGTGCACGCGCCACCCAGTGATAGATGGGAATCGTAAAGAAGATCAGCGCGGCAAAGGGGCCGGCACCAAACGGGAACATCAGCAAAAAGAACAGCAGCCAACACACAGCCCAATACGGGAACGACTGGAACGGGCCCTTCACCGGAGTCGAGCCAACCGCACCGCCACTCGTCGCCTGCGCCGTAGCGGCATTGGCGGCCTGTGCACTCCAGCTTGCCGCTTGCGCCGCCTTGGCGGCGGCATCACTCGCCTGCGTTGCCGCCTCGGTAGCGCGTGCCGCCGCCTCGTGGGTACGGGCACGCTCCGCCGCCTCGGCCTCGCGCTGACGGGCGCGGTCCTCGTTCTCAAACTCGATATCGTCCTCGATCTCATCGCTCGGATTGAGCAGCTCATCCAGACTCACACCATAGAGCTTGGCGAGCGAAATCAGGTTCTCGGTATCGGGCGAGCTCTCCGCGCGCTCCCATTTACTGACCGCTTGGCGTGACAGTCCCAGCTTTCGCGCCAATCCTTCTTGGCTAAAGCCCTTGCTGCGGCGAAGGTCGGCGAGCCGCTGAGCAGTTTCTACATTCATGGTTCCTCCTATGCTTTTGCCAGCCGTGCCGCCGGACCGTTTTTGTTCTTAAGGCGCCTTGCACAGTTAAAAATCTATCCGCCACCGCCAAAATCATGCTACCTATTCTAGTGAGATTTTTGACAACCGGCGGTTGCGGGCACATATGAGCTGCGGAAATGTGTCCAAACAAAGCAATGACCCACAGCTCGGTTGTCCCCGTTGCGGCGTTAACGGTAGTATGGTCGTACTGTTTATTCCGCACCGCCATCGGAGGGAGTTCCGCGCCGTGAACCGCGATTTCGCATCATCGCTCATCCAGCTCAACAATACGTTCTATCGCGAGCACTCCGCTTCCTTTTCCGATACGCGCCAAGCCCCGTGGCCCGGCTGGGTGCGCACCATGGACATCGCGCTTGAGCAGCTCGATGTGGCCACGATCGAGCATCCCGTCCGCGTCTTCGACCTTGCCTGCGGCAATATGCGATTCGAGAACTTTGCCGCCGGCGGGGCACTTGCCGCCAAGGGCGTCGACGGCGCAAACCCCTCGGCAGATGCCAGCTGCCCGTTTGAGTTCTATGGTGTCGACTCGTGCCAAGATCTGGCAATAGACGCCCACGGCCACGCCCTGCGCATTCCCAACCTGCACTTCCAGGAACTCGATGCGCTCGACGCCCTCATGAAGCTCAACCCCGCCGAGACGCCCGATGTGCTTTTCGATGCCCCGCTCGCCGATATCTCGGTCTGCTTTGGCTTTATGCACCACGTGCCGTCATGCGAGTACCGCGTGCGCGTGCTCGACGCCCTGGTGCGCCAGACGCGCCCGGGCGGCATCATCGCTATCAGCTTTTGGGAGTTTATGAACGACGAGCGCATGGCGCGCAAGGCCGTTCGCGCCGAGGCCCGCGCCGAGCTCACCCCGCCGTTTGAGGGATACGATTCCGCACAGTTCGAGGCCGGCGATCACCTCATCGGCTGGCAAAACGACCGCCACGCCTACCGCTATTGCCATCACTTTGACGATCAGCAGATCACCGACCTGGTGCGCGGCGTCCGCACGTTCTACAAAAGCGGCGAGGCCCCCGTGCGCGAGCTCGAGCGTTTCCACGCCGACGGCCGTAGCGGCGAGCTCAACCGCTATGTAATCCTCAAGCGCCTGTAGGCATCAACGACTCGCCGCCGAGCCGCACCGTAACCTTCGGGCAAACTATGCCCACCCTTTTCCAACCCATTGACGGAACGCGCAGCCATGCGTTCCATACGTATGACCAAGGAGCCTCATGGGAGCCGTCCACGTTCGCACGCCTAAGAACTTTGTGCTCGAGGAGCGCCTGGAGCGCTACGCCGATGCGATTGAGACGAACCCCGAGTCCTATGCCGGGAATTGGTGCGAAGCCTGCGCGCCAGCCGGCGGCGCACCCTTCACCCGCCTTCATCTGGATCTGGGCTGCGGCAAAGGCACCTATCTGGTTGAGCAAGCTCGCCGTGAGCCCGACACGCTCTTTATCGGTATGGACCAGGAGCCCATCTGCATCGCCTATGCCGCACAGAAAATCTGCGAGCAGGAGCTATCCAACGCACTCGTCCTGCCCCGAGGCGCCGCAACGTTGCCGCAGCTGTTTGCCGCAGGCGAGCTCGACGCCATAACCATCAACTTTCCCACGCCGCAGCCCAAGGCCAAGTACGCCAAAAAACGACTCGTCCATGTCGACCATCTGATGCTCTACCGCCCGCTCTTTTCAGCCGGCGCCACCGTCACACTGCGAACCGACAGTAAGCCATTGCGCGACTACGCCCTGGGGCAGTTTGCCGCGGCCGGCTACGACACGCTTTGGGTAAGCGACGACGTCCGCCGCGACTATCCCGAGCATCCCGAGACCGAGTACGAATGCCGCACGCGCGAGATGGGTGCCGTCGTCTATGGCATTTGCGCCACACCCGGCGCGCAGCCCAGCAATGAACAGCTCGCGGCGGGCCGCGCGCAGGAGCAAAGCCTTGCCTGCTACCTGCCCGAAAACCTCGATGAGCTCACCTATGTACCTCTGGGCATGGAAGAGGCCGTCGAGAACTTTAGAAACCGCGCCCGCAAAGGCAAGAAGCGCCTTCCGCAGGAGTCATAGGGGCTTCTGACAGTCACGTCGCCAGCGAGCAAGCGCAAATAGGCACCGACGAACGACCCTCAAGCCTAAGTGAGTAGACTTTTTAGCAATAGCCAAGCACAACCCGCATAGGAACAAGTAAAACCGCAGGTAAATCCCTTACGCAAAAGCCATGTGCTGGCGAAATCGCAAAAAGTCTACTCACTTAGCTCGCGGCCGCACCAAACGGCTGAGCAGAACGCCCATTTCCTGCATTTTCTTTCGCGCTGGCACCCCGCGCCGCCGCTACGCCATAATAGTTGGCGGACAATCGCGAGAGAAAGCAACCACATGGCACAGACCACGACAGATATCGCCGCCAGCACCGTCTCCGGCGCCGGAGCCGCCAGTTCATTCTCGGGCGGCACGGGAACCGAAGCCGAATTCGGCTCACTCGGTGCGCTCTCCCCCACCTGGTGGGAGCCCGAGGACGGCAGCGAGCCCGAACCGTGGCTCACGCCCGACCAGGCCTTCGAGCGCTTCTTTGAATGGACGAGCGATCGCGGCATTGAGCTGTGGGATCACCAAGAAGAGGCTCTCATGGACCTGGCCGCCGGAGATCACGTCATTTTGGGCACGCCGACCGGATCGGGTAAATCGCTCGTCGCGCTGGGCATGCTCTTTATGGGCATGGCGCAGGGCAAGCGCTGTTATTACACGGCCCCTATCAAGGCCCTGGTCAGCGAAAAGTTCTTCGATCTGGTACAGGTGCTCGGCCGCGATAACGTCGGTATGATCACCGGCGACACGCATATCAACACCAAGGCGCCCGTCATCTGCTGCACGGCAGAGATCCTTGCCAACGACGCACTGCGCGAGGGCGAAGATGCCGATGTGGGCTGCGTCGCCATGGACGAGTTCCACTACTTTGCCGACCCCGACCGCGGCTGGGCCTGGCAGGTACCGCTGCTCACCCTGCCCCACACGCAGTTTATGCTCATGAGCGCCACGCTCGGCGATGTCACTGCCATCGCCGCCTCACTCGAGGAGCACACCGGCGCTGCTTGCGACTTGGTCATCGATGCCCCGCGTCCTGTTCCGCTGAGCTACGACTATGTGACGACCTCCCTCGAGGGCACGGTCGAGCTCGCCATGCGCCGCGGCGAGGCCCCGCTCTATATCGTGCACTTTAGCCAGGATGCCGCCCTTGCGACGGCACAGTCGCTCGCCAATTTTGGCATCGCTAGTAAGGAGCAGCGCGAGGCCATTAAGGAAGCTGCCAAAGGCACGAGCTTCTCGACGGCTTTTGGCAAGATTCTCAAGCGCCTGCTTGGATGCGGCGTCGGCGTGCATCATGCTGGCATGTTGCCGCGCTATCGCCTGCTGGTCGAGCGCTTGGCGCAGCAGGGCCTGCTGCCCGTCATCTGCGGCACCGATACGCTCGGCGTCGGTATCAACGTGCCCATCCACACCGTGGTGCTCACCGCGCTCACCAAGTTCGATGGCTATAAGATGCGTCGTCTGCGCGCCCGCGAGTTCCATCAGATTGCCGGTCGTGCCGGCCGCTCGGGCTTCGATACCGAGGGCATGGTCATCGCCGAGGCACCCGAGCACGAGATCGAGAATGCCAAGCTTATGGCCAAGGCGGGCGACGACCCCAAAAAGCTCCGCAAGATTAAAAAGAAGAAGGCCCCCGAGGGCTTTGTCACCTGGAACAAGCAGACGTTCGAGCGCCTGATCGAGACGCAGCCCGAGACACTCAAGCCGCGCCTGTGCATCACGCACTCCATGGTGATTAGCGTGGTCGAGCAGGGTGGCGATGCCCGAGCCCGCGTACACGACCTCATCGAGACGAGCCTGCAGACCCCTGAGGAAAAGGCTAAGCTCGAGGTTCGTGCCGACGAGATCTTCGCCACGCTCATCGACTCCGGCGTCGTCGTGCGCACCGAGGTACCGCCCGCACCCGACGCTCCGGCTGATGCCGCGCCGGACATCGACTACGCGCTGACGGTCGACCTGCCCGAGGACTTTGCGCTCGACCAGCCGCTCTCGCCGTTTTTGCTTGCCGCGTTGGAGCTGCTCGATCCCGAGAGCGAGACCTATACCATGGATCTGATCTCGATGGTCGAGGCAACGCTCGAGGATCCCAAGCAGGTATTGCGCGCACAGGAGCGCGCCGCGCGCGACCGCGCCATGGCCGAGATGAAGGCCGACGGCGTCGAATACGAGGAGCGCCTGGAGCGCATTCAGGACGTCACGTACGAAAAGCCGCTCGAGGACCTGCTCGATGCCGCCTTTGACAAGTACTGCCAGGAAGTGCCCTGGGCAAACGACTACCAGCTCTCCCCCAAGAGCGTCCTGCGCGATATGTTGGAAAGCGCGAGCGATTTTAAGGGCTACATTCAAAAGCTCGGCATCGCCCGCTCCGAGGGCATTTTGCTGCGCTACCTGGCAGAGGCTTACCGTTCTCTCGACCGCACCGTACCCATCGAGAAGCGCGACGAGCGCCTGCGCGACATTATCTCGTGGCTGGGCTTTGTGGTGCGCTCGGTCGACTCGAGCCTGGTGGACGAGTGGGAGAACGCCGGCAACCCGGCAGCCCTCGATGCCGCGCCGCCACAGGGCATCGACGAGGTCGTGGCGGACCGCCGCGGCTGCACGCTGCTGGTGCGCAATGCGCTCTTCCGCCGCGTGACCCTTGCCGCCCGCGAGCACGTTCGCGACCTGGGCGAACTCGACGACGACTGGGGCATGAGCGAGATTCGCTGGCAAAAGGCGCTCGATGCCTACCATGAGCAGCACGAAGAAATCCTCACCGACGGAGATGCCCGCAGCGCCGCGATGTTCTCCATCGATGAGTCCGACGAGAAGACCGCGCACGTATGGCACGTGCACCAGATCTTTGCCGACGAGGATGGCGACCACGACTTTGGCATCATGGGCGATGTCGATCTGGACGCCACGCAAGACGGCGGCGAGGTCATCTTCAAAAACTACCGCGTCGGCTTTATCGAGGACCTGCTCGAGGACTAGCCGAACATACTGGAACGAAACAAAGCGGGGCCGTTGGCAATATCGCCAGCGGCCCCGCTTTTGCACTATCTGCTATGCCTTACTCGGCATCTTCGACCTCATACGAATCTGCCTCGGCGGGCTCATCGTTTGTCTCTGGCGCAGCCCCGCGCGCCTCGTCAAACGCCGCCTTCATGGTCTTGTTGCCCCATGTGAGCTTGCGAATGGTAAGATCGTCGGCTTTCTTGTTGGCTAGGCGCAGATTGTTCTCGGAGGACAGCAACGCCTCCTTGGTTTTCTGCAGATGGCTAATCGTCTTGTCGATCTCATCAATCGCCGTTTGGAACTTGCGGCTCGCGATCTCGTAGTTGCGACCGAAATCATTCTTGAACTTTTCCATCTTGGCTTCGAAGTTCGTGACGTCGATATTCTGCTGTTTGTACTCCGCCAGCTCCTGCTTATAGCGCAGCGAACCCATGGCGGCGTTGCGAAGAAGCGTAATCATGGGAATGAAAAACTGTGGGCGAATCACGTACATCTTCTCGTAGCGATAGCTCACGTCGACTATCCCTGCGTTATAGAGCTCGCTCTCGGGCTCGAGTAGCGTGCAGAGCACCGCGTACTCACAGCCTTTTTGGCGGCGATCGTGGTCGAGTTTCTTAAAGAAGTCCTCGTTTTTATGCTTGGTCGTGGTCTCGTCGTTCTCGTTTTTCATCTCGAACATAATCGAAATGACCTCGTTACCGCTCGCGTCGCACTCGCGGAAGATAAAGTCGCCCTTGGTACCCTCGGACGCATCGTTATCTTTCTCGAAGTACGCGTTGGGAAACGCCGTCATGCGCAGACGGTTGAACTCGGTCTCGCAGTGATGCTCGAGCGACTCGCCCACCATCTTGGTGGACAGGCGGACCTTCATGTCCTTAAGGCGCTCAATCTCTTCATCCTTGTAGCGAATCAGGTCATCGCTCGCGCGCTTGGCCTGCGCAAGCTCGAGCTCGTGTGCCGCCTTGGCTTGCTCCTCGCGAGAATCGCGCACCGCCAGCTCGCTCGTCAGCTTGGCACGTGCCTCATCGCGCTCTCGCTCCGCCGCGGCGACCGCCTCTGACAGGTTCATTTTTGCCATCAGTTCCTGCTCGCGCAACTGGGCACGCAGACCCTCGGCCTCTTGCTCGGACTGTGCCTTTGCGGCAGAAAACTTCTCTTGCACCTTCACGCGATAGTCAGCAAGCGCGCGCTCGGCCTCGCTGCGAGCGACATCGAGCTCACGCTGAGACTCGGCCGCGGCAGCGGCAAGCGCCATCTCCTGGGCCTTGTCCGCCGCGGCAAGCTTGGCCTGCAACTCGGCAATCTGGGCATCTCGTGCAGCTACATCGTTTTGAGCAGCATTGCGCGCCGCCGACTCGGCAAGCTTGGCTTCGTCATCCTTGCGCCCCAGCTGCGCACGCAAGTTGTCGATTTCGCGCTGGAGCTCGGCGTTCTCCTTTTGAGCGTCGGCACGGGCCTCAACCGCCGCGCGCTGGCTTGCGCTCTCGCGCTCTGCGGCAGCGCCCTCGAGCTTGGCGTGCAGCTCGGCAAGCTCCGCATCGCGCTTGGCGAGCTCTTGCGCCAGCTGTTGAGCTGCGGCGTTCTTCTGCTCGACAAGCTGAGCATCGCGCTGAGACTCTGCCCTTTGCAAAGCAGCCGTCGAGCGTGAGCGTTCAAGCTCCAACGCCTGCTCGCCCTCGCGCTGGACTGCCTTCACACGCTCGTCCAGGTCGCGCGAGAACTCGGCATCGCGCACCTGCTTGACGATATCCGCATAACCGGACGCATCGACCTTAAAAACTTCGCCGCAATGCGGGCACTTGATCTCGTTCATGGCAGCTCCTCGATGGACGCAAATTTCAACCGCCTACACTCTACCGCGCCGCGCGGACAAAAAAGGCGCCGCTGTCATAATGGCAACGGCGCCAGAGCCACCACAAAGGTGCCTGTCCCCTTTGTGGTGGCTCTGGCGCCCTATAACCCAAAGAAGCTAAGAATCTGATCGCGGCTTACGGGCTTGTACTCGTTGGCATCGAGACCGACATCGTAGCGAAAGATAGGGCGCTCGCGATCGCGGTTGCGAGCGTTGGTGCGGTCTCCTCTGCTGTGGATATGCCCGTGTAGCATGATGGCGCCACGCGCCTTACCATTCCAGCTGAGCATGGGGTAGTGGCTCATAACCAGACGATGCCCCTTGGCATAGCCGGGAGCAATCTCCAGGTAATCGCGCACGTCTTCCCAAATCTGCGGTACGTCGGGATCTTCCCAGTCGCCGTCATGGTTACCACGGACGAGCGTCACATTCTTGCATTCGATACGCTCGCGCAGGCGCACCGCCTCTGCCAGGGGCAAACGATAGGTAAAGTCTCCCAAGATATAGAGGCGGTCGTCCACAGCCACGCACTCATTGATGGCATCGATGACCTTGCGGTTCATCTCCTCGACCGAATCAAACGGCCGATCCATGTCGTGCAAGATATTCGTATCGCCCAGGTGCAGGTCGGCGGTAAACCACATCATCGTCTCTGTCCTCATTTCGCAACGCATCAAACTCGTGCTAAGTATACAGACACAGCGATGCGGCGGTTAGCCAAAGAGCCCGCCGAACAATCCTCGGCGGCGCTTGTCTTGCTTTTTCGAAGCGTCGCCCTGGGCGTTCTTGTCCTGCCGCTTCTTCCGGTCCTGCTCCAGCTCATCATCGTCGATCAGCATATCCCACTCAAACGGGTCGTCCGTCAGATCGAACAGGTCATCGTCATCAAACATGACCGCCTCCATTGCCGATTAGCGAGCATCCACCACATAGAGACCAACGCGCACCTGATGCCACGGGCTGCGCTCGGGAGCAACCTGTTGCACGCGAGCCTCAAATACGTCCTCGTGGCCGTAATACATCATCAAGGACAGCGGGCCGACCTCGTTTCCCGGAACATACCCAAGCTTGGTGTTGCCGTAGTAGATCGCAACCGCCTCGGGATCATGGGGGTTATCGCGCTCGGCACACAGCGTCAGTTTAACGCCCGCTTTAAGATCGCCCAAGACCAAGGCGCCATCGGCATACTGAAATCCTGCAATATGAAACGACAAAAGAACACGTGAAGGCTCGTACATGGCAACTCCTCTAACGACCGAATAAACCGGCACTTAACCTTACTGAGAAGCTTACGGGCCCGTGCGGACAAAATTTCACCCGCTCGCACCTTTCGCCCATTTGCCGCAACGCTTGCGAGACAGAGCGCTTGCAGATAAGATAGAGGCACGGATGGCACCCGTTGCAGCGGGTCTTGCCAACTCCAGTGCACGTTTACATCGTGAGAAGTGGCCGTCTTCGCTTACGCGGGGGCGGCTATTTCATTCGGCCGATAAACAGGCCGAGTTCGATAGCCGCGATTAACAACGCCAGTAACGAAATAACATCGCTTACGTTCATACCAATTCCCTTCTAAAGGGAGTTGGCCCATCCGTACCCCATAGCAGTAGTCTAACGTAAATGGCAGGTAATAGGAACATTTGTTCGTATTACCTGCCATTTTCTAATGCACGAATATGCGCACGAACTTGTGCTTCCAGCTCTCATAAGGGGCGTAGCGGAACGGCACGTCCAGCCACGTTGCCTTGTTCACGATGCTCTTCTTGTGGCTAAACGTATCGAAGCTCTCGCGGCCATGGTACTGGCCCATACCGCTCGCACCCATGCCGCCGAAGCCCATATGACTCGTAGCCAAGTGCATGATCGTGTCGTTAACGCAGCCGCCGCCAAAGGGCACGTAGCGCACAAAGCGCTCCTGAACTGCGCGATCCTGGCTAAAGATATACAGGGCCAGCGGCGTCGGACGATCTGCAATAAACGCCTCGGCCTCATCCAGGCTCTCAAACGTCAGCACCGGCAAGATGGGACCGAAAATCTCTTCCTGCATCACGGCGTCCTCAGGCGCCACGCCGTCTAGGATCGTCGGCTCAATCTTGAGCGACGACTCGCGCGCCGTGCCTCCCAGCACAACCTTGTCGGGGTCGATCAGCCCGCGCACGCGCGCAAAATGCTTGGCGTTGACGATATGACCGTAATCCTCGTTGTCGAGCGGATGCTCGCCAAACATGCGACGGGTCTCCTCCCTGATGAGGCCCAACAGCTCATCGTGTACGCGCGTATCGACCAGCAGGTAGTCGGGCGCCACGCAGGTCTGCCCCACGTTGAGCCATTTACCAAAGGCGATGCGCCGTGCCGCGACTTTTAAGTTTGCCGTGGCATCCACAATGCAGGGGCTCTTTCCGCCCAGCTCAAGCGTCACGGGCGTCAGGTTTTTACTTGCGCGCTCCATGACGAGCTTGCCGACCGGAACGCTACCGGTAAAGAAAATCTTGTCCCAGCTCTCGTCGAGCAGCGCCTCATTCTCGGCACGCCCGCCTTCGACGACCGTCACCAGGCGCGGATCAAATGCTTCCTCGCAAATCTGCCTGAGCACCGCGCTCGATGCCGGAGCATAGGCACTCGGCTTGATGACCACGGTATTGCCCGCGGCAAGGGCGCCGGCAAGCGGCTCGAGCGTTAGCAAAAACGGGTAGTTCCAGGGCGCCATAATGAGCGTGACGCCATAGGGCACGGCTTGCGTTTTGCACACACTCACGGCGTTGGCGAGGTCACACGGACGCAGGCGCGGACGGCTCCATCGAGCCACACGCGCAATCTGATGACGAATCTCGGAAAGCGAGGTGCCGATCTCACACATATAGGCCTCGTCATGCGACTTTCCCAAATCGGTCTTGAGCGCATGGGCAATATCGGTCTCGTGCGCCCGTACTGCATTGCGCAAACTCACGAGCGCGCGACGGCGAGCATCGACATCAAACGTGGCGCGCGTCTTAAAGTAGGCGCGCTGTTCGCCGACAATGCGCGCGATTTCCTCGGTGTTCATGGGCCCTCCTAGTTCTCATCCTCAAACATACCACCCGCGACGACCTCGTACATACGCTCGAGCTCCAAACGGTCCATCAAAAGTGGAACGGGGTATAGCGGATTGGCCTCGGCATCGGCATGGGCCGCCATTTGCGGAATATCGGAGCGGCGAATGCCCGTCACATATTTGGGAATGCCCAAGGCGGCATTCATGCGGTCGACCCAATCGATAAAGGCCTCAGCAGCCACGTTGTCCAGCGCATTAGCCGGCGCAATGCCGGCCATGCGGGCGAGATCGGCGAGCTTGGGAGCAGCAGCTTCGCCATAGGCGCGAAGCATGTGCGGCAGGATGATGGCGTTGGCCAAGCCGTGGGGAATCCCGTAACGCCCGCCCAGGCTGTGCGCGATGGCATGGACGTATCCAACATAAGAGCGCGTAAAGGCAACGCCCGCTTTATACGCCGCCGAAAGCATATTGCGGCGCGCACACATGTTGCCACCGCACTCATAGGCCTCGAGCAAATTGTCGTGGATGAGCTGCACCGCCTGGCGCGCCATCTTGCGCGTATAGGGCGTGGTGCTGCGCCCGATAAAGGCCTCGACGGCATGCGTCAGGGCGTCCATGCCCGTTTGCCCCGTAATGGAGGCGGGCAGGCCGCGCGTAAACTCGGGGTCGTGCACCGCAAAGCGCGGGATCAGCACAAAGTCGTTAATGGGGTACTTGTAGTGCGTCTCGTCATCGGTGATAACCGCCGCGAGTGTGACTTCGCTTCCCGTACCGGCGGTAGTGGGAACCGCAATAAGCAGCGGCAGGAGACGGTGGACGCGCAACAGGCCACGCATCTTGTTGATGGGCTTATTTGGCTGTGCGATGCGTGCGCCCACACCCTTGGCGCAGTCCATGGCCGAACCGCCACCAAAGCCGATAATGGCCTGGCAGGCGCTCTCGCGATACAGGGACGCCGCTTCCTCCACGTTTGAGACCGTGGGATTCGCACGCGTTTCGGCATAGACCGTAACGCCAATCCCCTGAGCCGTAAGCGCACGCTCGAGTGATGCCGTGAGTCCCAAACGAGCAATACCAGGGTCTGTCACGATAAGGACCTTCTGGATCGAGCGCTTTTGAAGCACTGCGGGCACATCCTCGGCATGCTCCAAAATGCGCGGCTCGGTATAGGGCAGGATCGGCAATGCGATGCGAAAAACCGTCTGATATGTTCGGCACCAGGCGCGGCGGGCTAGATGCATAAAGGAAACTCCTTCATTTGTTGATAGGTCAACATTTGTTCGACCGATTGTACTCATCGGCGTCCGCATATGGCTTGCAAATCGTTAATCAATCAACATCTTCACATGCCTAAAATTTTTTATTAAAAATCATTCCTAATAGGCTTCACATTCGGTTGCATTTATGGATAATAGAACTCGTCAAGACGCACGTCCGGAGAGGGCCCTTACGGGACCGGACGAGCGCGCCATCGCCATCGATCGAAAGGATCGAATTATGAAGTTTGTTTGCCCCGTTTGCGGTTATGTGGAAGAGTTCGACGGCGACCAGCTGCCCGAGGATTTCAAGTGCCCCCAGTGCGGCGTTCCCGGCTCTCGCTTCCTAAAGCAGGAGGAGGGTCAGCTCGAGTGGGCTGCCGAGCACGTTGTGGGCGTCGCCAAGATGGAGGGCGTCTCCGAGGACATCGTTGCTGACCTGCGCGCCAACTTTGAGGGCGAGTGCTCCGAGGTCGGTATGTACCTGGCCATGGCTCGCGTTGCTCATCGCGAGGGTTATCCCGAGATCGGCCTGTACTGGGAGAAGGCTGCCCACGAGGAGGCCGAGCACGCCGCCAAGTTCGCCGAGCTCCTGGGCGAGGTCGTGACCGACTCCACCAAGAAGAACCTCGAGATGCGCGTTGAGGCCGAGAATGGCGCCACCGCCGGCAAGACCGATCTTGCCAAGCGCGCCAAGGCCGCTGGTCTCGATGCCATCCACGACACCGTGCACGAGATGGCTCGCGACGAGGCTCGCCACGGCAAGGCTTTCGCCGGCCTGCTAAAGCGCTACTTCGGCTAAGCCAAACGCCTGAGAGACATTCTCTAGCTTTATAAGGCCCGGACCGCATGGTTCGGGCCTTTTTCGTGTCTTGCAAACCAGTTAACGCCCCAAAAATAGGACCACCTTTGACATCGGCTTCGCGTCAAAAACTAAGTGAGTAGCCTTTTGGGAACTTGTCGAGCAGACCATCCGTATTGATTTATAAAACCGCAGGTAGATAGCTTGCCGCAAAACAATCTGGTCGCCATCACGCTAAAAGTCTACTCACTTAGATTTGCAACCGTCCATGATCGGGCCTTTTTGTGTCTAACGGGCATCTTTTTGTCGATTTCTCCCAGTTTTGACCAGTCAACGAATAGCTCAGACCGAAGTAATGCCTCGGCCCCTTGCTCCTCCAAGCTTTTATCGCGATATTCAACATCGAGCAACCTGCACACGGCCTTAACAATCGCGTGGAATCTATCCTCATCGGATATCTGTCCGTGTGTCAGGAGAAATACATCGTAGCCCATGGCCTGAAGCGCCGTCATGCGGTCGGCGTCACGCAAGCCATCCCCGGCTCGCCCGTGTGAGCCCTTTCCTTGGCATTCAATGGCCACCTGTCGCTCTCCGTCCGGCGAAGACAGAAGTAGGTCAATGTATACGCGGGACTTGCCTACAATCGCCCGAGCACTTGCGCTTAGCGCCACTTCGACATTGAGCTCTATGCCGCAAAAACCTTCGCCTCCCAATGATCGTGGCAACCCAAGCAACAAATACGTCTCAACCTCAAAAGGCGATGCGGCACCCAGTGGAACGAGATGCGATACCGCGACAAATCGCTTGCCGTAACGCATCCCACAAACATCTGAACAAAAACGGTCAAGATCTCCGTCCAAAACCAAAGCGTCGCGCCGCCACAAATTTGAGGCGGCACCGTCCTCGGACGGGCAACGTGCCCAACCAAAGGTTGCCGGAATCGCGCCCGACTCAATTGCACGCGAAAGCTCTGCCTCGAGTGCTGCTGGCAAGGCACAAACCGTAAACAAGCCGCACATCTCCGCCAATACCAAAAGCAGCTGGAGATCCGTCAGATGCCGCGACATGATGAATGCCGTCAGCAAAGGAGATGTGACCAAAAACCCATGTTCCGTTTCCAGCACGGATTCCCTGGGAAGCTCACCAAGGAACAGCCGTTGCCTAACGCTGGCAGGACAAGTCCGCTTATTTCTCGTCCCAACCAATGTATGCAACGGCAAGCCGAGCGCAACCGCAGCCGTCGGGTTACGGGCGAGGCCATATCGCTGCCGGTCTTCTTCCGGTCGTGGAAGTGGCGGACACAAAGCGAGGGCTTGAGGAGGCAAACGCCAGTACCTAAAAGCCGATATGTCACAAAGTAGATCCTTCATAGGCACAGGAAAACACGGATTTCAACCCAGTCAGTCACGCATTGGCGCGAACGCACCAAAAATGGCGCCGAACGGACTGCCGAGTTTTCAACAGCCCTCCCCAACTGGCCAAAAGCTTGCCAAGAGCTGGACGAAGCCCTGTTGAAAACCCCATTTTTTCTCATGCAGGAGCTTTGCGCGGCAAGTGAGTAGACTTTTTTGAACATCCCGATCAGGCCGGTCATCCTGCTTTTCAAAACCGCAGGTAGATAGCTTGTTACAAAACTGCCTGGTCGCCAAAGTGCTAAAAGTCTACTCACTTAGGTTGCAGAGTGCCCCCCATTAGCTGCAATTCCAAGATAGTTAGTACTTTTGGACTCAGATCGTCATACTGAACAAGAATTTGAGTTGAGTTTTCAGGGACAGATGCGCCATCGGCACACCAAAAACAGTCACCGATATCGATAAAAGGGATGCTCGAGCGCGTGAGGGGCCGTGCAAAAGTGCTTCCGCCCATTCCACGCTCCGCAACCACGATACAGTAAAGGCCCGCGTCTGCATGCTCGATCGAGACCTCCCCTGCCGGAAACGCTTTCCGTACAAGCGCTGCCAGGCCATCGCGTGCCTCGCGAGCACGCACGCGCACGCGGTTCACATGCCGCTCGTAATCACCCGATTCCAGCAAGCGCGCTAAAGCGACCTGGTCAACAGAACTTACCGACGAGGCGTAGAAACCAAGGTTGCGTTTAAACCTCTCCATTAGTTCATCGGGCAGCACCATGTACGCCAAACGTAACGCCGATGAAAGGCTCTTCGAAAACGTGTTGGTGTAGATAACCGACTGGGCGGCATCGATCGACGCGAGCGCGGGAATCGGCTTGCCGGCAAGGCGAAACTCACAATCAAAGTCGTCTTCGATGAGATACCGACCTGGCCGCTCGGCGGCCCAGCTCAGCAACGCATAGCGACGTGCAATGCTCGTCACAAGACCGGTCGGATACTGATGAGACGGCATCAGATGAAGGACATCGGTCCCGATTTTCTGCAGCGCGCTCAAGTCCACGCCCTCAGCATCCAACGGGACATGCCGTACTTCGCAACCCATGGCCTGATAGATGCGCGTCAAGCGCAAATAGCCTGGATCCTCGACGGCATACACCTTGTCCGCGCCAAGCAACTGAACCAACATGGTATCGAGCAGCTGGGCGCCCGCACCGATAACGATATTGTCGGGATTGACATTCATGCCCCTTGTCCCGCGCAGATGGTGCGCAATCGCACGTCGCAGTCGAGCGGTGCCCTGCGCCGGTGCGGGCGAAAAGATTTCACGTTCGTCTTCGGACGTCAGCGTCGCCCGTAGGGCGGCCTGCCAAAGCCGCGCCGCTTCCAAGGCGGAAGGAGAAAGTGCGTCGAATCGCTCGACCTGCCCCGTGGCATCATGCGCGCTGGGGCCAACAGAGACAGCATCTCGGTCGATATCCCCCGCGGCCAAAGACAAAACCGGTGCATCGGGAAGCTCGCACGCGTAGTAACCACGGCGCGGCTTTGAGCAAATATAGCCCTCGGCAAGCAACTGGCTATATGCATTCTCGATGGTAATAACACTGATTCCCAGATGACTGGCAAAGGCGCGCTTGGACGGCAGATGCTCCCCCGCCGTAATGCGTCCAGCTACGATATCATCTCGGATTTGCTGGTAAACATACTCATAGAGCGATGCTTCGCCGCGTTTTTCCAAATTGTAGTCAAGCATGAGTTTATCACCTGACCTTATCGAGCTGTTCAATCTGGTATTAAGCTGACCTTATTATTATCTCGAAAACTGAGTATTTTGCCATGCCCAGCTCCCCGATAGGATGTTCCGTCAAGCAATGCACATGCCAACCAAGGGAGCAACCATGGCAGAACAGACCAGCAAGGCAGATCGCGTCAAACTCAATCGCGAGCTCGCGCAGATGCTCAAGGGCGGCGTCATCATGGACGTCACCACGCCCGAGCAGGCACGTATCGCCGAGGAGGCAGGCGCCTGCGCCGTCATGGCTCTCGAGCGCATCCCGGCCGACATCCGCGCCGCCGGCGGCGTGTCGCGCATGAGTGACCCCAAGATGATCAAGGGCATTCAAGAGGCCGTCTCCATCCCCGTCATGGCCAAGTGCCGCATCGGTCACATCGTCGAGGCGCAGGTCCTTCAGGCCATCGAGATCGACTACATCGATGAGTCCGAGGTTCTCTCCCCCGCCGACGATGTCTACCACATCGATAAGACCCAGTTTGACGTCCCGTTTGTCTGCGGTGCCCGCGATCTGGGCGAAGCGTTGCGCCGTGTTGCCGAGGGCGCCACAATGATTCGCACCAAGGGCGAGCCGGGCACGGGCGACGTCGTCCAAGCCGTGCGCCACATGCGCAAGATTCAAAAGCAAATCCGCGACGTTGCTGCTCTGCGCGATGACGAGCTCTTTGAGGCAGCTAAGCAACTGCAAGTTCCAGTCGAGCTTGTGCGCGAGGTCCATGCCACGGGCAAGCTTCCCGTGGTGAACTTTGCCGCCGGCGGTGTAGCAACCCCCGCGGACGCCGCGCTGATGATGCAGCTGGGTGCCGAGGGCGTCTTTGTCGGCTCGGGCATCTTTAAGAGCGGCGACCCCGCCAAACGCGCCGCCGCCATCGTTAAGGCTGTGGCAAACTTCACCGACGCCAAGCTCATTGCCGAGCTTTCTGAGGACCTGGGCGAGGCCATGGTCGGTATCAACGCTGACGAGATCGAGATCATCATGGAGGAGCGCGGACGCTAGTCCAGCAGAAAGGATCGCACATGAGCGATTATGCAGGCCAGACGGTCGCCGTGCTGGCGGTCCAAGGCGCTTTTGCCGAGCACGAGACAAGACTATCCGAGCTGGGCGCACGTTGTATTGAGCTGAGGCAGGCGGCTGATTTGATGCAGGACTTTGACCGTCTGGTACTTCCCGGCGGCGAGTCCACCGTTCAAGGGAAGCTGCTTGATGAGCTGGGCATGCTCGAGGAGCTTCGCGCCCGTATCGCTGAAGGCATGCCCGTCCTGGGCACCTGCGCCGGCTTGATTCTACTGGCTCACGACCTTGCCGCCCATGACGATAAAGGCACGCCGCGTTTGGCAACCATGGATGTACTTGTCGAGCGCAATGCCTACGGCAGGCAGCTCGGCAGCTTTCGAACCAAGGGGCAAGTAGCCGGCATCGACGGCGAAGCGCCGCTGACGTTTATCCGCGCGCCCCGCATCGTCGAGGTCCACGGCGACGCCAAGGCCCTGGCCGAAGTCGATGGCCGCATCGTCGCTGCCCGCCAAGACAATCAGCTCGGCGTAACCTTCCACCCCGAACTCGACGAAGACACCCGCCTCCACGAACTGTTCCTACAAATGTAGGCATCGAAATCAACAAACGAAACGAGAGCGGATAATCTCCCACTTCAAGCTTGAATGCAGGCTCAAACCGGGAGATTATCCACTCTCATGCTATGTAGTCATTGGGGTCGCTCTTAAACGACTACTCAAACAAGAACGTTCCCAACGACTACATTGCGATAGACAACCACGTTTGCTCAGATAAAACCGACCAAAATAAACCTGCCCCTTTTTGGCAGGTTTTGATCAAGGCAACGCCGATGTTTTGGCAACGCCAGCGAGCGCCGCCCAGGGCGAACAAGTTGGCATGAAAAAGGCAAGGCATAGACCTTCTGGTCATGCCTTGCCTTTTGAATGACAAATTGTCGCCCTGGGTGGCGCGCAGCGTCAACTAGTTACGCGGTTCGTAGAACCGCGTAACCCCTAAAAGCGGTTGCCGCGGAAGCCGCCACCGTTGCGGCCGCCGCGATCGCCGCCGCGACCGCCGCGGTCGTTACCACGGTTGCCGCCGAAGCCGCCACGGTTGCCACCGCGGTCGCCATAGCCACCACGGTTGCCGCCAAAGCCGCCGCGACCGCCACGGTCGCCGCCACGGTCACCAAAGCCGCCACGGCCGCCACGATCGCCACCGCGACCGCCACGGTCACCGCCGCGGCCACCGCGATCGCCAAAGCCACCGCGGCCACCACGGTCGCCGCCACGGCCACCGCGATCGTCACGGCCACCGCGAGGACCGCGGTCCTCGTCCAGGCCCATGGCGACGAGCGGAGCGATAACCTTATCGAGAGCGACCATCAGCTCGGTGGCCTCCTCGTAAGAAAGCTCGGGCAGGAGCTTCTCCTTCTTGTTGGCAAGCTCGACCAGGCCCTCGGCAGCATCCTCGGCAGCGAAGACGACGATCTTGCGCATATCGCCCTCGGCGTCGTCGATGCGGCCGACCAGATCGGCAGCCTCGGCCTCGGCCATCAGGCCATCGAGCTCACGAAGGCGCATGCCCAGCAGGTCGGACATCTCCTTCTGCTCCATCTTGGGCTTGAGGTCAAGAAGCTTGATGGCGCGCTCGATGTTCGCCATGCGCTCGGCCTTGGCCTCCTCCTCCTTGGAAATAGCAAAGCGACGGCTGCGCAGCAGGCGGGCGGCCTTCTGCATCTTGTCCATCAGCTCTTCGTCATCGTAATCAGCGGCGGCCTCGACAACCTCGGCCTCCTCCTCGGCGGAAACCTCGTCAGCAGCCTCAACCTCGGCAGCTTCGGTCTCCACGGTCTCGACTGCCTCAACCTCGGCAGCCATGGTCTCGTTCTCGGTCTCGTTCATGATCTCTTCGTTCTCGGACATGAGACTCCTTCTTGGCCCTCTCGGGCATCATCGCCCCATTCGCGGGGCCCGTCGCGCACTCTTTGCGCTTTAAACATTCATGCCTCTCGGCAAAACGTCCATTAGTTTATGGTGTCGCCGTCCAATCTAGCTGCAGAATCTATGTGCACACATTAATGCGACATGTGCGACTCGCGGCGAGCGTACACAACCGACACCGCGAACCCGACCACGGCAATCACGGCCGCCACGCGCACGGCAGCTGCAAATCCAATCGCCTGGGCAACGTCCGTCGCAACTCCAGAGGTTCCGGCAGCCGCCGCAGAACTCGAGAGCAGGCCAATAAACAGCGACGGGCCAAACGACGCGGCGATCATGTTCCACGTGTTGAGCAATGCCGTTCCGTGAGGATGCTCAGCGGCAGGCAGCGTCTCCAAGCCGGCCGTCTGCGAGGGACTCAGCACCAAACCGACACCGGCATACACCACAACGGTCAGTGCCACGACAACGCCGATGTTCATGCTTGCCGCAGTCATCGAGATTGCAGTCTGCCCCACGGCAATCAGGGCAAAGCCTACCGGCAGCAGCGGCCATGCGCCATGGGTATCCATCACACGCCCGCCCACAATCGAGGTCACGGCGTTGCAGGCAATCGCCGGCAAAATGAGCAAGCCCGCAACAAGCGCGGTCATGCCATATGCACCCTCAAAATAGAGCGGCAACAAAACGCTCATCGAGAACGTCGTCATCATCGACACCACCACAAGCAGGCACGCCGGCCAAAAACGAGCGCTCGCCATGGGATGTACGTTGAGCACTGGATGGTCAAGCTTGAGCTGGCGGGCCGCGAACAGGCCGAGCAGCACAGCGGCGACGAAAAGCGTCACGACACCGGTCATTACATTGGTCGAGAACTCACCGACGGAATACACAAACGCCGTAATGCCGGCGGCAAGCAAAATAACCGACAGGACATCAAGGGTGGCGTTCGAGCGCTCTCCGACATTTCGAACGAGCTTTGCGCCCGCCACAGCGACCACAACACCGCCCACCAGCGGGACGATAAACACCGCCCTCCAGCCAAACAGGGTGCACATAAGACCACTGATCACAGGGCCAAACGCCGGCCCCAGCGTAATGCAAGCACCGCCTAGGCTCAGATACAGACCGAGCTTCTCGCGCGGAGCGCAAGATAGCACCACATTCATCATGAGCGGAAACAGGATGCCCGAGCCCGCGGCCTGCAGAATACGGCTCGGCAGCAACACGGCAAACGACGGCGCCAACAGGCACAGAATCTCGCCGGCAACCATGCAGCCGCATGCAAAGAACAGCAGCTTGCGTGTCGAGAAGCGCCCGGATAGAAAGGCCATGATGGCCGTAAAGATCGACGTCACGATCATGTAGCCCGAAACAAGCCACTGCGCCGTGGTGGCACTCACCGAAAAAGCCGCCATGATGTCGTGCAGCGCCACGTTAATGATGTTCTCGTTAAACGCGGCAACAAAGGCCGCGATATACATTACGGCAAGAAAAGCCGAAGTGCCCGATGGCGCTACTTGAACTTGTTGCTGAGATTTACTCCCCATGCATTTCCTTCCTCTTGGAACGACAGTTGCATCGCCCCAGAGGAACAGTCCAGGGCGAACATGAGCCCTAGACTTACGCCAGACGCCATACGCGACGAATCTGACAACATGGTCCAACGTCGAAAGATTGTAACGCGGACGCGCGGCTTTCCTTCCGCGCTATTATTAAAAGTCCACGAAAGCATGAGACATGAGGAGCCCGCCATGATCAAGCCCATCATGAAATCCGAGTTCTTTTTGCGCCTGCCTTCCGAAGACGCGGGACCCGAAGACGCCGCGACCGGACAGGACCTCCTGGATACGCTCCACGAGCACGAGCACGAGTGCGTGGGCCTTGCCGCCAACATGATCGGTGTGCGCAAACGCATCATCTGCGTAAAAGATGGCAACAGGGCGCTGTTGATGTACAACCCGCAAATTCTTGAGCAGGTCAATGCCTATCAAACGAGCGAAGGATGTCTCTCGCTGATCGGTGAGCGCCCCTGCACCCGCTACCGTCGCATTAAGGTGGAGTATTTGGACGAGAACTTCGTTCACCGCATCAAAAACTTCTCGGGCTACACCGCCGAAATCATCCAGCACGAAATCGACCACTGCAACGGCGTCGTGGTTTAGGCCACCTGCCAAAATGAGGGTACCGGAGGCCTCCCTATGGATATCAGCCGCTTCGGCGAATTCGCCATCTTAGCGCAGTCACGCACGTTTCTTGATGCGGCGGAACTGCTTTTCATGTCGCAATCAACCCTCTCCAAGCACATCATGGCAATGGAGCACGAACTCGGCTGCAAGCTCATCGATCGAAGCAAGCGCCACGTAACACTCACCGCGCAAGGTGAAGCGCTCCTCCCCTATGCGCAAAAAATTGCGACGCTTCAGCATCGCTATCTTGCCGCCATTCAAATAGGTGCAGATGAGCCGCTCGAGCACCTCACCGTCGGTTCTATCCCCATTATGACCCCTTATGGGATTACGGACGCCGTCATCGATTTTCAGCAGGCGAACCCCTCATATTCTGTCGAGCTCATCGAAGGCGAGGGCGACACACTCAAGCGCATGCTCCTGCACGAGGACATTGACCTGGCCTTCATCCGCGACAGCGGCGCCATCGAGCCGGAGTTCAAAAAGATTCCCTTTACGACCGACCGGCTCGTGGCCGTCCTTTCGCTCGACCATCCACTCGCCGAACGTGACACCGTCGAGATAGACGACCTTATCGACGAGAATTTCCTCATGCTTCCCCAAGGCTCGTTCGTAAGCGAGCTCGTCCTTTCCCTTTGTCGCAAAGCTGGATTTGGCCCACGTGTTACGTTCACCGGCAAACGAGCCGAGAACATCATCTCTCTTGTCGCACGCGGCGCCGGTGTCTCATTCCTCATGCGCAAGCCGGCGGAATCGCTTGCCAGCGGAAAGGTAGCCCTGGTGCCGCTTGAGCCCGCGACGACCTCCGAGGTCAGGCTCTACCTCAAGCGGAACGCCGCGCACTCGCAGGCGGTCGTCTCGTTCATCGGCTTCCTCCCCTACCGTCAGCTCCTGCAGGGCGACCGTGCGTCTTCCACCGCGGCACGACCGTCATAATCCCCGTTGCTCCACAACCGCAGGCTTGTGTCCGCAAACACGCTGACAACGGCACAAAACACAAATATGCCTCGGGCGGCACGTCACCGTCCGAGGCAAATTTAGTTAAAGTGCGCAGACAGACTAGTCCACCGAGATGTTGAGCGCCTTACCGCCCTCGTCCTTCCTGGTACCGATCACCATAGCGGCGACAAGAGCCAGAACGAAAGCGACCACACCGGAGATGACAAGGCCGATAAAGCCCGTGTCGATGCCGGCAGGGTTAATAAAGCTCGGGAAACCGAGCGGGCCGGAGGCACCGAAGGCATAGAGTTTGGCACCCATGAGGCCGGCGATGGCGCCGCCTACACCAGCGGAAATAAAGGTTGCCCACATAAGGCGCTTACGCGGCAGCAAGATGGCGTAAAGCGCAGGCTCGTTGACACCGAAAATCGAAGAGACAAGGGCGGGAATGTTGACGGCAGCATTTTCCTCGGAATCCTTGGTTCGGATGACCATGCCAAGCACAGCACCGGCGATGGCACAACCGCCTGCATACACGAGCGGGTTAATGAGGTCATAGCCGTAGGTTGCGACATCGAGAAACCACAGCGGGATGATACCCCAGTGCAGGCCGAACATGACGAGCAGGCTCCAGAACGTGCCGATGACGAAGCCGGCGATGGCGGGCTGGAAGTTGATGAGCATCAAGATGATCTGGGCAACGATATTGGAGAGGACCGTCATGACCGGACCGACCACAAGCAGGCCAAGGATGCCGCAAATGAGGAGCGTCAGGATGTTGGAGAAGAACGAACTCACAAGCGCGGGCAGCGCGTTAGAAAGGGCCTTGTGCACCTTGGAGGCAATCCAGACGATAAAGATCGCAGGCAGAATCGTCGATGAGTAATTCTGCATGATCAGCGGGATGCCAAAAATATCACCATAGACATTGGACTCGAAGACCGTGCCGGCGCCGAGCGTGTAGAGCGGATCTCCGCCCATAAGGGCAACGAGCGTCGGGTAGACGAGGATACCACCGAGCGCCATTCCCATAACGGGCTTAAGTCCGAACTTCTTGGCCGACGTCCAGCCAATGATTAGCGGAAAGTAATAGAAGACCGAATCTCCGATTGCCGAGAGCGTCACATACGTATTGCTGTCCTTGGCAAGCCAACCGGCAACCGTGCAGAGCGCGAGCATCGATTTGATAAAGCCACCGGCCATAAGCACGCCAAGAACCGGCTGCAGAATCTCGGAAATGATGGCGAGCAGACGCGAGAATGGATCGCCCTTTTTGACGTCGTCGCCCTCATCGATATCGAGTGCGGGTTTGGAGTCGAACCCGCCAATCTGAACAAGGTCGTTGTAGACGGCCTCGACAGTGGCACCTATCACGACCTGATACTGTCCGCCGGCCTGGATGACGTCAACGACGCCTTTCGTCGCCTTAAGTTCATTGGTCTGGGCGAGCGATTCATCCTTGAGGTGGAAGCGGAGACGCGTAATGCAGTGGCTCACGTCTAACACATTGTCTCGACCACCGACCTTTGTGATGATTTCATCGCAAAGCTTCTGGTATTTCATGGAATTCTCCTTTTTCTGAGCGGGGCATAGCGTAGATTTCAGGCCTCCGTAGTCGACGTGGGAGGGCAAGGAACCCGCTTCCCCCTTTGAAATCCGCGGACGCACGTACGCCCGGGATAGGAAACGGCAGAGAAGATGGAAGATGCCGATCACATGGCAGCGAACCTCATTAGCCCATGTCACGCAATCAGGTCTACAGACGCGAATCTGCTGCGCCGAGAAGTCTCGTCGTCTGGCAGAACTTGTCACACAGACGTTCCGGTTCGCCCTGGGGAATCTGAGTACGCTCGGTCTCAAAGGAGAGGCCGTACTCGCGTGCCGGAAGGAAATACTCGAAATAGCCGTTGGTGTAACCGCAAACTATTCCCTCGACCGGACATTCGCGCTTCATGCGAATACCCAGGTCGCTGCCGAGCTCACTCGGGAACACAAAGAGATGCAGGCCGCCCAAACTGATGACGGCACACTTAAGCGTGAGCGAAAAGTCGTCATGGGCAACGGTGTGATAGAACGTCTGAGGCTCGATGCGGTCAATAACGACCTCGCGATCGAGCTTGATCTGGGAAATCGCCTCGGCAAGACCGGTCGAAACACGCTCAACCTCGGGAATGCCGCGTCCCTGGCGAAAATTGCGGTCGCTACAGTCGCCAGCAGCACCGACGACCATGGCCGGATAGTAACCAAGACTCTGAGCGAGCTTTTTGCCGGTAAGACCGGCGAGTTCGCTCGTGAGCTCCGTGCAGTCGGGTCCGACACAGGCAGAATGCACCGCCCAGTTCACAAAGCCCGCAAACGATTTGCCTTCCTCATCGAAGAACGACACCACGATAACCTCATTGTCGGCAAGCTCTCCGGGAATGATGCGGTTGTCGTAGAAACCGGTGATGACTTTTTTGCCCATGCGGCAGGTCGCAGGTCGCACGTTGGCGCGGCACTCTTCGAAGCATTGACAGATGGTATCGAGGAACCAGCGATAGTAGTCCTCGTTGAATTTTCCCGTCCACCAGCTGCGATGGTAGGCGACGATCGAAGTGTGGTCGTGCGTCGCGGAGAGCAGAACGCAATCACGGTCGATTCCGTAGCGCTCGGCGAGCATCGTCTTAACCTCCTCGGCCATGCTCTCCTCAAACTCGAGAACATCGGCGTTGAAGAGAAAAACTTCGCGGTCGTCCTGTTGGAAAAGAATCGCGTTGGCGAAGACGTCGTCATGGACGCCTGTCGCAGGCTCCAGACGGTTGGGGAGGTTACGGTATCCGATTAGATAGATGTCGCCTTGCGGGGTAATCTTGCGGCGTGCATGTCCGATATTCATGCAAGTTCTCCTTTTTGTCGCGCCGCGTTTAAAGCGGCAAGGATGGTTTGGAGGAGGCGCTCATGGGAACCGGCGGCAAAGCCGGAGTTCATGGCCTCATAGGTGATTTTCTCGTACGCATCGGGGGCCGGCAGATACTTCTGCCCTCCGTTGACAAGCGTGGCGAAGAGCACGGGGCAGAATCGGGCGGCGCGCACGGCGGCGCCAAACGAGCTCGAAACCTCGGGCTGGATACCAACGAACTCGGCATTTCCCAGCCGAAGTAAATAGACCCTCGTACGCTGTTCGCCCGCCGCATGAAACTCATAAGTTCGATGCGGGGCCAATGAGCAGAAGTCGGCGCGCGTCTGGGCGGGCAAAAGGACGTCGACCGTGCGAGCATCGACGCCGATGGCATCGTCCTCACGCGCCGCACGGACGGCCTCAATCAACGCATCGCTCAGAACGCGACCCTGTCGATGCAGCATGCGATATCCACTCTCGTGAGCATCTAACGTTTGCTTCGCCCCGGTCGAATCAAACGCAACGGTCACGGCGCGCTCCGCCGGACTCTGATCCCCCGCGGCACCGGGCAGCAGCAACACAACTCCGCCCAATTCGCGCTCGAGAGCCATGGCGGCAAAGCCAAAGAGGTCCCCGCTCACCACGCGCTTCCCTTGAGAATCGTGCGATCCGTCGAGCACGGAAGACTGGACATCAGCCGTCGCAAGCATGGCAACGAGCCCACCCTCAGCATCCCTCGCGACAAGTACGGGCATCGCGTGGTCGGCAAACCCCTTGGGGTCTACTCCCAGCCACCAGCCGGCCGGCGTCTCAATGTCGCGGTTAACGTTCACAGGACAGTGGCCCTCCGCCGAGGCGAGCGTGACAGAGCGAATGCCCGCAACCGCCTGCTCAACAGCCGCGCGTGTCGCGGCGATGAGCGCGGCACGATAGCGCTCATTTCGATCGCGGGCATCGGTGTCGGCCAGATGCCCAGGGGTGCGCACGTGAGGCGCAGAAAACGTGTGGGTCGGGACCACCCAAGAAAAGGCGCCGTCGCAATTGGAGACATCCTTGACAACCTCACGCAGATCGGCGAGTAGGGCCGGAGCGATCGAGGTAACCTCAAGTGAAAGGATGCAAGCGCGCCGCCCCATCCCTTCGACCACGAAGGCACGGACAAAGATTTCATGACGGAGTGCGTCGAAACCGTCGAACGGCAATACGTCCTCTAAGTTAATGGCCACCCGGGCGGCTCCGGCCTTCATCTCTCCCTTATCCATGGCGAACGCCCTCCTTTATCTGTCGCTCACTCGATGCCGTACAGGCGCCGTGCCGTGCCGCCAAGCATAAGGTCCTTGTCCGTATCACTTAAATCTGTAGCGCGGACGCAGGCGACACCCTCTGTTAGCCACTCGCGTTTAACGGGATAACTCGTACCAAAGACAATATGGTCTGCACCAAGGACTTCAACCGCACAGGCAAGAAGCGTCTCGCCCCAGGGCTGAGCATGGGACATGTCGAAATAAACGTTGTTCTCAAGACGCTTGGAGACCGTCTCGGTATCGGTCTGGAAGCGACCCGAGGCATCTGGACGCTTGGGACCGTGCGGCAGCAGCATCTCCTTAAACGCAAAATAAGCGCCACCGAGCATGGAGTGGACCATCTTGACGTTGGGATAACGCTCGAAGAAGTCGCTGAAGATTTCACGACCGATCACCGTGGTCTGGTCGACGCAACGGCCGTAGGAGCGACGCAGGTTGTCGTATGCGAGCAGCGACGTATGCTCGACCGGTACGGGCACATGGTGCACGTAAACGGTGACGCTGCGTTCGTTCAGTCGCTCAAAAAAGCCCGAAAAGATCGGATCGTCAAGATAGCGCTTGCCGTAGTGGGCGCAGAGTTGCACGCCCGCGAAACCCTCGTCGAGCCTGCGATCGAGTTCCTCAAGGTTCGCCTCGGTGCCAAAGGGAGGCACGGCGACAAGCGGTATCAAGCGACCGTTCGACGCTTTTGCGTCAGCGGCCATACCGTCGTTGAAGCGCCGGCACATCTCGAGTGACATCCACTCATGGCAGCCGGGGAGTTTGAGAATCGCTTTATCGACCCCCGCCTCGTCCATGTCTGCCAGACGCTTCTCAAGGGTGTAGTCTCCCTCGATATAGTTAAGGCCCGGGAAGCCAGCGGGCTTTTCGATCACAATCTGTCGCTTGCCCGTGGGGCTTACGGTCAGATAGCCCTCGGTGTCGTAAGCGCGGGGCACCTCGGCCAAAAACTGTTCACAGAGTGTCTCGTCATGGAAGATGCGCTCGTCAAACCAGTAGGAATTTGCATCGATAATCATTGGTGGGGACCGCCTTTCATCTTGTCGAGAACATTCTAAAAAAGCGGACACACGGACATCAATTCCAGTTGAAGCACACTGTATTCCATTTTGGAATACAGTTTTCCGTTCACACGCGAACCCCACTCACCCAAACGATCGAGACGCCGGCAACGCGAGCTTTAACAGAAAACGGGCGACCCGAATCTGTTACGGGCCGCCCGTTAAATGACAGACTATCTCTGTCGTTATGATTGACGGTAGTGATCGAAGAAGTCGGCGAGGTCTTCGAGGGACTCTTTGAGTACTTCCATGCGCGGCAGGTACACGATGCGGAAGTGATCGGGCTCGGCCCAGTTGAAGCCGCCGCCGCGCGTGATCAGAATCTTCTTCTCGTGCAGCAGGTCAAGGGCGAACTGCTCGTCATCGGTGATGTTGAACTTCTTCACATCCATCTTGGGGAAGATGTAGAACGCCGCGCGCGGCTTGACCACCGAGATGCCGTCAATCTTGTTGAGCGCCTCATACACAAAGTTGCGTTGCTCGTAGACGCGGCCGCCGGGACGGATGTAGTCGTTGACGGACTGATGACCACCGAGTGCCGTCTGAACGATCGACTGAGCCGGCACGTTGGAGCACAGGCGCATGTTGGAGAGCATGTTAATGCCCATGATGAAGTCGCTCATGCAGCGCTGGTTGCCCGAAAGCACCATCCAGCCAATACGATAGCCCGCGATCATGTGCGACTTGGAAAGGCCGCTAAAGGTGACGCAGGGCAGATCAGGAGCGAGCGAGGCAATCGAGACGTGCTCGTAACCGTCCATGCACAGGCGGTCGTAGATCTCATCGGCAAAGATCATCAGCTGATGCCTGCGTGCAACCTCGACGATGCCCTCGAGCACCTCGCGCGGGTAGACCGAGCCCGTGGGGTTGTTGGGGTTGATGATAACGAGGGCTTTGGTCGCGCTCGTGATCTTGGACTCCATATCCTCCAAGTCGGGATACCAATCCGCCTGCTCATCGCACAGATAGTGAACGGGATGACCGCCGGCAAGGGTTGCGCACGCCGTCCAGAGCGGATAGTCGGGGCTGGGGATCAGAATCTCGTCGCCATTGTCGAGCAGCGCGTTCATCGAAAGCTGAATGAGTTCGGACACGCCGTTGCCCGTGTAGATGTGCTCCATCTGAACATTGGGCAGGCCCTTGATCTGCGAGTACTGCATGATTGCCTTGCGCGCAGAGAACAGGCCGCGCGAGTTGGAATAGCCTTCGCAGTCGGGCAGCTGCTGGCGCATGTCCTTGATGACCTCATCGGGCGTGCGGAAACCAAAGGGTGCCGGATTACCGATGTTGAGCTTGAGGATGCGCTCGCCTTCGTCCTCCATACGGGCAGCCTCGTCGACGACGGGGCCGCGCACGTCATACAGGACGTTCTCGAGTTTGGCGGATTTAGAAAAAGTACGCATGGTGGTGCTCCTTGGAATTTGAGCTGAGGGATGGGGTTCGGGCTTGGAATCGTTGCGGGGTGATGATGCCTCGCCTTGATCGGCGTCGCCGGCAAGCAGCCAGGTAACATCGACCTCCAAAATACGGGCGAGCAGCTCAGCCACATCGCGCCGCGGAATCGTCTTGCCGCTCACATATTGGCTCATCTGACTCTTGCCGAGTTTTTTGCCGAGCATCTCCGATGCGCGGATCACGTCCGACTGGCGAACGTCGCGATCGGACATAGTCTGTCGCAGGCGATCGCTAAACGTCTCTTGGGCCACAGGAACCTCCTTGCTGGCAAAGTTCAATTTATAGAACACGAATTGAACCATGGTTCAATTTAGCAAGCAGTATAACGCGGCACCTCATTCGAAAGTTCAATTTCATAAGAAAACGTACCGGACTCCGAGATTTGCCCAAAGCGGACAATGGCGTGTACGCGTTTAGAGGTATTCAAGGAATCGAGCGGCGGCAAGCGAAACGTCAGCCATGCGATATATCGCATTGATCTGCCGATGGGGATGTCCCTCGAGCGAACGCACGGCAACATCGAACTGACAGCGGCGCAAGATGAGCGCGGGAAGAATGCTCACGCCCAGGCCGTCCTCGACCATGGCCATAATCGCATAGTCATCCCAGGTCGACAGCTTGGAGCACACCGTCAGTCCCGCCCGACGGAACAGCGGCGTAATCTCGTCATCGGTGCCGCGTTCTAGCAGAATAAACTGCTCGTTGGCTAAATCGGCAAGAGAAACGACCTCCGCCGTGGCAAGCGAGGAGTCCGCTGGCACCACGGCCATCAACTCGTCTTGCACCAACGGTCGCGACGCCATGCCGGCGCCGCGTGGCTCGCGCGGAATAAAGCCCAGGTCACAGCGGCCTTCCGCCACCCATTGCTCAATCTCGGAGTAATCACCCATCAGCAGCTCGTAATCGACATCCGGATGATCGGCGCGAAAGCGCGCAATCACCGGCGGCAGTACATGGGTCGCCACACTCGAAAACGTACCGATACAGATCTTGCCACGCATGAGCCCTCGCATCTCGTCCACGCGTCGCTGCAGGCGGCCAAACTCTTCGCATAACGCCTCGACTGCCGGCATGACCTGCCGCCCGTCGGCAGAAAGCACCACGCCCTCGCGGCTGCGGTCGAGCACCTTAAAACCCCAGTCTGCCTCAAGGTCGCCCACCATGCGGCTCACGCCCGACTGCGAGTAGCTCAGCCGCTCTGCAGCACGCGTAAAGCTGCCGGCACGCACCGTCTCGAGCAGCACTTGCATCTTTTGGATATTGGTCTCCACAGCACGTCCCCACCCTTGCATGAGTTTTTGTTATGTTTTCCATGCATTATATTCGCTTTTCTTCTAAAGCCAGTTCACCCATAGTGAACATGTTCGGATATAGAGGGGATGGCAGCGCATGAACAACGGACTGTTTACGTATTTAGCAGCATTGTTGTTGTTTGGTTCTAACGGCATCATCGCCGCGGCTATCGCGCTGCCGAGCTCCGATATCGTGCTGCTGCGCACCTTTCTGGGAGCCTTCTCGCTTGTCACCATCCTCGCCATCACCCAACGCCATACGTTGCAAGCACCATCTCGCCCCCGAGAAGCCGCAGCCCTGATCCTTTCGGGAGCCGCACTGGGCGCCAGCTGGATTTTTCTGTTCCGCGCGTATCAGACGATAGGCGTCGGCGTATCCTCGCTGCTGTACTACTGCGGCCCCATCATCGTTATGGCGCTCTCCCCGCTCATCTTTGGCGAAAAGCTGACCGGCGGCAAAATCGCCGGCTTTATCGCCGTTGCTTGCGGTGCTTTTCTCATTGCAGCGCAAGGTCTAGGCGGCAATATGCCCATTGCGGGTATCGTCTGCGGCATCGCCTCGGCATTTTGCTATGCGCTGATGGTCATCGCTAGCAAGGGTGCACCACACATCGAAGGCCTCGAGAACTCCGCGCTCCAGGTGAGTGCCGCCTTTGTGACCGCGCTGGTCCTCACGCTCATCACGCAGGGCGCTCCCTCATTCCTGTCCGCCGGCGTCGCCGCCAGTATTGATTGGCGCGCCGTCGTCATGCTCGGCGTCGTCAACACCGGCATCGGTTGCCTACTCTACTTTAGTGCCGTCGCCAAGCTGCCCGTCCAGACCGTCGCGGTCGTTGGCTACCTCGAGCCGCTTTCGGCCGTCGTGTTCTCCGCCGTCCTTTTAGGCGAAGCCATAACACCGGTCCGCCTGATGGGCGCCGCACTTATCATCGGCGGCGCGATTTTTTGCGAACTCGCCGGCAAACGCGCAAACGCCAAGGCCGGTGTCGCCCAGGCGGCACGCGCTTAAGGGACATTTTCTCGGGGCGCATGCGGGATAAAGCCCAGGTCGCAGCGCCCCTGCACCTCACAGGAGACGCAGGGGCGCTTTGCATTGCAGTGAAGCTATCGGCTACGAGCGACGCGGCTCGGGAACCACGAGCCTATCGGGGCTCGCACCCTCGGCATCCATCAAGCTCACGTAGCGAATCGACGGGTCGTCGTAGGTCGCATAGTAATAATTGCCCGTGCGAGCGCTAAAGCATCCGGTGTAGATCGTCTTCTCGAACTTGCCATCGCCCATCTTGGACGCCCCCTCGATCATCGCCACGCCCTCGAGCGAGCGGAACATGCGGACGACGTTTTCGGCCTCGCTCTCCTTTTGCGGGTAATTGGCATTGAGATAGGCCGCCTTTACAAAACGGCTCGGCGAATAGCAGTCACCCGGAATACCGCGCATGCCGGCACCCGCACCATAAGGCTTAAGCTCGGCGCCACGCCACGTCGCCGTCTGCGGAAAATCGCTTGTGGCGGTGATATAGGTGCGTAGATTTTCCATATGCCACGGGAAGGTCGGCTGGTTGGCAAGGGTGTCGACCGGATCGTCGTATACGTGCAGGCCGTCAGCCATCATCTCGACCACGATGCTACGCTGCCTGTCGCCGATAATCCAATGGAGCAGCGACACGCCCAGCCCCTCTCCGGCAGATTTGGCGACAATCACCGTATCGTGCAACGCAGCCTCGACCTCGTCGACCGTCGAGAACGTCGCTGCCACCCACAGGGGAAACTCATAGGCCGCGATATTGGTCTTGCCGTCGACAGGGTCCTCGGCATACTTGGCATAACCCGGGAAATTGAGACCCGCCACGGCGAGGCCCGCATCGTTGCCGCAGTCGAAGAACATGGGGTAGTTCTTGTAATCGATGCACATGCCGATCACCGCGTGTGCCGCTGTCGCGTCGTCGATAAACGAATACGGAATGTGAAACCCGCGCGGCATCACGCGAACCTGTTGGCCGTAGTCAAAGCTCCAGTCGAGGTTACGGCCCAGATACATGTGGCCAGAATTATCGGTAAATCGAATGCTCGTGCACATAGCGCCTCCTAGCTCAATATTCTTACTAAGGTCATTGTCACCAAACAAAGGAGCGCTAAACAAAAAAGTCCGGACATGACAACAATGTCATACCCGGACTAAAAACGACGAGGTGCGGTGCTTTGGTCCCCTTAGACCAACTTTCCAAGACAGTGATCAATCATGTGCTGGATCATTTGCGCCTCAAAGCCTGCGTAATCGCGGCGGCACTCCTTCATCTTGCCGTCGACGATCTGGTCAAAGGCAACCTTGCACTTGATGTAGCGCGTGGACTTGGTGATCTCGTCGTGCGTCAGGCAGCTCTCCTCCATCTTGCTGGCGCCCAGGCCAAACACCAGACGAGGGTTGTAGAGCACGTGGGGCTCGCCGGCGTCGTCCAGGTAGACGCAGACCTTCTTGGTAACGCCGATCTGGTTGGCGGCAAGGCAGCCGGCATCGTCGAGCGACTTGATGGTATCGATCAGGTCCTGAGCAACCGACTCGTCCTCGACGGTCGCAACCTCGCAACGCTGGGACAGGATAGCCTCGTCGTGGCAGAGCTCTTTAATCATACGTTCCTCCATAGGGGTCGTTGTAACCGCTTAAGTATACGGTACCTACACATTTTCATGCGAATAATACCGTCCGTCTGCTACAAAGCGCCGAACTTCAACACGCGAGGAACATCAACCTTTCAAAGGCGATATAGTAGGTGAGTTCGTGTCAATCGGCCTAAACTCGGGGCCGAACAAGGAAAGGGTATGCATGGACGAACTATTTCACGTCAGTGAGCGCAAGTCCACAATCGGGACCGAACTTCGCGCTGGACTGACAACATTCCTGGCGATGGCCTACATCATCGCCGTCAACCCCGCAGTGCTCTCGGGCGCTGGCATCGATGCGGGAGCGCTCGCCTGCGCCACCTGCCTGGGCGCCGGCATCATGACCATCTGCATGGGCATCTTCGCCAACCGCCCGCTCGCCTGCGCGTCGGGCCTGGGCATCAACGCCATGATCGCGGGCATCACCACCACCATGTGCGGCGGTGACTGGCACGTTGCCATGAGCGTTATCTTCCTCGAAGGTATCGTCATCTTGCTGCTCGTCCTTTGCGGCCTGCGCGAGGCCATCATGGATGCCATCCCCGTGGTCCTGCGCCACGCCATCTCGGTGGGTCTGGGCCTGTTTATCGCCATGATCGGCCTGTGCGACGCCGGCATCATCACCGCTGGCGCCGGTACGCTCGTCGGCTTGGGCGACATCACCTCCCCCACCTTTATCGTCGGCATCATCTCCATCGTCGTGACGGTTGCCCTGGCTTCCCGCAACGTGCCGGGCTCGCTGCTCATCGGCATCATCGTTGCCGTTATCGCCGGTATCCCGCTGGGCGTCACCCATGCGCCCGAGGGCCTCATCGCACCGCTCGACTTCTCGACCTTTGGCGCCCCGTTTGCCAGCACCGCCGATGGCAACATGGCCATCGTGAAGGTTCTGACCGACCCGATGCTGCTCGTCGTTGCCTTCTCGCTGCTCATGAGTGACTTCTTCGACACCATGGGCACCGTGATGGCCGTCGCCAAGCAGGGCGAGTTCTTGACCGAGGACGGCAATGTCGAGGACATCCGTCCCATCCTGGTCGTCGACTCCGTGGCCGCTGCTGCCGGTGGCTTTATGGGCGTCTCCTCCATCACTACCTTCGTCGAGTCCACCTCTGGCGCTGCCGACGGTGGCCGCACGGGCCTCACCTCTGTCACCACCGGCGTGCTGTTCATTCTCGCCGCGTTCTTCTCCCCCATCGTCACCATCGTTTCCAGCGCCGCCACCTGCGGTGCTCTGGTCTACGTCGGTTACCTCATGATGAGCGAGGCCTCCGAGATCGACTGGTCCGACGTGTCGCAGGGTTTCCCGGCGTTCATGATTGTCGCCGGCGTGCCCTTCACTTACTCCATCTCTGCCGGCATTGGCCTGGGCTTTATCGCCTACGTGATCGTCGCGCTCTTTAAGGGCGAGGCCTCCAAGATCAAGCCGCTCATGTGGATCGCAGCCCTCGCCTTCCTCGTCTACTTCTTTGTAGCGTAGGCGCAAGATTCGCAATACCAAACAGCAAAGCGCGGAGTCGCATCGAGCGGCTCCGCGCTTTGCTTTTAAAGCCAGGCACCACACGGACGCGCGATGTATTGCTTCGCAAGTTTTGGACGTTTTGCTCTCCAAACGGCACTACCGGCGGCTACATCCTGCAGATATGCTGGATATAACCGCATAGGCCCTATGAGGATGGGAGTAACCATGGCCGTCTTGTTCACGACCCCCAAGCGCAATGACAAAACCTCTGGAGCCCATTTTGTCGAGCCCGACCTGCGCCGTTGCACGCTGCTCGCACACGGCAGCTGGCGCCGCGTGACGCGCCGCATCGTTGTAGGCGCCGTATGCGCGCTTACGGTAAGCTCGCTGCTCATGCCGAGCATCTCGCTCGCAGCCGAGTGGGTGGACGTTGGCGGCGTCCGCCACGAAGCGGCCGCGGGCCCCACGGGAGACGCCGCCGGTACCTGGTCATGGGATGGCGCCGATGACATGAAGCTCAACGGCTATAACGGCGGCGCGATCGAGGCAGCGGGCAAGCTCAACGTGAGCTACGAGGGCAACAACACCGTCACTAACGACGACGGCCGCGGCATCAAGGTTAAGGATGGCGCGAACGAGAACGCCGAGCTTAATATTCAGGGCGACGCGTCTAGCACGCTCAACGTGACATCTTCTCGTGACGCCATCACTTCCGTCGGCAACATCAACATCGACGGCGCTGGCACTGTCAACGCCACGAGCACCGAGCACGATGCCATCGATGCCGGGGGCGATGTCACCATCAAGAGCTCGGGAAACGTTAACGCCACGGGCGATTCGGATGGCATCAGGGCCGACGGCAACATCACGATCGACAACAGCGGAACCGTCACCGCCAAGGCCACCGAGGATCAGGGTATCGATGCTAACGAGAACCTCATCATAAAGGGCGGCGGCAAGGTAGAGGCAAGCTCTATCGAGGACAATGCGATTTGGGCCGACGGCAGTATCGAGATCTCGGGTGGCAGCCAGGTCAAGGCAAGCTCCGAGGAAGACGCCGCCATCGACGGTAAAAACAGCCTCACGGTCACGAACGCTTCCCTCAACGCAGGTGGCGTTGGGTATGGCATCTATGTCTACAAGGGCATCACGCTCGATGGCGCGACCGTGACGGTCCGCGCAAGCTCAGATGGCGGGGAAGTCAGCGCACTCTTCACCGATGAGGACGACATCGTCATCAAGAACGGCTCGACTGTGGATGCGCTCGCAGAAGGCAGGTTCTCGGTTGCAATCTCCACCAGTAATTTCTACTCCGGCGAAGCGGGTGGCCATATCTACATCAGCGACTCCGTTGTCAAGGCCATAGCCCGCTATGCCGAGACCGGCGGCGACGGCCCCGACCACTACAGTGGAGACCAAAACGACGAAATCATCCCTGAGTCCGAGGGCCTGAACATCGGCATCTTCGCGCAGACCGAGAAGGGCATCACGCCCGCGACCATCTCGATCGTCCGCAGCAAGGTCACGGCCGAGGGAGACACGGCGGCTATCTTCGCCCTTGCCATGAGCGCGGACGGCAAGGCGATCGGCACCATCGAAATCAAGGACGCCATCATCCAGACGCCTGCAGGCGGCAAAGTCATTGACTATCGCAACAAGGAAGAGCTCAGCGACGGCATCGTCTACGAGGCGGGGCAGACCATTGGCACGGGCGATGCCACGATTGACTCCCCCTATGACGCCGCTGTCGCCAAGAGCACGGTCATCGTGCCTCCCGAGGAGACCAAGCCCGAGGAAAAGCACGGCAAGACCAAGCCCGAGGGTTCCAAGTCCGAGGGCACGAAGACAACCAAGACCGTTGCAGTTGCAGCCAAGGGAGCCAAGACCGTCGGCAAGCTCGCGGCAACCGGCGACACCTCGAACGCAGCCATCGTGGCAGCCGCCCTTGCGGGAACAGCCGCCATCGCCGCAGGCGCCCTGGCGAGTCGCAAACGTTCGTAAACACTTTTTCGCACAGGACGGGTGGATCGCAGCCCTTGCCTTCCCCGTCTACTTCTTCGTAGCGTAAGGGCAAGGCTGCAAAAGCTGAACAATAAAGCGCGGAGTCGCCATGCGGCCCCGCGCTTTTCTTTTAGCGTCGGTCCCTGCGCCGGCGTGCGGCCTATTTCTCCCCCATTTTGGCCATTTTGCCCTCCAAACGGCACTACCGCCGGCAACATCCAGCAGATACGCTGAACCTAGCCGTATAGGCCCTATGAGAACGGGAGCAACCATGGCAGCCTTGTTCACGACCCCCAAACGCAATGACACTACCGCCGGAACCCATGTTGCCGAACCCGACGTTCGCCGTCGCATAGGACTCGCGCACGGCAGCTGGCGCCGCGTGACGCGCCGCATCGTCGTAGGCGCCGTGTGCGCGCTCACGGTGAGCTCGCTGCTCATGCCGAGCGTCTCGCTCGCGGCGGAATGGGTCAAGGTCGGCGAAACCAAATACAACGCCGGCACTGCGGCGGGCGACGAGACCGGCACCTGGTCGTGGGACGGCGCCGACGACTTGAAGCTCAACAACTATAACGGCGGCGAGATCCAGGCCGCAGGCAAGCTCAACGTGAATTACTCGGGAAACAACATCGTCACTGCCGACTGGATCGAAGGCATCAAGGCTTCTCATGGCAAGAATGAGAACGCCGAGCTCAATATCCAAGGCGACGCGGGCAGCACGCTCAGCGTGACATCTACTGAGGACGCTATCCTCTCCACGGGTAATATCAACATCGACGGAGCCGGATCCGTCAACGCCACGAGCGCTGGGTTTGATGCCATCGACGCCGAGGGCGATCTCGCTATCAAAGGTTCGGGCAACGTCAACGCCACGGGCGTATCGGATGGCATCAGGGCAAACGGCAATATCACGATTGACGACAGCGGGGCCGTCACCGCCAGGGCTACCAAGGACAAGGGTATCGGAACCGACAAGAACCTCACCATCAAGGGTGGCGGCACAGTCGAGGCAAGCTCAGCCGATGGTGAGGCCATTTGGAGCGGCGGCAACATCAATATCTCGGACGGCAGCCAGGTCAAGGCGAGCTCCGAGAAAGACGCCGCCGTCGAGGCCAAGGGCAGCCTCGCAGCCACAAACGCCTCCCTCAACGCAAACGGTGTTGAATATGGCGTCTATGCCCACAAGGGCATCACACTCGATCATGCAAACGTGACAGTCCGCGCAAGTAAAGGCAGATACGGTGACGCCATTGCCCTCTTCACCTACCAAGACGATATCGTCGTCAAGAACGGCTCCACCGTGGACGCGTTTGCGGAAGGCGAGGTTTCGGCTGCATTCTCCACCAGAAACGATCGACCCAACGAGGAGGGTGGCCACATCTACATCAGCGACTCCGTTGTCAAGGCCATAGCCCGCTATGTCGAGAACGGCGACGGCCCCATCCCCTACAGCGAAAACCAAGATGGTGAGACGAGCCCCGAGCCCCAAGGCGAGAACATCGGCATCATCGCCCAGACCAGCGAGGGCGTCACACCCGCAGTCATCTCGATCATCCGCAGCAAGGTAACGGCCGAAGGAGATACAGCGGCAATCTTTGCCCGTGCCATGAGCGCTGACGGCAAGACAATCGGCACCATCAAGATTGAGAACGCCGCCATCCAGACGCCCGAAGGCGGCAAGGTCATTGACTATCGCAAGCTCCGTGACGGCATCTACGAGGCAGGCCAAGCCATCGGCACGGGCGACGCTGTGATCGACTCCCCCTATAACGAAGCTGTCGCCAAGAGCATGGTCATCGCACCTCCCGAGGTAGCCAAGCCGGAAGACCCCAAGCCCGACGAGACCAAGCCCGCAGAAAGCAAGCCCGCGGAGTCCAAGCAGAACCCCAAGCCTGAGTGCTCAAAGCCGACCAAGGCCGTTGCGGCTTCAATCACGAAAGCCAAGACTACCGGCGTGCTCGCGGCAACCGGCGACACCTCGGGTGCGGCCATCGTGGCAACCGTCCTTGCGGGAACAGCCGCTATCGCCGCAGGCACCATGGCGAGCCGCAAGCGCTCTTAGACGCCTCTGCGCACATGGCAGCTCCCGCGAAGGCCCCGAGTCCCAGCACCGTTTAACAACGCCACCGCCGAGCTCCCCTCCGGCGGTGGCGTTTTCCATATGCGTCCGCAGGGTATGCACGAGATTGTCTTTGGTCTAGCCCAACCTGCATGAGCCGGCGTGCGACAATGGGGGCCGTCGATATCACAACGCCGAGAGAAGCCCGTCATGGAAGCGCATCAAAAGCAGATAACCGTTCATGCACAGCATGCCGAAAGCGCACCAGTCATCTATCTTCCCGTGGTCATGGGCGACGGCACGGAGGTTTATGAACGCTGCCGAGAGCTCAACTGCCCGCCCTTCACGCTTGTCGGCATTGGCAGCCTCAACTGGAATCGCGAGCTGAGCCCCTGGGTATGCGACGGTACCGTGCGCGATGCCGAGCCCTTTGGTGGACAGGCCGCTGGTTTTCTTGACGAGTTGTTGAAGCAGATAATCCCAGAGGCCGAATCATCGCTCCCGCAACCGCCCACCTGGCGCGGCGTTGCCGGCTACTCGTTGGCGGGTCTTTTTGCACTGTGGGCACTTTGGCAAACAGATGTCTTTGAGCGCGCGGCGAGTGCATCGGGGTCGCTGTGGTTCCCCGGCTTTATCGACTACGCGCGCGAGCGCACGATGACAGCTACGCCCGACGCCGTCTATCTGTCACTCGGCAAAAAGGAAACCAAGACGCCCAACCGCATGATGCGGCACGTACTCGACGATACGCGCGCGATGGAAGAGCTGTTTATCGAGCGTGACATTCCAACAACGCTGGAGCTCAACCCCGGCAATCACTTTACCCAAACTGACCTGCGCATGGCACGCGGCATCCACTGGATACTGACGCATTAAAAATGGCATCCACGCGTACATACGCATGGACGCCATTTTTAATTTGGCTGAACGCAGCTGCTATTCAGCAGTCTCCTCAAGCTCGGAAGTATCGAACTCAAAGTCGTTACCGGGCAGGATGGCGTTGAGCACAATGCCCACCAGCGAGCCCACGGCAAGGCCCGAAAGCGAAATCGTCACGCCGCCCAGCTCCAGCACGATGGCACCGGCGGTACTGTAGGCAATGCCGAGCGAAAGCACGAGCACCAGAGCCGCCACCAGCACGTTGCGGTTGTTCTGGAAATCAACCTGGTTCTCGATGAGGTTACGTACACCAACGGCGCTGATCATGCCGTAGAGCACGAGCGACACACCGCCGATAACGCATGCCGGCATGGCGGCAATCACCGCAGCAAACTTGGGGCAGAACGAAAGCACAATGGCGCAGCAGGCGGCAATGCGAATCACACGTGGGTCGAACACACGCGTCAAGGCAAGCACGCCGGTATTCTCGCCATACGTCGTATTGGCGGGGGCGCCAAAGAGCGATGCCAAGATGGTCGCCAGGCCATCGCCGAGCAGGGTACGGTGCAGACCGGGATCGGCAATGTAATTGCGTTCGCAGGTAGAGCCAATGGCGGAGATATCGCCGATATGCTCGATCATAGTTGCAAAGGCCAGCGGCATGATGGTGATGATGGCCGTCGTGGCAAGACCGCTATCGAACTGCGGTCCAAAGAGCGCAAACACGGTGTTGTCCCACACGACGGGCAAGCCAACCCAGGGGGCGGCTGCGACGCCAGAGAAGTCGACCTCGCCCAGCGCGGCCGCAACGGCATAGCTCACCACAACGCCCAGCAAAATCGGCACGATCTTGACCATGCCGCGCCCCCAAATATTGCAGATGACGATCACGGCCACAGCGACAACGGCAACAAGCCAATTGGTCTGGCAGTTGGCGATAGCAGAGCTTGCCAAGATCAGGCCGATGGAAATGACGATGGGACCGGTCACCACCGGCGGGAAGAAGCGCATGACGCGCTTGGCGCCAAAGGCGCGGAACAGCGTTGCCAGCACCGGATAGAGCAGGCCGGCGCAGGCAACGCCCAGACAAGCGTAGGGCAAAAGCTCGGCCTCGCCGTTGGGTGCAATGGCGACATAACCCGCGATAAAGGCAAACGACGAGCCCAGGAACGCGGGCACCTTACCGCGCGATAGAAAATGAAACAGCAGCGTGCCGATGCCGGCGAACAGAAGCGTCGCCGAAACGGAAAGGCCGGTGAGCACGGGCACGAGCACCGTGGCTCCGAACATCGCAAACATGTGTTGCAAACCCAACACAAACATGCGCGGGCGGCCGAGCGACGATGCATCGTAGATGGCATCGGTGACGGCGGGCGTCGAAGACTGGGACATGGAAGTCCTTTCGAATGGAAGGGCGATCAGGCATATCGGATAACCTGCCCGAACGATACGATCCGAACCATTGTACGCGATATGCAGTACCTCGCACGCGCCGCCACCTGCAAACGCTAGCGCTATTTCCAAACGCGCTCGGCAATACGCCTGACCAGCGCAATCTTTGCCCACTGCTCGTCCTCGGTCAGCTTATTGCCAATCTCGCAGCTGGCAAAGCCACACTGCGGAGACAGATACAGGTTCTCGAGCGGCACGTACTTTGCCGCCTCGCGGATGCGCTCGACGATAGCATCCTCGTTCTCGAGCTCTGCCGCCTTGGTGGTCACCAAGCCCAGCACGACCTTCTTGCCGGGAGCAACGTACTTGAGCGGCTCAAAACCACCGGCGCGGGGCGTGTCGAACTCCAGATAGAACGCGTCAACGTCCTCATGCGCAAACAGGTACGGCGCGATGGGGTCGTAGCCGCCCTCAAAAGCGTAGGTGGAGTGGTAGTTGCCGCGGCATACATGCGTGTTGATAACCAGATCGTCGGGCTTGCCCTCGATGGCGACATTGTTGAGCGCCACGCCCAGCTCGCTTACCTTTTGCAGGTCGACCGGGCTCATGCCGGTTTTGGCAACAAAATCGGTATCGCAGTAGATGCCCCAGGTGCAGTCATCAAACTGGATGTTGCGGCAGCCCGCGGCATACAGGTCAGCAATCACGGTGCGGTATGCTGCGGCAATGGCATCGACGAGCTCTTCGTCGGTCTTGTAGACGGCGTGCAGACTCTCCTGCTGGCCATCGCAGCGGTCGAGTGTGACTTCGGAGAACGTCTGGATCGGCGCCGGAATGGTCTGGCGCGCGACCTGGCCCTCTCCCTCGAGCGACTTGATAAATTTGAAGTGCTCGACGAACGGATGATTCTCGCCGCTAATGGGACCGGTTACCACGGCGGTGTCGGCGGTAGTCTCCTCATCGTGGAACATGTAGCCCGTGCGCGAGGCGCGGCGCTCAATGCCGTTGAGGCCCCACATAAAATCGAGGTGCCAGTAGCTGCGGCGGAACTCGCCATCGGTAATCACCTGCAGGCCGGCAGCCTTCTGCTTGGCCACTAAGTCGCGGATGGCCTCGTCCTCGACGGCCTTAAGGCCGGAAGCGTCGAGTTTACCCGCGACATAGGCGGCACGGGCGTCCTTTACAGCCTGCGGACGAAGAAAACTGCCGACGATATCGGCACGAAACGGCGCGTTCGGTTGAATCGAAGTGCTCATAGATATCTCCCTTTGCATTGGTTGCTTTACTGGGACAGAGTATGAGCGCTCATATGGACATCGTAAAATATATGTTTATAACAGTTTGATATAGATGCTTCCTATATCAGTTTGGACTGCCATAAAGAGATTTGACCCGTGCAGAACGCAGCAATCTAGATGTGCTGACGAATCGCTTCGATATAGGCCTGCCCGTAGCGCGTAAGTGTCGTGTTCTTGCGCGTGATGATGCCGATCTCCATGTACTCGTCTACATCGAGCGGAATGGAGATAATGCCGGGGCCGTTAAGTTCATGGCTGATCACGCCCGAACAAACCGTGTAACCGTTAAGGCCCATGGCCAGATTGAACAACGTCGCACGGTCGCGCACGCGGATATTCTTGCGACGCTCAAAGGTCGAGGTCAGTTCCTCGGAATAATAAAACGAGTTATAGCTGCCCTGCTCATAGGACAGGAACGGGTAGTCTTCCAGATCCTCGAGCGTCACGCTGGAGCGGTCCGCCAACGGATGGTCGGCGCAGACGAAGACATGCGGCGTGGCACAGAAGAGCCCTTCGAACACGAGCTCGTTGGCCGCCAGCATGCGCTCGATGACCTCGCGGTTGTGCTCGGACAGATATAGGATGCCCAGCTCGCTTTTCATGTGCGCGACATCCTCGATAATCTCGTGGGTCTGCTCCTCGCGTAGGGTAAAGTCGTAGCGCGCGGCATCGAACTCGCGGATTACATCGACAAACGCATTAACGGCAAAGGAATAATGCTGGCAGCTCACACTAAAGTGCGGCACCTGCTCGGACGTGCCTTTGTACTTGCCCTCGAGCAGGTCGGCCTGGTCGAGTACCTGGCGCGCATAGCCCAAGAAGGTCTCGCCCTCCTCGGACACAATGACGCCCTTGTTGGTGCGCTCAAAGATGTGCACACCCATCTCGTTTTCGAGATCGCGGATCGACGCGGTAATCGAAGGCTGCGACACAAAGAGCCGGCGCGAGGCCTCGGTGATGCTGCCGCATTCGGCAACTTTAACGACATATCTGAGCTGCTGGAGCTTCATGATGGCCTCCCTAGACGTCCGCGATACCCGAACCCGCCGCATCTGCCTGACGCATAAACGACGGCATCTCCCCCGTCGCGGCGCAGGCGGCAATCTGATGCAGCGCTGCGGCAACCGCATCGTCTGCCGCAGCGCCGATATGCCAGCGTGCGGCAACCGTGACGGCCTCGTTGGCATTGGCGACCGCAACGGAGTTGGGAACGGCATCGATCATGGGCAGGTCGTTATCGGAATCGCCAAATACGGCCACCTCGTCGGGCGTTAGGCCCAAAGCGCGCGCCAGCTCCAGCGCAGCGCAGCCCTTGTCCCAACCAGCCGGAAGGATGTCGAACAGGCGCACACGGTTGTTGGGAAACACAAGCGAGAGCTCCGGCACCTCGGCGGCAACGCGCTCGCGTAGCTCCGCGAGCTCCTCACGCGAACGGGCGCTCCAGATATTCGCCTTGAACACCGGCGCATCATCGACGACAGGGCGGCACGGGGCCTCTTCGCCCTTGAGCCACGCATTGCCGCCCGATTCCATAGCGCGACGCACACGCTCGGCATCACGTGTCACGCAATAGGCATCGTTATCCCAAAAGTCATCACCTAAGCTGTAGACCTTCAGATAGGTATCGTCGGTTTCTTCTTCCAGATAGGCGGCTAAACGCATTAGTGCGTCGCTATCGGTCGCACGCGAGGCGACCGCCTCGCCGTCGACAAACATGACCTGGCCGTTACAGAATGCGCCGGTCGAATAGCACTCGGAACGATTTTTAAACATCCAGCCCATCGCAGACGGCTGACGACCCGAAACCGGACCAAAGTGCAGACCCGCCGCCTGCATGGCATGAATGCCCTCGATGGCATAGTCGCTGGCGCCGTCATGCCCGGCCGGAATCAGCGTATCGTCCATATCGGTCAGCACAAGTTTGATCATAAGGCCCCCTCGGTCATTCTTTATCCCGTCTATTGTACCGACCTGCCAAAAAGGGACAGGTTTATTTTGGCAGGTTTTATCTGGGGAAACGCAAAGCCCCAGTTGTTACCTGCCAAAATAAACCTGTCCCTTTTTGGCAGGTGCGCTAGTATAGGGTCAACAGATTCGATGCGGGAGTGCCGGCGGTGCAAACCACAAGGCTGAGAGGGCATGGGGCCCAATCCTTTGAACCTGTCAGTTAATGCTGGCGTAGGGAGCATGCCGCCTTTTTAGGGGCGCTGTCTATGCACAGCGCCCCTTTTCTATGCCAAGGAGGCATGTGCAGTGATCGATTCGAAACAGCTTAAGCAAAATGTGGTCAAGGCCGTGGGGGAGATTCGCGCCACCAATCCGATGGCAGGCTCCATCACCAACACGGTGACGATTGACTTTGTCGCCAACGCACAGCTCGCCGTGGGCGGATCGGCCGCCATGGTCTATCTGCCCGACGAGGGCGAGGCACTCGTTGCCGGCGGCGGCGCCATCTATCTCAATATGGGTACGCTCTTCCCCATCTACGAGCAGACGATTCCCCGCACGGCCAAGGCGGCACACGACGCCGGCAAGCCCTGGGTGCTCGATCCGGTGGGCCTGGGCATCGGCAGCCTGCGCACCCAGCTGGTAGGCGAACTCAAGCAGTACAAGCCCGCCATCGTGCGCGGCAACGCCTCCGAGATCATCGCACTCGCCGGCCTGTGGGGCCTTGAGGGCGAGGCGGCCGACCTGAGCCGCGTACGCGGTGTCGATACCACCGACACGGTAGACGCTGCCCGCGATGCCGCCGTGGCGCTCGCCCGCTACACCGGCGGCGCCGTTGTGGTCTCGGGCGAAGTCGACCTGATTACCGACGGCACAACCGTGGCCAAGTCCCACGGCGGCAGCCCGCTCATGTCCAAGATCACCGGTTGCGGCTGCTCGCAGGGCGGCGTGCTGGCCGTGTATGCCTGCGCCGCCGATCCGTTTACGGCAGCCGTCTGCGGTGCCGCCGTCTACAACGTTGCCGGCACGCGTGCCGCCGCTGTCGCCGATGCCCCGGCAAGCTTTAAGGTCACCTTTATCGACGAGCTCTACCGCGCGACCGCCCAGGACATTGCCGATAACCGACTCGAGCTCGAGGAGGCATAAGCCATGTCCGAGCCCGCAACCGATGCCGGCATGAACACACTCGTCGCCGTAGCCATCGCCCCGTGCGGCACCGGCGACGAGCTGTCCGCCGAGGTCGCCGAGGTCGTGCGCGTCATTCGCGAGAGCGGCCTTCCCAACCGCACCACCTCGATGTTCACCGAGATCGAGGGTGACTGGGACGAAGTCATGCAGGTCGTGCGCGACGCAACCTTTGTGTTGGCGAGCAAGGGCATCCGCACCGAAGTCGTGCTCAAGGCCGATATTCGACCCGGATTTACCGACACCATGACTGGCAAGCTCGAGCGCATGGAAGCGCAGATCAAAAAGCAGGAGGAAGCACAGTGAGCATCCGCGACAACCTTGATATCTCGGCCTATCTGGTACTCGGCCCCGAAAACACCCTCGGACGCCCCGTGGGCGATGTGGTGGCCCAGGCGCTCGACGCCGGCTTTACCTGCATTCAGGTGCGTTCCAAGGTGGCAAGCGCCCGCGAGATCATCGCACTGACGGGCGATGCCGCGCAGGCCATCGCTCAGGCCGGCAAAACCGGGCAGGTCGCGCTGCTGATCGACGACCGCCTTGACTGCGTACTTGCCGCACGCGAGCAGGGCATTGCCGTCGATGGCGTGCACGTAGGCCAGAGCGACATTCCCGTCGAGGTCTGCCGCAAGCTGCTGGGCCCCGATGCCATTGTGGGCCTTTCGGCCCGTTGCGAGGAGATGCTCGAGTACGTCAAGACCGCCGACATGAGCCTGGTCGACTACCTGGGCATCGGCCCGCTCCACGAGACCGAGACCAAGCGCGACTGCGGACGCGCGGCCGACGGCTCTATCATCACCAAGAGCTTTGAGGACCTTGCCGCACTCCACGCGGCAAGCCCCGTGCCCATCGTGGTGGGCGGCGGCGTTAAGACGGCCGACTTGCCGCAGCTTAAGGCCACCGGCGTCGACGGCTTCTTTGTGGTAAGCGCCGTCTGCAGCGCCGACGACCCCCATGCCGCAGCCAAGGAGCTTGTCGACACCTGGCAGCAGGCATAGGCATAGGCCGAACAGCTGATTCGCAGCCTCATATCTTCAGCAATGAAAAGCGCATCCCAGTTTGGGCCTCCATTCCGGGATGCGCTTTCCGTATGCGACCCTTACCCCGCCAGATACGCTTCCAACGCCGGCAAAGTCGCCTCTGCATCGTGGCGGCCAATCTGATAGATACGCTCAAGCTCATCGGGCTCGCGGCACAGCGACGGCACCTTTACCGATTCGCTCGGCCGCACCACAAAGACCTCGCCGGCAGCCTCGCGACGTGCCAGGTCATCAAGCGTGGCATTGTAGGCCTCATGCCGATGCTCAAGCGCCGCCACAAACTCCGGGTAGTGACGGAACACGCGCCGCAGCATGGGCATCACGCTGTTGGGCTGCTTCACAAAGCCCGCCGGCTGCGTGAGTACCACAATATTGCGGTCATACCCCTGCGCAAACAGCCAAGCACTGGGAATGGAATCGGCCACGCCGCCATCCAGATATTTATGCCCCTCAATGGCGACAGGACGCGTTGCCACGGGAATAGCAGACGACGCCCGAATCCACTCGATATCGCGCTCGTCGCCATACGGCAGATCGTGATAGACGGCCTTGCCCGTCTCGATATCGGTACACACGCACGTAAACCGCATGGGGCAGGCACGATATGTCTCCAGGTCGATGGGATCGCGCTCGATGGGCACCTCGTGATAGGCAAAATCTGCATTGAACATATCGCCGGTTCGCAGCCAGCTTGCTACACCCGCATAGCGCTTATCGGCGCAATAGGCCTTGTTGTAGCGAATGGCACGACCAATCTGGCGCGATTTAAAGTTGTAGCCAAACGCCGCGCCCGCCGAGACGCCCACCATATGGTCACAGGTCAGGCCGCACTCCATCCATACGTCGAGCACGCCCGCCGTATACATACCGCGGTAGCCGCCTCCCTCGAGCGCAAGCCCCGCCGTGGGCGTCGTATCTGGCTGTGCCATGCGACCATCTCCATCCCCGCAAATTTAAACGGAACAAGTATACCCGTCAACATATACCGCCCCAGTCGCATTTTCATCGAACATCGCATCGTCGCGCTACCGTTTGTCGAATAATAGCCGCCCACAGCATGTGCACCCCTATATAATTTTGTGCTGTTGTTTACATTACTCAGTAATTATCAGCAGCGAACACGAGCCGACAAATTGACCCAGCGGCGCAACAAGGCGGGAGCATGGATACACGCAAAGCGTTGAGCGACAACGCGTGTGCACAACGAGCTCGCCCGACGCAATCCGCCCCGACCCCAGAAAGCCGCCTACAGCATGGATACCCCCAGCAATTACACTGAAACGCTCGAAAAGACCGTCCGCGACCTTCTCAAGCGTCAGGAGGATCTGGTCAGGACCGCCTTTACCGACCAGCTTACCGGGCTTGGCAACCGCGGCGGCTTTGCCCGTTCCCTCGAGGAGCTCTGGGAGCAGGACACCCCCGTTACCATGGCGTACATCGATATCGACAATCTCAAGCACTGCAACGACGTCTTTGGCCATGACGAGGGCAACCGCTATATTTTGCAGGTAAGCCTCTATCTCAAGCTGTATATGAAGGTGGACGAGGCGGCATTTCGTCTGGGGGGCGACGAGTTCGCCATCCTATCTACGATTGCGACCGAGGACGACCTTGCCGAACGTCTGGAACACTGCCGAACGGTACTGCTCGAAAACAACGCTTCCAAGATGCCTCACTCGTTTAGCTACGGAGTGGCACACGCCGACCCCGCCCTGGGCGAAGCCCCCAATCGCTTGACGAACGATGCCGACCATCGCATGTACGACTACAAGCTACGTCATGCCGTGCACCTTGATCGACGCAATATCGCACAAGCCCACACCGACGACTTCGAAATAAGCGATCGCATTTTCGACGCCCTTTCGATGCTCAACGAAGGCCGATATTTCTTTATCGAGAACTTGGACAAACATCGAACCCTTTGGTCACAAGGCGCCTTGCGCGATCTTGGCCTTCCTTCGGAGCATATAGACAACTGCCACGATTACTGGAAAACGCGTGTCCATCCCGATGACCTTGAGGCCTATACCAACGACATCGACCAAATCTATGACGGCTCCAAACATCGCCACGTCATGCAGTACCGCGTGCGCAATGCCGCCGGCGACTACATCCTCGGCCGTGCTCGCGGGTTTCGTATCGACGGCGACGGAAATGTCCCCTCGCTCTATGTCGGCGAGCTCGTCAACCACTCGCTTGCCGAGACCGTCGACGCCGCCACGGGTCTCGGAACGCAGCGCACGCTGATCAACGCTATCGATGCCTGCCGTCGCGACCGTTGCGAGACGGGGCTTATAGCAGTGCGCGTTCGCGGCACGGCCAAGCTCAACGAGCTCTACGGGGCCGAGGCCGTCGACAACATGCTCGCCGAATACGCAGGCCGCATGCTGTCGATTACTCGCGGCAGGAGTCGCGTCTTCCGCTCACGCAACGCCCAGTTCGTCGTGCTTAGCAACAATTTGGATCACGAAGCATTCGAGCAACTGATCCAACATCTCAAAGAGGCCGTTTTCGCTCCCGTTCGAATCGCGGACGACACCATTACCCCCGTCTGTCTTGTCGTTCCGGCCTTTTACGAGCACCTGACCAATCAAACGGCCGCCGTTTTAGGCGAACTCGACCGTCGCATTCGCACGGCCGGCGGGCTTGTTCCCAACGACAGCCTCCCCATACCCGAGGTGGAGCGCAAAAGCGCCATCGCCGAACGCATCGATCCGCTCACGGGTCTCTATCGACCCAGCGAGTTTATGCGCCGCGCCAACGAATTTCTCGAGACAAGGCGCAACGGCGCCTGGTGTATCGCCACCGTCGATATGGGACACATGCGACTGTTCAACGAATGGCACGGACAGGCCGAGGGCGACCGCATGCTCGCCGATGTGGGCACGGTCCTCAAAGACATCGAGAATGCCGACATGGGCGTCGCAGGGTACTGGGGCCAAGACGACTTTTGCATACTCATCCCCTTTGAACACGACACCGTCCATCAGATCTATAGCCGCGTTCGCCAGGCCGTGGCCAAGTATGATGACGGCGTGGGATTCTGGCCGTCCATGGGCGTCTACCCCATCGACTCCAACGAGAAAATCACCATCGATGCGCAGGCCAAGGCCATGTTTACCAATCGGCGCGCAAAAAACGACTTTAAGGAGCGTATTGCCATTTTCCGCCCCGAGGAGTACGAGCGCGAAATCGCGTTCCACCGCATGCTGACCGAATTCCAATATGCGCTCTCCAACGGCCGTATTACCTACTACCTGCAGCCCCAGGTCGACATGGAAACCGGCGAGATCATTGGCGCCGAAGCGCTCACGCGCTGGATCGACAAGGATGGCTCCCTCATTTCGCCCGCCACCTTTATCCCCACTCTCGAGGAAAGCGGTTTTGTGGTGACGCTCGACAAATACGTTTGGCAGGGCGTTGCCTTGTGGCTGCGCGAGCGCATCAATCGGGGGCTTCGCGTGGTTCCGATCTCGCTTAATGTGTCGCGCGTGGATATCCTTGCCTGCGACGTTGCCGAGCATATGGGGGCGCTCGCCGCCCAATACAACCTGCCGCCCGAGCTCATGCGCATCGAGATTACCGAGACAGCTTATACGGGAGAGTCCGAGGCCGTGAATAAACTAACGGCCGACCTGCACACCCGCGGCTTCTCGACCTATATGGACGATTTTGGCACCGGCCAGTCCACGCTCGCGATGCTCAAGAACGTCAACGTCGACGTCATCAAGCTCGATCGCACGTTTGTACCCGCCGACGGCGATCAAGGCCGTAGCGCGCAAATCGTTTCATCAATGCTCGAGATGGCGCAGTCGCTCCATCTGCCCGTTGTGATCGAAGGCGTCGAGACCGATGAGCAGGCGAACGTGCTGCGCCAAATGGGCGCCCGCTACGCTCAGGGCTTTCTCTACTACCGCCCCATGCCGGCAAAGGATTTTGAGGCGTTACTCGATGGTGGCGACAACAACTAATACGCTCGTGCGCAAACGCCACCGTCGAGGGAGCGTTTGTTCCCATGAGCTAACTAATACCCCAATCTAAACCGAATTGGGAGTAAGATACAAACCATTGTTCCATTCAAGGAGGTCATCCATCATGAACGAGTCGTATCGCCTGGGCGAGCAATCAATCATCGCTCATCTTCAGCGGCTTGCGAACGGGGCCTCAACCACCGAGCTCGATGTTGCCGCGCTGCCCCCGGAGCTGTGCGCCATCGGCGAGCAGCTACAGAAGACATTTGCCATCCTGCAGCAAGAACGCGAGCTGCTTGAGCGCGGCGCCTATATCGACTCGCTCACCAATCTTGGCAACCGTGGCGGACTCGACCGCCACGTCGATCAGCTCTGGCGCAAAGGCACCCCCTTCACCTGCGCCTATATCGATATCGACCGCCTTAAGCATTGCAACGATAAGTTTGGCCACACCGAGGGTAATCGCTACATCCTGAACATCTGCCGTGCACTCACCGAGACAATGGAGCCCGATGAGTTGCTGTTCCGTATCGGTGGAGACGAATTTGTACTTATATCCCCCACGACAGACGAAGCCGAGCTCGAGCAGCGCCTGGAGCGGACGCGTGCCAATCTTATCGAGGCAACATCGGACGGCAAGGCGCCCATGATCGCCAGCTTTAGTTTTGGCTGCTCGCGCGTCGACCCGCTTGCAGGCGATACGCGTCGCCAGATGACAAAGGACGCCGACCGCAAAATGTATCGCTACAAGCTCATGTACCGTGTGCAACAACCGGAAGAAGGCGATGCGCCGCAACGCCCGGTCACCGAACAACCCCCCCCCTGCAACGACCGAGTGTTCCAAGCGATCTCCATGAGCTCCGAGACGCGCTATCCGTTCATCATTAACCTCGACACCGGCGAATCGCAATGGTCGGTTAATGCCGTGCGCGATTTTGACCTACCCTCCCAGCATCCCTACAACTCGCTCGATATATGGCTTGCCCGTGTTCACCCCGAGGACCGCGACAACGTACGCGCCGAGCTCGATATGGTGGTAAACGGCACGTGGCACTTCCACTGCATGCAGTATCGCGTCATGAATACCGCCGGAAAATACGCGCTTTGCGACTGCACGGGCTACCGCCTGGACGGCACCGATACCGAGCCCAACATGTATGTGGGCATTGTTACCAACCGAAGCTTGGCAGATACGACCGATTCCGTGACCGGCCTGGGCGATATCCACGCCCTGGTCAACGCCATTGGCGAGATGCGTCGCGTGGCACGAAACGCGGGCTTGGTCGCCATTAAAATCGACGACATCGCCAAGGTCAATGCCCGCTTTGGCTTTGATGCAGGCGACCGCGTTTTGGCAGAAAGCGCCGCCTGCCTCATGGATTGCTCGCGCGGCAAGGGTCGTCTGTTCCGCTCGACCGGACCGATGTTCGTGGCGCTCTTTGACGAGCTTGATCCCGAAGAGACCGACGCGGTTGCAGACGAAATCGAACGGTTCTTGGGATCGCCCGTGCTCCTTGGCTCATTTGAATATCAGCCGCCCCTTCGCGTGGCCACGCTTCATCTGGACGCCGTCGACCGACAGCCCGTTTCCATTTTGAACGAACTCAATGCGCTGATTAAAGAGGCGCCGCAGGTACCGGGCACCAAGCTGGACTAGCGACGTAGGGCGCGATGTGAAACACAAGCCGTTTCGCATCGCGCCCCGCGCCATCTGCCCTCTCGTGCGATAATCCTCCGCAGAAGTCACCGACAGCAGAGGGAGTTTGTGATGAAGGTTCTTTTGGTCAATGGCAGCCCCAAGGCAAACGGCAACACCGCCCGCGCACTCGCCGAGGTCGCCGAGCAACTTAGGGCCGAGGGCATCGATACCGAGACGTTTCAACTGGGCGCCAAGCCCATCCGCGATTGCATCGGTTGCGGCCAGTGCGGAAAGCTCGATTGCCGCTGCACCTTTGACGACGATGTGGTCAACGAGCTGATTGCCGCCGCCGAGCAGGCAGACGGCTTTGTCTTTGGCTCCCCCGTCTACTACGCGCACCCCAGCGGACGCATCCTCTCGGCACTCGACCGCGCATTCTATGCAGGCAACAAGGCCTTTGCGCACAAGCCGGGTGCCGCTGTGGCCGTTGCCCGCCGCGGCGGCACGTCGACCACCTTCGACGTGCTCAACAAGTACTTCACCATCAACCAGATGCCCGTGGTGGCCTCCACATACTGGAACAACGTCTTTGGCGCCATGCCGGGCGAGGCCACCCAGGACGCCGAAGGCCTTGCCACCATGCGAAACATCGGCAAAAACATGGCCTGGCTTCTGCATTGTATCGAAGCAGGCCAGGCCGCCGGCATCGAAGCCCCCGAAGCCGATCGCGAGCGCACCAACTTCATTCGTTAGAACGGCGGGGCCATGAATATTCAAATCTTCGGGACTAAGAAGTCCTTCGACACCAAGAAAGCACAGCGCTTCTTTAAGGAGCGCCGCATTAAGGTGCAGTTTATCGACTTGAAGGAAAAGGAGATGAGCAAGGGCGAGCTTACGAGCGTGATGCAGGCGGTCGGCGGCATCGATAAGCTGCTCAACCCCAAAGCAAAGGACGAGGAAACGCTCGCGCTCATCCAGCACCTCACCCCCAGCCAGCGCTTCGATAAGCTGCTCGAGAATCAGCAGGTTCTTGCCGAGCCCATCGTGCGCAACGGCAAGAAGGCCACCGTCGGCTATTGTCCCGACGTATGGGGAGCCCGGGAGTAGCCTGTGTTATTTGTCGGCGCGTGGGTATAAGAGCAGGTGTTTGGCATAAGATTCAACTGTAAGCCATGTCTAACAAAGGAGGGCACATGCCCAACAAACCCGTGAAGATCATCATGCTTACCGGATACCTCGGTGCCGGCAAGACCACGCTGCTCAACCACATCCTCGCTAACGACGGCGGCATCCGCGCCGCCGTAATCGTCAACGATATCGGCGAGATCAACGTCGACGCCAGCCTCATCGCCGACGGCGGCCTTTCCGAGACCGACGACCTCATCCCGCTCACCAACGGCTGCATCTGCTGCACGCTTTCGGACGACCTGGCCAACCAGCTGCAGGGCATCGCCGATTCGGGCAACTTCGACTACATCATCATCGAGGCCTCGGGTATTTGCGAGCCCATCCCCATCGCCTACACCATCTCGAGCTTCTGCGACGAGGCCAAGGTGGGCGGCGAGCCCAAGCTCGCGCTCGACAACATCGTGGCCGTGGTCGACTGCGCCCGCATGTACGACGAGTTCAACGGCGGTCGCGACCTGCTCGCCGAGGATATCGATGAGGACGACATCGAGAGCCTGCTTATTCAGCAGATCGAGTTTTGCTCCACGCTGATCCTCAACAAGACCGATACCGTCACGCCTGAGCAGATTGCCGAGCTCAAGGCCATCGTGCGCAGCCTGCAGAAGGACGCCGTGATTGTCGAGGCCCAAAACGGCGAGGTCCCCATGGAGGAGCTGCTCGACACCGACCGCTTCGACTTTATGCGCGCCTACAACTCCGCCGCCTGGATCGAGGCCATGGAGCATCCCGAGGAGCACGACGACCCCGAGGTGCTCGAGTACGACATCGAGACCTTTGTGTACTCCCGCCGCAAGCCGTTTGACCTGCAGAAGTTCACCGATTTTGTTGAGCAGGAGTGGCCCGACGAGGTCATTCGCGTCAAGGGCCCGCTGTGGCAGACCGGCGATCCGGACATGTGCTACATGTTTGAGCAGGCCGGCCACCAGATGCGTCTGATGGAGAACGGTCTGTTTGTCGACTCTGCGCCCGAGGGCGAGAAGCAGAAGATTATCGACGAGAACCCCGAGATCATGCAGATTTGGGACGACGAGACGGGCGACCGCATGACGAGCCTGTGCATCATCGGCCGTCACATGGACAAGGATGCGCTCATCGCCGCCCTCGATGCCTGCCTGACCGACTGGCACCGCGCCTAGGCTATCGAAGCGAGCATTTTCTGCCACGTAACCGCCAAACCACCACGAAGGTGCCTGTCCCCTTCGTGGTGGTTTTTCATTCTGAGCCAAGGAGATTCATGTTCAATATCGTGCTGTATGCGCCCGAGATTCCGGCCAATACGGGCAATATCGGCCGTACCTGCGTGGTCACCGGTACCCGCCTGCACCTGGTGGAGCCGTTGGGCTTTTCGCTCGACGACAAGACGGTGCGTCGCGCCGGCCTGGGCTACTGGCAAAACTTGGACGTGACGACCTATGCCGGCTGGGAGGATTTCCTTACGTGCAACGGCCTCTCCCCCGCCGATGAACGCCTGCATCTGCTGACCAAAAAGGCGCGCCGCACCTATGCGCAAAGCACCTACCGCGACGGTGACTATCTGGTCTTTGGCAGCGAGAGCTCGGGGATTCCCGAAGAGCTGCTCGCCGCAGCGCCTGCGCGCTGCGAGCGCATCCCCATGCTGCGCGACTGCGACTCGCTCGATAACGCCGAGGCCTGGGAAGCCCACGAGGAGGCGCTCGGGCATAGCGAGAGCGGCCACGAGGCCATCCTTCAGCAGGATATCTGCGGCAACTTCGTCGACCCGGACGACTACCGCATCAGCGCCCTCAACCTCTCCAACAGCGCCGCCATCGTCCTCTACGAGGCCCTGCGCCAGACAGGCTTTCCATCAATGTGACAAAGGGACAGTCCCTTTGTCACATTGATGCACCAAATAATGAGCCATCGTTTTTAATCAGAATTTACTAGAATAAAATGAAGTTAAACGGCGATGTGAAAGGAGAGCCTTGTGGAATATCTCGAGAACCCGTTTACCCCCAGTTTTGGTGAGGTTCCTGCCCATCTCGCCGGCAGACAACAGATTATTCGGGATTTGGACCGTGCCTTCTTGAGCCAGCGCAGACGCCCGGAATTGACCTCGATCTTCTCAGGCGCGCGTGGAACCGGTAAAACCGCACTCATGTCATCGCTCGCGACAAGAGCGGAATCCCACGGATGGATAGCGGTAAAGACGACCGCGCTCTCGGGAATGCTTGAGGAAATCGAGCTCGGGGCGAAACGTGCTGCAGGCCATCTCATCGACCCGTCTAACAACTTCGAAGTCACCGGTCTCGGAATCGCGCCGCTCGGCAGTATCGAGGTCAATCGCGTTCACGATGCCTCGACTTGGCGGTATCGCATGAGCGACATCATCGACCAGCTCAACGAAACGGGCACCGGTCTGCTCGTCACGGTTGATGAGGTCGACCCGACGCTCGACGAGATGATCCAGCTCGCAGCCACGTATCAGCACTTTGTGACCGATGGGAAACGCGTCGCCCTACTCATGGCGGGACTTCCCAACAACGTCTCGACGTTGCTGAACCACAAGACGGTCTCGTTCCTTCGCCGCGCCCAGCAATATCATCTGGGGCGTATCGCCGACTACGATGTGCGTGAGGCCTTGATCCGAACGATCCAGGAAAACGACCGCTTGGCAGATGCCGAGGGAATCGATAAGGCCGTTCGCTCGATTTCTGGCTTTCCCTTCCTTTTGCAGCTTGTGGGTTACCGCGCCTGGGATCTCACGAGCAACTCGAGGGAAATATCATCTCGCGACTTTGACCAGGGAATCAAAATCGCACGCGATGAAATGGACGACCGGATCCTCGCGGCGACCTATCGGGAACTCACTGCAGAGGACAAGCGATTTCTCATCGCCATGCTCGATGACGAGGAAGAGTCCACCACCGCTGACCTTGTCGAGCGCCTTAAGCGTTCGCCGCAACAGGTCTCCCGCTACCGACGCCGCATGATAGACGCCGGCATCATTGGAGAACGCGGGCGCGGAATCGTCGCTTTTGAATTACCGTTCTTCCGCGACTATCTCGCCGTTCAATGCGTGAAATAGGCATCGGATGTGACAAAGGGACTGTCCCTTTGTCACATTCGGTTAGAGGTAACGGCCGGTAATGCTCTTGGGGCAGGCCGCGATATCGGCTGGCGTGCCGAAGCAGACGATTTGCCCGCCTGCTTCGCCACCACCTGGGCCCATGTCGATTACGTAATCGGCGTTACGGATAAGGTCGAGGTCGTGCTCGATCACGACGACTGTGGCACCCTTGGCAACGAGGCCGTCGAACACACTCAGCAGCACCTGAACATCGAGCGGGTGCAGGCCAATTGTGGGTTCGTCGAACACGAATACGGCATCATCCTGCACGCGGCCCATCTCGCTCGCGAGCTTAAGACGCTGCGCCTCGCCGCCCGAAAGCGCCGGCGTGGGCTCGCCGAGCGTGAGATAACCCAAGCCCAGGTCGTGCAGGGTCTGTAAGCGCGCCTGAACTTTCTTGAGCCCCACCGTGGCGTCGATGGCCTCGTCCACACTCATGTCCATGAGCTGCGGCAACGTAAGCAGGCTCCCGTCCTTGCCCTCGCGATGGATATGCGAGGCCGCGTCTGCATAGCGTGAGCCGCGACATGACGGGCAGACGATCTCGACATCGGGCAAAAACTGCACGTCGAGCGATATCGAACCCGTGCCATCGCACGTAGGGCAGCGCAAGGCGCCGGTGTTGTAGCTAAATGCGCCCGCCTTGTAGCCGGCTGCCTTGGCCTCGGGCGTACGGGCGAAGGCGCGACGCAGCTCGTCATGGATGTCGGCATAAGTCGCCACCGTCGAGCGCACGTTGGCGCCGATGGGCGTGGCGTCAATCAGGTTGGCGCGTGCGATGCCCTCGGCGTCGATCCAGCGCACATGGCTTGGCAGGCGCTCACCAGTTGCCTGAGCCTTGAGCGCCGGGATGAGCGTCTCGAGCACCAACGTCGTCTTACCCGAACCCGAAACGCCCGTCACCGCGACCAAGCGACCGCGCGGGATATCGACTTCGAGCGGTTTGACGGTATGGATGGCATCGGTCGCCATGCGGATATGGCCCCGGTCGAACATTTCGTCATCAGCCACCTGCGGCCGCAAGCGCTTGGGCTCCGAGCGCAAAAACGGGGCGATGCGGCTGTCCTGCGATTGCTCGACCTCATCCACCGTACCGGCGGCGATCACATTACCGCCGCCCGCTCCGGCAACGGGGCCCATCTCGACCAGATAATCGGCTTCCGCCAATACGCGCGTGTCGTGGTCGACAACGACCACGGTGTTGCCGTCATCCACCAGATCGCGCATTACGCCCACCAGGCCGTCGACATTGGCAGGATGCAAGCCGATCGAGGGCTCGTCCAGCACATAGAGCACGCCCGTCGATCGGTTGCGCACCACGCGGGCGAGCTGCACGCGCTGGCGCTCACCCGTGGAGAGCGTGGCACCTGCGCGATCGAGTGAAAGGTAATCGAGGCCCAGGTCGACCAGACGACGGGCCGCGCCCAAAAACGAATCGCAGATATCCGTCGCCATGGGCTGCATCTCGGCCGACAAGGATGCGGGCACCCCGCGCACCCACTCAATCGCATCGCCAAGCGTCATGGCTGCCGCCTGCGCCAGATTGATACCGCGCACCTGGGGCTGGCGCGCGGCGTCGGAAAGACGCGTGCCGCCGCAATCGCGGCACGGTCCCTCGCGCAAAAAGCGCGCAACGCGCTTGAGCCCCTTATCGTCCTTAACCTTGGCGAGCGCATTCTCGACGGTATAGACGGCGTTGTAATAGGTAAAGTCGAGCGGCGTGGCGCCCTCGCCATTTTTGGGAACGTAGAGAATGTGCTTCTTAACTGCCGGGCCATGGAACACGATATCGCGCTCTTCAGGCGTGAGCTGGTTAAACGGCACGTCGGTACGCACGCCCATCTCGCCGGCCACCTGCTTCATCAGGTCCCACATGAGCGTGCCCCAGGGAAGCACCGCGCCCTCGTTGATGGTCTTTGACTCGTCGGGCACCAGGCTCGCCTCGTCCACCTCGCGCATGACGCCGGTGCCGCCGCAGGTAGAACACGCGCCGCCACTGTTAAAGGCAAGGTCCTCGGCCCCCGGCGCATAGAACTCGCGGCCGCACGCGGGGCACGTGAGCGACAGGCCCGCGGCCACGTTAAGGCTCGGCTCCACACGCGTCCCGCAATGCGGGCACACGTGATGGGCGCAGCGGCTAAAGAGCAGGCGCAGGCTGTTGTTGAGCTCGGTCATGGTGCCAAAGGTCGAGCGCACGCCTGGCACACTAGGACGCTGATGCAACGCGAGCGCCGCCGGCACGTGCAGCACCTCGTCCACCTGGGCGTGCTCGGCCTGCGTCAGACGGCGGCGGGTATAGGTGCTGAGCGCCTCCAAGTAGCGACGCGAGCCCTCGGCGTAAAGAACGCCCAGCGCCAGCGAACTCTTGCCCGACCCCGACACGCCGGCAATGCCCACGAGCCTTCCCAGCGGAATATCGATATCGATGTCCTTGAGGTTATGGACGCGCGCACCGCGCACCTCGATAGCACTTGGTTGTTGCGACACCGTCATCGCTCCCCTTCCTGTTAATCGAATGTGACAAAGGAATGTGACAAAGGGACAGTCCCTTTGTCACATCACTCGTGCCATAAAACACGATCGCGAATGTACTTGCCCAGCATAGGCACGCTAAACCGGACGAGACCGTATCCGGCGGCCTCGATGACGCGCTCGCGAATTAAGCTTGCGCGATATTTACTCGCCCAGCTCTGGGTACGGTCGCAGCGCTCAATGATATCCGCCATGCGCGTCGGCTTGCCCTCGTCTACCGCCATGGCCTCGATAAAGAGGCGCTGCGGACTGCGCAGCCCGTAATACAGAGGTGCGTCAACCGCTTCGTAGAACTCGGAGACGGCATCCGCATGGCCATCCTCGACATCGCACTCTTCAATGACCTGCGAGCTACGCCGGGCAGCAGACCGCCACATGTAATATCCCACCAGCTGTACCATATAGGGATGCCCCATGCTCGTGTGCGCTGCAAGGCCCGCCGTCCCTGCATCAACGCAAAGGCCAGCACATTCGACCGTCTGGATATATGAATCACGCACCTGGGGCAAAGAAATCGCCCCCAACGTACGCTGCTGGGCACGCCGCAAAAACGTCACGCTCGGCTCTTCGAGCAGATCGTCAACCATACTGGGCAAGCCGGCAAAGACCAACGCAAGACCTCGCTGGTCGCTATCGGGCAAGTCCGTAGCATCCTGATCTCCGAGCACCTGCTGATAGAGAACGGCGAGAGCCGCCAGTTCCTCGATAGACGCAGATTGAGCCTCGTCAATCGCAAACAGGATGCCCTTACCTGGACCGAGCTTCTTGAGACGCTCGTTGACCAGCCCTCGCAATGTCTCGCCTTTTGCCCGCGCCGCCTCGACCGACATCCGGCCAAACGACGGCCCAAACTCCATTGACGTCACAACGGGTTTATTCGAGCGAAGCGCGTCGGCCAAGCGGTCGCACAAACCAAGCGAAGCGGAATCGGAGACAACCGCCCATCCGCGCTCGCTGGCTAGACGTTGCAGCTCCCGCAGGAGAACCGTTTTGCCACAGCCGCGGTTTCCCGTAATGAGCATGAGCCTGCCCGGCGCTCCGGCGCCGTTGTCGAGCCCTTCCTCAAAATCTTCGATGACCGACTCGCGACCGATGAGTATCGGAGGCCGCTTACCAGCTGTGGGCTTAAAGGGATTTGGATTCATATCGGCCTCCTCGGATTGGCAAACCCTGGTAACAGTTATACCAACTTATACTGAGTTATACCAATAGCATGTGACAAAGGGGCTGTCCCTTTGTCACATGTGGCCGAAAAACTCGGCGTCTGCTGCTCGCCAGGGACGGAAGGTGGCGGGATCGATCTTTACGTGCGCTGCGGCGGGCACGTCATACCATTTGACCGTGTAGCCGGCGCCGTGAGAGCAAAAGACCGAGTCGGGCGTGTTGGGCAGATCGGCCTCGGGCTCATAGGCGGCCGCCTCGATGACGCGCTCGGCATCATGACAGGCCGCATAACCGGCGAACTCCAGGTACAGATGCCCGCGACCGCTCGTGTAGGCAGCCACCTCCAGCGCATAATCCTGCACCTCGGATGCCGGCACGCGACCCACAAGCTTCGCCCGGTCGCCCGCCATCGTCGGCGGCTCGTACTCGGCACCCATGCGCGTGGCATCCGAGAGCGCCCGGCCCACGCACTCCCCCGGCACCTCGAGCTCAAAGCGATACCACGGCTCCAGCAGCACCGCCGCGCCCGCCTCGCGCGCCTGCATCAAACCCTGGCGAATCGCGCGGTACGTGGCCTGGCGAAAATCGTCGCCCTCGGTGTGTTTGGCATGCGCGCGGCCGCCCGTGAGCGTAATGCGCACATCGGTGATGGGCGAGCCCGTCAGCACGCCCAGGTGGTCGCGCTCCATAGCGTTGGTGAGTGCCAAACGCTGCCAGTTAAGATCGAGCTCGTCGGTCGAGGTCACGGTGCCAAACTGCACACCCGAACCCGCCGGCAACGGCTCCAGGCGCAGATGCACCTCGGCATAGTGACGCAGCGGCTCAAAGTGGCCCACGCCCTCGACCGGCCGCGAAATAGTCTCCTTATAGAGAATGCCGCCGGGCTCAAACGCAACCGAAAGGCCAAAGCGATCGGCCAACACCCGCTGCACGACCTCGAGTTGCACGGCGCCCATCAACTGCAAACGGATCTGCTCAAGATGCGTATTCCAGCTTACGCCGAGCATGGGATCTTCGTCCGCCAACTCACTCAGCGCTTTAAACACCGCATGAACGTCGTGTTCGCCCGGCAGCACCGTATAGGTGAGGACCGGAGCGATGACGGGCGCATCGCCCGCGGGCTCCGTGCCCAGGGCGTCCCCTAGGCGAACGTGCGCAAGACCCGTCACGGCGCAAATACCGCCAGCAGCAACTTCTTGGGCAAGCTCATACTTCTCGCCGTTATAGATGCGCACCTGATCGACCTTCTGTTCCCACGCCTCGGCACTGGAATGCCCGCTGATCATCTGTTTTGCGCGCAGCGTGCCGCCGGTCACTTTAACCCAAGCCAAGCGCTCGCCACGAACACCTCGGCTGACGCGATAGACGCGCGCGGTGAACTCCGGGGCCCACGCTTGTTCACGCATCAGCGTGCACATGCCATCCAGCAGCTCGCCCACGCCCTGGTCCTTGAGCGCCGAGCCGGCAAAGCAGGGAAAGAGCCTGCGCTCGGCAACCATGCGCGACAGCGTTGCGACAGAAAGCTCACCCGCTTCAAGAAACTCCTCGAGCGCCGCTTCGTCCAACGCAGCAGCGTCCTCCTGAACGGCGCCGCCCGCCAGCAGCTCGTTGGCATCCAGGCAGCCCTCGGAAAGACGCTGCTCGAGTTGTGCCAGCAAAACATCGCGGCCGGGATTCTCCAAATCGATCTTGTTGATGAAGATGAACGTCGGGATGTCATAGCGTGCAAGCAGGCGCCACAGGGTTTCGGTGTGCCCCTGCACGCCATCGTTGGCGCCCACCACCAGAATCGCGTAGTCCAGGGCACGCAGTGTGCGCTCCGCCTCGGCAGAAAAATCGACATGGCCGGGAGCATCCACGAGCATGACGTGGGTATCGCCGTGGTCGAGCACGGCCTGCGACGAGAAAATCGTGATGCCGCGCTCGCGCTCGATCGTGTTAGTGTCCAGATGCGAATCGCCATCGTCCACGCGGCCACGCTTGCGAATGCGGCCCGCGTTGAACAGCATGGCCTCGGCCAACGTGGTCTTGCCGGCATCGACATGCGCCAAGATTCCAACGACCGCTTGCTTCGACATGGCTCTCCTCTTATTGCAAGCCCATCGCACGCGGCAACGGGCGTTCACGCTCCACACTGGATGATACAATTTACGGGCCGGTGGGCGAAGCGGGCCCTATCCCCCGACCGAGCTCATCGCCCCGCGTTGCCGCGCGGCGATTTTCGTAGGTTCGCGCCTTGCGAAAGCCGGCACCTCCCCTTTTTGTCTGCCCGGGTTCATCTGGGGCGGTAACAATGCGAGTCCCACAACGACGCGTTTTACCAAAAATGGCCCCACTCGGGGCCATTTTTTATTTGAGCTGGGTGATGATACGTGCCTTGGCTCCTACGCCTCGCGCAGCCAATCAAACGCGACACGCGCCGTGCCGTCGGACACATAGACGATACCGACACGCTCGAACCCCGCCTTGGCGATGGCGCCCTGCATGGGCAAGTTGTCCTCGTGCGTGTCAATACGCAGATGGTCGGCGCATTCCTTGGCAAAGGCAAACATCGCCGCCGCGATACCGTGCACGGTGCCGTCGGATGCCACGCGATGCAGCACGGCATACGGAGTGTCGCTGCGCCATTGACCGTCCTCAATCACGTCATAGCACTCGTCCGGACCCGGTAAAAAGGCAAACGTCGCCACCACGCGGCCGTCGACTTCGCACACGTAACTGCCACCAGCGGCAATATCGGCAGCCAGCTGCTCGGCCGAAGGCGTGCCCTCGGGCCACTGCGTGGCGTTGCCATGCGCGCGCATAAAGGCGCGGGCCGCGTCATAGATAGCCATGACGGCGGGAATGTCGGTATCGAGGGTTTTTCTGATCATCACGCGGCGACCTCACGTTTATTGGTATCACTTTGATTGAGCAATGATACCAACGTTTGGAGAGGAGCGCGAAGCAGATGGGGAGCAAAAAGCGAGCCGCCTGGTCAAAAGCCAAAAGCGAGTTTTTGGGCGCTGCCACCGGCGGCGATATGAGCGACCTGTTTGTGCGCGAGGACGAGCGCCGCGACGCCCTGGACGCCGAGCGCGACGAGGCTTGGCGCTATAAGTCGTGCGAGCGCAAAAACCGCTACGACACACGCGCCGAAGCCGAGGCCGTTATGGCCGACTGCGAAAACCGCGGACGGCGTGGTTTGGCCTGCTACAAATGCGAATACTGCGGCGGCTGGCACCTGACGTCGCACCCTTGGAAATAGACCCCGCATCGGCACGGCGCTGGCGAAGCGCCAGCCATCGTGCACAAGCTACGGGCGCGGCGGCACCAAAACATCGTAGCGAACGGCCTTGCCCGCAAGTTGATAGCTCGGCTTAACGCCGGCAAGCAGCGGCCCCTTCACCGGCCGCTTGATAACGACCTTGCGCGGGTGCACCGCAAGCGCGGCTTCGACCAGCGTCTCCTCATCGGCGCACGGCTGCTCCAAATGGTGCAGGAGTTGGAACTTCTTTTTGACCGCCGCACTCTTGGTACGCTCGGGAAACATGGGGTCCAGATACACCACGTCGGGAGCGGTGAGCTCGCCCTGCCCGATCAGCTCAGCTGTATGGCGAAGGCCGACAATACTGTCCTCGCCCGCATGTAAGCGCATGCGCGCCACGGCAGTCGCAAGCGCCGGATCATCTGCCGCGCGATCCAAGGCATCCTTGAGGAGCGCCGCGATCACGCAATCCTGTTCATACAGATCGACGGTAAAGCCCGCGGCCGCCAGCAGCAGCGAGTCCTCGCCAAAGCCTGCCGTGGCGTCAATCGCCCAGGGGTTCTCGATACCTTTTGTGCGTGCAGCCTTCACCAACAGCTCTTGCTGCAGACGACCCTGCTTGAGCCGTGGGAGCATACGGGCAAAATCGGCACGCAGCTCCATCGCACCGTCGGTGAGCGTGAGGCCCTCGGGCTTCCCGATCAGCTCAAGCCCCGCGGCCCGAGCAACAGAAAAGGGATCGACGACGCCCATGGGTACTCCTTAGCAAGCAAAGCGGATACGTGAGCGCCGCATGTGTCGGCACCCAATCGTCCGCTATTGTCCCACATGCGACATGGCCCACAGCATCCCAATGCAAAGCACCGCCATCAATCCCGTGCACACGGCAGCGATCACAGAATCGCTCATGCGCCTTCCCAACGATTGCGGCTCGCGCGCCTGCCCTGTTCCGTACATCATGGCTCCTCCTTAGACCAACTCCTTGTTACATCCTCATCATCGCAGCGCCGCACATGAGCTGCCATCGATTTGACTTACGTCCAGCTTTCCTTTTTGAAAGGTTGAGGTGCGCAGGCCTAAAGCGCTTTCAGACGCATGCGCCGCCGCGTTGAACTACAATGTGCTTCACCATATGTGCAGCACAGGGGGTACGCCAGATCGGCCGTACTCGTATCGAAAGGATCCAGCCATGAGCTACGCTCGCAAGACACTCAAAATCCTTGCCCTCATTTACTTTGTTTTGGGCATCGCCAGCCTCGTCATCGCCGGCGTCGGCATCGCCCGAGGCAGTCTCGATTCCACGTACGGGCCGAACGCCATGCTCGCCGCGGCCGTACTTGTCATCAAGGGTCTTGTCGATCTTGCCGCAGGTGTTGCGGGCATCAAGGGCGCCAACAAGCCTTCGCAGGTGGATGGCGCGTTTAAGCTCGGCATCGTCGCCGCAATCGCCACGATTGCGCAGGCCGTGCTCACGCTTCCCGCGTTTGGCGGCGACGCCATCAACTTTGGCGCCTTTGTCATCGTGGTGTACGACCTGTTCTTTGTTCAGCAGGCTCACGCCGTTAAAGCCGAGAACAAGGATCGCCTGTAGGCACTTGCCTTCCACTGACCCCTACATCCAAGCAACTAAAAAGGGCCGATCGCGCATCTCCGCGGTCGGCCCTTTACGTTTGCCCAGATAAAACCTGCCAAAATAAACCTGTCCCTTTTTGGTAGGTTAGTGGCGGTACTCGGCGATGATGAAGTCGATGTCGGTTTGAAGGGTGTCCAGGTTTGCCAGGCGCTCTTTGTCGGCGGGGCGCGTGCGGTAGTAGTACGGTGTCATCTGGAACACCGCCTCGATGTCGGCCTGGGTCTGGAGCGTAATATTCGCAGATACCCGCTGCGTTCCGACCAACTCGAGCTCGGTAGTCTTCGGCAGCTTCTCGTCATTGAGATATGGCGTGTCGTAGAGCACCTCTTTGAGCCCAAACAGATGACGGGCACCCGGCACCACGGTGTAGAGCGAGCCCTCGGGCGCCAGCACGCGAGAAAACTCACGCTCGTTAAAGGGAGCAAAGAGTTCGGTCACCATATCAAAGGCGCCATCAGCCACGGGGATGTCCTTCATGTTGGCCACGAAGTAGGTCGCATCGCCGCGCTTGGCGGCCAGGCGCACCATCTCTTTGCCCAGGTCGAAACCGTAAGCATCCACGCCCGGCACCGCACCCATGGCACTCGTGTAATAGCCCTCGCCACAGCAAATATCGAGCAACGTCATAGGGCAGTTCGCAGACGCGGCACGCCCAGACACCCGCTCGCACACCAGCTCGACCATCGCATCGCGCAACGGCGCGTAGTAACCGCGGTTAAGAAAGTCGCGACGGCTGCGCGCCTGCGACTTGGGATCGCCCATGGAGTCGCCGCTCTTGGACGAGCGCAGCAGATACAGATAGCCCTCGCGCGCACGGTCAAACCGGTGTCCGCCCGCACATGCAGCACCGCGCTCGTCGTCCACCAACGGCTCATGGCAAACGGGACACAACAACATGGCAACTCCTTAGCGCGAACAACACAACGCCCACCATTGTCGCACGCCTTCCCCACCTAGTCATAGAAGAGACAAGGAGTGTCCCCAGCTGCCGACAGAAAAGGAACGTCCCTAAGTGCCGGCTGGCTGCATTAGGAGTATCATCGTCTGCGCAAATAAGCACGAAAGAGCATATTAGAGATTGAGAGCGTATGGCAGGCACCGCATCTAAGCACATTGACATGACCACCGGCTCGCTATGGCGCAATATTCCCCTGTTCGCCTTCCCCGTGGCCGCCACGAGCATCTTGGAGCAGCTGTCGAACCTCATCGCCACGGTCATCATCGGTAACTTCTCGGGCGACCAGGGAACCCTCGCCATGGCGGCGGTCGGCTCCAATGTTCCGCTTACCAGTCTTATGCTCAACCTTTTTATTGGCATGTCGCTTGGCTCCAACGTGGTCATCGCCAACGCTATCGGCCGCAACGATCAGAACATGGTCAAACGCGCCGTCCATACCTCGATTTTAATGGCGCTCGTGGGCTTTGTCGTCATCGCACTGGGCGAGATCTTTGCCGAGCCCATGCTCGCTGCGCTCAACGTGCCTGCCGAGACCATGCCGCTCGCCTCGCTCTACCTGCGCGTCTTTTTGCTCAGCATGCCCTCGATCTTGCTCTACAACTTTGAGGCCGCGATCTTCCGCTCCGTCGGCATCACCCGCATGCCGCTGCAGGCGCTCGCCGTGTCCACCGTCCTCAACATTGGCCTGGACCTCATCTTTGTCCCCGTGCTCCACTGGGGCGTCACGGGCGTCGCCATCGCCACCGCCATCGCCTACACCGTCAGCGCCGCCACACTCTTTGTCCACCTGCTCAAGACCGACTCCGTCGTCCGCGTCACCCCACGCGACTTAGGCTTAGACCCCGTCGCCCTCAAGCGCATCGTCAAGATCGGCCTGCCCGCCGGCATCCAAAGCGCTGTCTTTGCCGTCGCCAACATCATCATCCAGTCCGCCATCAACAGCTTGGGCACCGAGGTCATGGCGGCATCAAGCGCCGCCATGAGCTTGGAGTACGTGTGCTACAACCTGCTCAACAGCTTTAGCCAGGCTTGCACCACCTTTGTGGGACAAAACCACGGCGCTCGCCAGATCGACCGCTGCACCAAGACGCTCAAGGTCTGCCTGATCGAAGGCGGTATCGTTGCACTCACCACGATTATCGTTATCGTCGGTCTGGGGCGCGAGATCCTATCGCTCTTTAACAGCGACCCCAACATCGTCTCGATCGGCTACATCCGCGTGTGTTCGATCTTCCCGGCATACGCCTTTAGCATGTTTTACGAAAACATGTCCGGCTACCTGCGCGGCTTTGGCATCTCGCTCATGCCCGCCCTCATCACCATGATCTGCGTCTGCGGCATTCGCTTCTATTGGGTATTCTGCGTGTTCCCGCACTTCCGTACCTTTGCGAACATCATGATGGTCTACCCCATCAGCCTGGGCACCACGGCATTCTTTATGGTCGTGGCGGTATTGCTCTGCCACCCGGCACGCACCTATCACACCGCCCAAGCCAAAGCGACAGCCCGCTAAACACCGCACTCAACGTCACGCCAGTCATTAATTGACAATATGCGAGCTCATATAGTCGATAAAACGCCTCGTGGCGATAGGCATGGTGTCCCAGCTGCGCCAAGCTGCCACCACGTCGCGCGAGGGAGCATGCACGATGGGACGTACGCGGATATCGGCCCGCATGCCCTCGACGGTACGGCGATACAGCATACTTACGCCTAGGCCCTCCTCCACCATCGCCATGATGGTGTAGTCGTCGGTGACCTCACTCGTCACGTGCGGCGACAGCCCGTGCGCCGCGAATGCATCGAGCACCAGGCTCTGCTCGCCCTCATCCAGTAACACAAACGGTTCGGACGCCAGGTCGGCGAGTGTCACCTTTTCCTTTGCCGTCAGCGGATGCGCGGCCGGCAACAATGCTACCAACTCGTCGTGATAGACCACGCGCTTCTCGAGCCCAGCGGTAAATCCGCGCGCCGTAAAACAAAAATCAACCACGCCATCGTGTACCCATTGAGCGTTGCGCGTGTAATCGCCCTGCTTGAGGGTAAAGCGTACGCCCGGGTGCAGCGCACCAAAGTCGCGGATCACGCGTGGCAACACGGTACGACTCACGTTGGTAAATGTCGCAATGCGAATATCAGTCGAGGAGAACCCCAGCAGCTCCTGGCGCTTGCCCTCGAGCTCGGCCTCAGCGGTCACAATCTGGCGCAGGAACGGCAGATATTGTTTACCGTCGCGCGTAAGCGAAACGCCCTGCTTACCGCGCTCGATAAGCGTGGTACCCAGCTCGCGCTCGAGCGCTTTGACGGCCTGGCTCACCGCACTTTGCGTATAGCCCAGTTCGTCGGCCGCGCCCTTAAGACTGCCGCAATCGACCACCATACAAACAATCTGATACCGCGATGCCATCGTGCCTCCACATCGATGTAGCCGTAAAACGTTTTGCCAGGGCTTTTTCTACTAGCATTAGTATTTCTTAATCATACTGAAGATACATTCGCTTTACTACATCCATATCTGGGAGCAGAATCCTTTTTGCGAAACCGTTCTGTAACAAAAGGAGTCCCATGGATCGCAAAAAAGCAATCGCGCTCTCATTTTCCGTTCCCGTCGCATGGGGCTTTTCGTACCCCCTCATGAAGATCGGCATGGACAGCATGAACGCCACGAGCATCGTCGCGCTGCGCTGCATCATCGCCTTTGCGGCCTGCCTGCTGCTCTTCCACAAGCACGCGGTGCGCATCAACCGTGACCTGATGGTCCGCGCCGCCATCATCGGCGCCATCATGGCAACCGAGATCACCTGCATGTGCCTGGGCTCTAGCCTCACTTCCGCCTCCACCGCCGGCTTTTTGCAGAGCCTGACGGTCGTAATCGTGCCGTTTGCCAACGCGGCACTGCTGCGTCGCGCCCCCGAGCGCAAGGTGCTCATCGGCACCGCCATCGTCACCTGCGGCATGTTGCTGCTCTCGGGCGCCGACTTTACTAGCCTGAATCCCGGCGCGATCATCATGCTGCTCTCGGCCTTTATCTATGCCGGCCACATTATCATCGCCAAGCGCTTTGTCGAAGAAGTCGATCCGCTGGCTCTGGGCATTTGGCAGCTGGGCTTCGGCGGCTTGTTCTCGGGTATCGCCGCATTTACCTTTGGCGGCTTCACGCTTCCCAGCACGCCGAGCGAGGTCGTGGTCGTCGTCGCACTCGCGCTCATCTGCTCTGCCTACGGCTTTATCACCCAAACGCTCGCGCAGCCCCACGTGCCCGCCGAGACCACAGGCTTTGCCTTCTCGCTCGAGCCGGTCTGCTCCGCTGTCTTCTCGTTCTTCCTGGTCGGCGAGGTCCTGAGCCCCATCGCCTTCTTTGGCGCCGCCCTCATCCTCACCGGCGTCATGGTGGCAACCGTCGAGCTCCCGCGTCTTCGTGCACACGGGCACGCTCGCATGGCAGGAGCGCCCGAGCGCGTCTCGTAGACCCCACTCCTTATACAGCCGCGGCATAAAGGCAACCGGTGCGCCTTTATAATAGATGCCAACAGAGCATCAGACGTAAAGGAGCCCCATGGACGCCGCGACCCGCGACCGCAACATAGCAACTTGGTTGGGCGATGCGCCGCAGCCGGTACGCGACACGACGAACCAGCTGCTCGAGCGCATCGCCCTTTTGCGTGCCGAGCAGACCATCTACCCGGCACAAGACGACATCCTCAATGCCCTCGCCTACACGCCGGCCGACCAGGTCAAGGTTGTCATCTTGGGTCAGGACCCCTATCACGGACCCAACCAGGCCATGGGGCTGTCGTTCTCGGTCCCCGCGTCGCAAACCAAGTTACCGCCGAGCCTGCGCAACATCTATAAGGAACTCAACGCCGATCTGGGCTGCCCCATTCCCGCCACGGGAGACCTAACCCCATGGGCACAGCAGGGCGTCTTGCTCCTCAACACTACGCTCACCGTGCGTGAGCATGCCGCGAATTCGCACGCCAAGCTGGGCTGGAGCACACTCACCGACTACGTTATCGAACGCTGCTGCCAGCTGCCCCAGCCGGTCGTCTTTTTGGCATGGGGACGCTTTGCCCAGCAAATGGTTGAGGGCAAGCTCGACGCGATCGGCGCGGGCAAGGCAACCGGCAAGTTCTGCCTGGCCTCTACGCACCCCTCGCCGCTTTCGGCCAACCGTGCCACGGCAGAACTCCCCGCCTTTATAGGGTCGCGCCCCTTCTCCGCTGCCAATCGGCTACTCGAACAGCACGGCTCGACCCCCGTCAACTGGACTTGCCTCGGCTAAAAACCGATACATCAAAAACGCGCCCGACGGCTTTCCATCGGGCGCGTTTCCTATTCGGGCCAAATAAATTGTGTGCGGCCGGCCTCGCCGCCATCGATCAGCAGGCTCTGCCCGGTCATAAACCGGTTGGTCACGCCCACAAAGTAGATCCACTCGGCGATCTCTTGGGCGGTGGCCCAGCGTTTAAGCGGCGTGAGCTCCATAATCTGGTTCCACAGGCGTTCGTCTTCCATCACGCAACGGTTGAGCGACGTGATAACGCCACCCGGGTCCACGCTGTTGGCGATGGCCTGCGGCGCCAGGCGGTTTGCAAGGTTCTTGGTGTAGGCGATAACGCCGCCCTTGCTGGCGGCATAGGCGGGAAACTCCGATCCCGTATGCCCACTCGCCGACCCCACATTGACCACGGATGTAATGGCCGGCGCCGGCTTGGCGGCAAGCCCCTCCCCCACAAAGGCGTAGCGCTCGGTTACGTTGATGGTGCCGCACAGGTTGGCGGCAATATCGTTGGCCGAATCCTGCGTACCGGCAACGTTTACGATCACCTGGGGTTCAAGCTCGCCTGGAAACGAGTCCGGCTCGCGGACATCGACGATCAGATGGCGGTAGCGCTCGTGTTCGATCGCCGCCGGCAGCAGATCAAAGCCCACGACCTCGTGGCCCTCGTCCAAAAAACGCTGCACGCACGCGGCTCCGATACCGCCCGAGGCACCCGTGATCAAAACCCGCATACTTGCTCCTTAGGCGGTTGCGTGACGCTCGAGGTACTCGGCGCCCACATTCTCGCGCTCCCAGCCACGCACGACCTTGTAGCCCACGGGGCTCAGGAAGACCTCACACAGCAGCTCGGCAACAGCGCCGGTCAGCGAGCACATAAGGACCTGCACCCAGGTCCAGCCAAAGAACGTGTGGCTCACCACAATGGCAAAGACCAGGTTGTCGATAAACTGGCCAACACCCGTGGACACATAGGAGCGGAAGGCGAAGCTCGCAAAGTTATTCTTTTTGAGCATACGGCCGAGCGACTGGTTGAGCGTGGAGTTAACCACGGCAGAAACGAGCATTGCCAGCGAAGAGCCCAGCACCACGTACCAGGTGCCACCGATGGTGGCGTTAAGGGCAGTGTTGACCTCGATCATGCCGGTGTCGTAGTAGGCGCCCCACATGCCAGGCGTGAGCGAGCATGCCCAAAAGCACAGGCTCACGGCCAGGTTGACCAGCAGCGCGAGGATAGAGATTTTGATGGATGCCTTGGCGCCAAAGCGCTTGCAGATCATGTCCTGGCACAAAAACGAAACCCAGCTCACCACAAAGCCGCAGTCGAGCGCCAGATATGGCAGGCTGATAAGCTCTTTGTTGGCCAGCAAGTTCATCATGATGACGCTCACGAAAAACAGCGAAACCGTTGCCGCGGGAATGCTCCGCAACAGGACCTTATAGTCCTCCATGACCTTCTTGATCATTATGTACTCCTTTGGTTTTAGGTTTAACGAGCAGGATATCGGACCCGAACTGCTCGGCCGCCACGGTCTTGAGGCGACGGTGGGTATGATAGCCGCTCACGCGGCGGCAGGCAAGCAAAAGGCGCGGCAGCCCCGCAGGACCACCGCGCCGGCGCACTAAAACGTTACGTTGCCAAACTCCGACAGGACAAGGTCGGGGTTGTGGTCGGTCGCCCAGTCAACGTTCCACGGGCTCGTGAACAGCAGCAGCTTGCCGCCGCGCATGTCCTCGACGCGCAGGGTGTCGCGCGTGAGCGAAAGGGCCGGGATATCGATGGTATCGGGGTCGTTCTGGATCCAGCGGATGTCCGTATAGGGCAGCGGCTGGCGACGAACCTCAACACGGTACTCGGCCTTAAGACGGCGCTCGAGCACCTCAAACTGCAGCACGCCGACCACGCCCACGATGACGCTCTCCATGCCGGCACCCAGCTCGCGGAAGATCTGGATGGCACCCTCCTGGGCAAGCTCCTCCATACCCTTCACAAACTGCTTGCGCTTGAGCGTGTCGACCTGCGTAATGCGAGCGAACATCTCGGGGGCGAACGTCGGGATCTGCGGATACTGCACGTGGCGCTTACCGGAGCACACGGTGTCGCCGATGCTAAAGATACCCGGATCGAACAGGCCCACGATATCGCCCGCGTACGCCTCGTCCACAATGGCGCGGTCATCGGCCATCATCGACGTGCCCGTGGCCAGCTTGAGTTTACGGTTGCCCTGCATGTGGAAGGCGTCCATGCCGCGCTCGAACTTGCCCGAGCAAATGCGCACAAAGGCGATGCGGTCGCGGTGGTTCTTGTCCATGTTGGCCTGGATCTTAAACACGAAGCCGCTAAAGTCGTTCTCGGCGGGCGCGACCGGCTCGCTGGTGAGCGTATCGGTATAGGCACGCGGCGTCGGGGCCAGACGCAGGAACTCTTTAAGGAAGGGCTCCACGCCAAAGTTGGTGAGCGCCGAGCCGAAGAACGCCGGGCTCAGCTTGCCGCAGGCCACGGCATCCAGGTCGAGCTCGTCGCCGGCGCCATCGAGCAGCTCGATGTCGTCCATCAGGTTCTTGTGGTTCTCCTCGCCAATAAGCTCATCCATGGCGGGATCGCCCAGCTCGGCCTCGACCTCGGCGACCTTCTTGGTGGCGTTGGCGTGACCGTCGCCCTCAAAGGCGATGACGCGACGGGTCTGACGGTCGAACACGCCGCGGAAGTTGCGACCGCTGCCGATCGGCCAGTTCATGGGATACGTATTGATGCCCAGGACGTTCTCGATCTCTTCCATGAGCTCAAAGGGGTCGCGGGCCTCGTGGTCGAGCTTATTCACAAAGGTGAAGATGGGAATATGGCGCAGCGTACAGACCTTAAAGAGCTTTTTGGTCTGGGCCTCGACGCCCTTAGCGCCGTCGATGACCATGACTGCGGCGTCGGCGGCCATAAGGGTACGGTAGGTATCCTCCGAGAAGTCCTGGTGGCCGGGGGTATCGAGGATGTTGACGCAGGCGCCATTATAGGTGAACTGCAGCACCGAGGAGGTAACGGAAATGCCGCGCTCCTTCTCGATGTCCATCCAGTCCGAGACGGCGTGCTTGGCCGAGCTCTTGCCCTTGACCGAACCGGCAGTCTGGATGCTGCCGGTATAGAGCAGCAGCTTCTCGGTAAGCGTGGTCTTACCGGCGTCCGGGTGGCTGATGATCGCGAATGTGCGGCGCGACGAGATTTCATCCGACAGGCTTGCCATGCGGATCCTTTCTTGCATTGAGTGCATTACGTCGATGTAACCGCACTATTGTAGCCGCGAAATCCCGCTCTAGGGCGCCTATCAGGACAAATTCATCAGTTGGGGCCTGGGTAGCCGGCCCAATCCGAATTTGTCTCTTGCGTAACTGTACATAGTGTATATATACTGTGCTTACCGGTTATATACACGTGTAGCCCAACAGCTAAGGAGCCGCTGTGGACATCATCCTATCCAATTCGAGCGACAAGCCCATCTACGAGCAAATAGTCTCGCAAGTCAAAGCTCAGATCCTTTCGGGCGCGCTCGCTGCGGGAGCCAAACTCCCCAGCATCCGTGCACTCGCGAGCGATCTTGGCGTGAGTGTCATCACCACCAAGCGCGCCTACGCCGACCTGGAGCAACTCGGCTTTATCTGCACCGTGCAGGGCAAGGGCTGTTTTGTCGCCGAGGGCAACCAAGAACTCTTGCGCGAAAATCAGCTCTGCCATATCGAAGAGCTGCTTGCGAAAGCGGCGAGCCAAGCCGAAGCCTTGGGCGTCACGCGCGACAAGCTGCACGAGATGCTCGACCTCGTAGCCCCCGAAACCATGCAGTAGCCATCTGCAAGAAAGGCTATACCATGCAAAAGTTGCTAGAACTCAAAGGTGTATCGCGCCGCGTGAGCGACCGCTTTTCACTGCGCGACGTCACGCTTGCCGTGGAGCCCGGCCAGATCGTTGGCTTTGTGGGCGCAAATGGCGCCGGCAAGACGACGACCATTCGCGCCGCGCTTGGGCTTATAAAGCCCGATGCCGGCGAGGTACATCTGCTTGGACAGCGCTGCGACGCCAACGCGCCCGACGAGACGCAGCGCCACCTGCGCTCCCGCATCGGGCTTGTCCTGGACACGTGTCCCTTCCCCTCCACGCTCAAGGTGGGCCAGGTCGAGAAGCTCGTAGGCCCGGCATACCCCACGTGGAGCTGCGAAACGTTCGCCGGATTCATCGACCGATTTGGCCTCGATCCCAAGACGAAGGTCAAGGACCTCTCCCGCGGCATGGGCATGAAGCTGCAGCTCGCCTGTGCGCTCAGCCACAATGCCAAGCTGCTCGTTTTGGACGAAGCCACCGCGGGCCTCGATCCCATGGCGCGCGAGGAACTGCTCGACGAGTTGCTTACCTTTGTCGCCGACGGCCAGCACAGCGTGCTGCTCTCGAGCCACATTACATCCGACCTCGATCGCACTGCCGACCGCGTCATCTGCATCGATAACGGCTCGATTGTGTTTGACCTGCCGCGCGAGGACATTACCGACCGAGCCGGCATCGCCCACTGCACCCAAGCACAGGCCGCAGAGCTTATGGCTTGCGTCGAAGGTGCCCGTGCCGCCCACCACGCCTATAGCGTGGACGTGCTCGTACCCAACCGTCGCGAGGCGCTCGAGGCCTTCCCCGAGATTCCCTGCGACCGGGCAACCATTGATGACTATCTTCGCCTCATACTGAAAGGGGCTTCGAAATGAAACGCGCCTTTATGTCTGAGCTCGCCATCGTCCGCACGCTTGTCCCGAGCATCGCGGGCGTCGGCCTGTTCATCTTCGTCGTACTAACCCTCGCCAACGCATCGGATGGCGATGCCAGTATGAGCGCCGGCGCCTGCGCGGTCAGTGCCATGTCGCCCATCGTGGTCATGAGCTCGCTGGCCGGCTACGACAATCAAAACGGATGGGAGCGCTATCGGGCAACGCTGCCCCTCTCGCGCAAAGACATCATCTGCGCACGTTACCTCTGCATTGTTGCCTTCTCGGCCATCATGGCGTGCGCGACCGTGCTTTTGAGCACCATCACTCTTCCGTTCTTCGATCACACGGGCATGCCCTCGACGGGACAGATCGTCTTTGAGACCACAATAGCCTCCGCCGCATCGATGCTCATCTCCCTCATGATGGTGTTTCTGGCACAGCCGCTGTTCTTTCGATTTGGACACATGGAGGCGCTGCGCCTTTCCGTCGGCCTGTTTGCCCTGCTCGGATGCCTTGCCATGGCCACGCTGAGCTCCTCCAACCCCATCAGCAACTGGCTCATGTCGATTGCTGGGGCGAATCCCGATCCCGCCGTCCTCGGCTGCCTGTGCGCAGGAATTGCCGTACTGGCCCTCACGCTATGTGCAATCAGCTGCACCGTCAGCACCAAGGTCTATCGGGCACGCGACCTGTAGGCAAGCAAATCTCGACCCACGCGGGCCGCAATCGGTCGCAATCGCCCATCCGCAAATCCATGGCAAACGGCATGTCCCCGGCGTGCGCCACCGTACTACTTGCGCAGCGGCTTGGGAAGCGGAATGCCGGCGGCGATAACAGCGGCGATGATCATGCAGACGATGCCCTTGAGCGGGAAGCACATGAGCAGCAGGCCCACGACCATGACGGGCTGACGCATGACGGCGCCCATCGTCGAGGCGGTGCAGACGGCGACGCAAAAGACCGGATCTGCGCCGGTGAGGATGGCAAGGCCATAGCCCAGGCTCACACCCGAGAAGATAACCGGGAAGAAGTGGCCGCCGCGCCAACCAAGGTTGATGAGGGCGGGCGTCAGCATGGCCTTAACAAGACCGGTCGCGATAAGCACGCCAGCGGGAATGGTCAGATAGGTTTCCATGAGCACATCGGCCTGGGTCTCGCCGGCAAACATGGTGTAGGGCAGGACCGTGCCACAGATGGCGAGCGCCAGGCCGGCCAGCATGGCCTTGACGACCGGGCGCTCCCCTATTGCATGGGACAGTGCCTCGCTTGCATGCTCAGAGACAAAGTACAGCCAACCGCATACGGTGCCGACCAACGCCAGCGGAATGAACCAGACAAGTTCCAGGTTACCCACCTGGGCGGCCTCGAACCTGGGCATGCCCATGCCGCCGCCCATAAGCTGGCCGAGCAGCAGATAGGTGCCCAGACCGCCGGCAATCGCGATGCCGTAGACCACGGTCTTTTGCGCCTTGGGCAGCTTGATGGTGATCTCATCGGACGCGGAGTCCTCGCCAGCGCCCTGGCCGTCGGCGCTACCGGCGAGCGGCGCCACAAAGCCAAACACGGGCGCGGTAAAGAGCGCCGTCAGGGCAGCCTGGGTGCCCAGCAGCGTGAGCTCCCTAAACTCGGCGCCAAAGCGACGCATGCGGTCGCCGACCCAGCTGCACAGACCCGCGATAACTCCGGTCAGGCCGGCCTCCGGTCCAATACTTCCGCCAAACAGCAGCGGCAGCAATGCCGCAAGCGAAAGCTTGCCGAGGTTGTCGTACGGGTAGCGACCGTCTTGTTTAACCTTGGCCATCACCTGGTTGAGGTCATCGGTCTTGTTGCCCGTAATCTTTTCGTACAGACCGATCAGCAGGCCGCCCAGCAAGCAGACAAAAAACGGGTACGGCAGAAAACCGAACGGGCCGCTCGCGAGCTCAGGCGAAGCGACGCCCAGCGCGTGCGGAATCTCGGTCCATAGATAGTCGACACCGTGCTCCATCGCAAAAAAGAACAGCCAGACCGCGGCGCCTGCGAACGCACCGGTCACGGCAACGCTAACTAAAAACAGCGCACGGTTTTTGGGTTTTGCAAGACTATCCATCGGGACCTCCCGTGGTCAAATTCGGCAAAGATACGTTTTATTGTAGAGCGAGCGTTACCCGAACGAGCCAACCGTCTGCGCCGCAAACGGCACCATTGGGAGTCATAGTGGGGCAGGCTCAAGACTTATCCGTTGATAATCGAGGCAATCTCGCGCAAATCGTCGGCAAAGTAGATGCCGTGCTGGCGCCTCGGGCTCGAAAGCCCTTTATCAATCATGTGCTCGAGCAACGCCTTAAGATCGTTGTAGTAGCCCCCAAGGTTGTACAGAATGCACGGCGCATCGAGATGCCCCAACGACACGGCGGACATGACCTCGGCAATCTCCTCGAGCGTACCCGTCCCACCGGGAAAGGCGATGAACGCGTCACCGAGCTCAATCATCTTGGCCTTGCGTTCGGCCATGTCACTCGTCACGATGAGGTCGTCGATACCGTCATGTTGAAACTCGGCCTCGATAAAAAAGCTCGGTTCAACACCCGTCACGTGTCCACCTGCCTCGAGTACGCTATCGGCGAGCGCACCCATCAGACCCGACTTGGACCCGCCGTATACCAACGCGTGTCCGTTAGCGCCAATCCAGTCGCCCAGCTCCTGCACCGCGGGCAGAAACGCCGGGTCATTGCCGACGCTGGCACCCAGGTATACCGTGATATTCATATTCAGTCCCCCTCGTCGTGACGCGCGGCGCCCGTTCTAGCGTTGGCGTCGGCGATATTCGCGCACACGGCGCGATAGGTCGGCAAGCTCGTCACGATCGAGCTCTTCCAAATGCTCCAGATCATCCATAAAGCGCGCCATGGTGTCCTTTTGGCGCATCTTGATGAGCGTGTTGCAGTAGTTCACCGCCACGCCCGTGAGCATGGCGATGTAGAAGATGCTGATGACGCTCAAAACGACGGTGATAGCGCGGGCAACCGGCGTCTCGGCCGGGATATCACCGAAGCCGATCGTCGATACGGTCTCAAAGCTAAACCAGAGGCCGTCGCCAAACGTAAGGGTCGTGGGCTCGGACAGCCAGACGGCCGTCGAGCACAGCAGATAGAAGACGAGAAACAGGCCCGTGATGCGCGCAAAGCCAGCCTGGCGCAACACGTCGGCAAGCGTCCTCAACTTGTTCATCGCGACCCCTTTTCCCAGACGCCCAATCACATTCGCTCGGTATTGTCCCACGCCTCCCCCGCAAACGGAACTAGTCATTGGGGACGTTCTTAAACGACTAGTCAGTTAAGAACGTCCCCAATGACTACCTAACCGTTTAGCGGTGCGGCGGCTGAATGGGCAGGCTGAGCTGGTATCCTTATGCGAAACTGTCTCAACTCGATAGGATTTCATGTGAAACCTTCCGCCGTCCTTCGCTTAGCCCTACGCCGCACCCTGGCTGTCGCGCTTGCCGCACTCACCGTGCTGAGCGCCGTCATGCCTGCCCCCGCCTTTGCCGCCGACTCCGACCAGCAGGTCAAGACGGTCCGCGTTGGCTGGCTCGTCAACAACAAAGGCTTCCAGGAAGGCACGCCGGGCGAGCGCCTCTCGGGATGGGGCTACGAGTACCTCCAGACCCTCTCGTATTACACAAAGGGCTGGCAATACGAATACGTTAGCGGCACCTTCTCCGAGCTTATGGACATGCTCGAGGCAGGCGAAATCGACCTCATGCCCAACATCTCGTATTCGGCAGAACGCGAGCAGAAGCTGCTCTTTTCCTCAAATCCCGAGGGCACCGAGCGCTACTATATCTACGCCAGGCCCGACCGCGACGATCTGGCCAAGGGTGACCCTCAGGCGCTCCAAGGCCTCACCATCGGCTGCAACTCTGGCGTTATGCAAACTATCGTCGGCCAGCAGTGGCTCGCCAACGAAGACGTTACCTGCACCTATAAAGAAATCGACACCGGCAGCGCCCTCTTTGAGGCGCTTGCAGACGGCGAGGTCGACGCCGTCATCATGAACGACACCATTTCGTCGCCCGATGCGTCACCCATGTTCTACGTAGGCTCGAGCGACTACTATTTTGCCGTTCCTAAAAGCCGCCCTGACCTGATGAACGACATCAACGCCGCCATGACGACCATCGCCCGCGATAATCCGCGCTATAACGAGGAAGTCAAATCGAGTTACTCGACCCAAAACAGTGGCTCGTCATCGCTCACCGGCACCGAGACCACCTGGCTCAAAGAAAACGGCAATACCATCACGCTCGGCTATCTTAAAAACCAACTTCCCTACTGTACGCAAAATGACGACGGCGAGATGGAAGGGTCGCTCGCCTCGCTTGCAACGACGTTGCACGACAAGTTTGACATTACGGTCAAAACAATCGCACTCTCGAACAACAAGCAAATGATCAAAGCCCTTTCCAACGGAACCATCGATGTCGCCCTACCGTTGTTTCGCGACTACTGGCTCGCCGAGCAGACAGGGGTCATCCAGTCAAACTCGATGGGAACGGTTTCGCTGACCGCCATTCACAGTGGCAAAAACCTGAACAGCGACCTTAAGAACATCGCTTGTACAAAGAGCACAATCGTTAACCGTTTTGAGCTCGAAAGTCTCTTTCCGAACGCAACGGTAACCGAGTATTCGAATGACGGCGAGGTGCTCAAAGCCCTCAATGAGGGGAAGGCACGTTGCATCATTGTCCCCAGCACGCGCCTGGAAACTCTCCGCGACATCTACGACATCGAGGATTTCGAAACACAGGAACTCACCAACACGGCGCAACTATCGTGTTTAATTTCGCGCGGCAAGCCCGAGCTGCTGGGAATCATCAATAAGGGCATCGTCAATGCAGGTGAATCGCTCTCTGCAAACAGCTATTTCCCCACATCGTACTCGGCGCAAGAATCGGATGCGTTCCGACTTCTCTACCGCAACCGCATCGTCATTGCGGCAGTCGTCATCTGCATTTTGCTCACCGGCATCGTCATCCTTGTCTGGTCGCTTTACCGCGCACAGGAGGAACGGCAGAAAGCCGATGCCGCCAACGCCGCCAAAACCGCTTTCCTCACGCGCATGAGCCACGACATCCGCACGCCGCTCAACGGCATCCTGGGCCTTATCGAAATTGAGGAATTGAGAGAAGGCGACATGCAGGTCGCCCGCGAAAGCCGCGCCAAGGCGCGCGTTGCCGCCAATCACCTTCTGTCACTGATTAACGACATCCTCGAGATGGGCAGGATCGAGGAGCGCAAAGTGACGCTCGAGCACGAATCATTCAACCTTAAAGAGCTGTGCGACAATGCGCTCGTACTGTGCAAGCTCCGCGCATCGGACCGCGGCATAACCATGCTCGACACCAGCGAGCCCTACGCTGTCGACCAATATATGATCGGCAGCCCCACCCATATTCGGCAGATCCTTGTCAACCTGCTCGACAACAGCATCAAGTACAACAAGCACGGAGGCACCGTCACGTTCTCATCGACCATCAAACCGGTCGACGACGAGCACGCCGTGTTTTGCTTTAGCGTCTCGGATACCGGCATCGGCATGTCGCCCGAGTTTCTTAAGCACATCTACGAACCGTTTGCCCAAGAGGGCAACGATGCCCGCAGTAAATTTCAGGGAACTGGCATGGGCATGCCGATCGTCAAATCGCTCATCGATATGATGGGCGGCACGATTGAGATTTCGAGTGAGGTTGGCGTGGGAAGTACGTTTAACGTCCAGATACCGCTCGATATCGACAAGAACCCTCAGGCAAGAGAAGGTGCGGACGAGCAGGCGATCAGCTGCTCGCTTGCCGGCATGAACGTTCTTTTGGCAGAAGATAACGAACTCAATGCCGAGATTGCCCAAGCTCTGCTCGAAAGCGAAGGCATCGTCGTGACTCGCGCCGCCGACGGCAACGAGACAGTCGACCTATACGTTAGCCGTCCCGCCGGCAGCTTCGATGCAATCCTGATGGACATCATGATGCCGGGCATGGACGGCTACGAGGCAACCCGGGCGATCCGCCTGAGCGAAAAGGCCGATGCGGCCGACATCCCCATCATCGCGCTCACCGCCAACGCCTTTGCCGAAGACGCCAAGGCGGCACACGACGCCGGCATGAACGCCCATCTGCCCAAACCGCTCGACTTTAGCAAGCTCAAAAACATACTCGCCTGTATCAAGAAAAACGGGGCTGTTTCGCTATAGTTTGTGCTCAACCACCATGCGCAGTAGAAAGGAAGCCAACGATGTTTAGGCCCTTACGTCGAAAGAAACGCGCCATCACCGACGAGAAAGCGCGCGAACTGCTCGCTACCTGCAAGCGCGGCGTCTTTGCCGTCAACGGCGATGATGGCTACCCCTATGCCATTCCCGTCAACTACTTCTTTGACGCCGAGCACGACAAGATTTATTTCCATGGCGCCAAGGCTGGCCACAAGGTCGATTCACTCAAGCATGATGATAAAGTCTGCTTTACCGTTTACGGCAACGAGTGGTACAAGGACGGCGACTGGGCTCCCTACGTTATGAGTACCGTTGTCTTTGGTCGTTGTCGCCTGGTAGATGAAGCGCCCGCGTTTATCGAGGACAAAGTCCGTCAGCTCGCGCTTAAGTACTACCCTTCTGCCGAAGAAGTCGAGGAGGAGATCGCCAAAGACATAAAGGGCGTCCAACTCTACGAGATTTCGATTGAACATCTTTGCGGAAAGCAGATTCATGAAAAGTAGCGAATGCGGAAAACGCGCTCGCTACCCTCTGCACCCCATGTGCCCACGCATTTTGACGGCGTGGGCACATGGGGCAGCACTCGAATCGAGCGCCCCCTATACCCCAAAAACGTAGCGGTCCAGGCGCTCACACGCCTCCTTTACCCGCGAAAGCGGCAGTGCCAGATTCACGCGGATGTGACAGGGCCCGTGGAACGGGCGGCCGTCCTGATACCCCACGCCCACGCGCGCCCCCTCGTCGAGCAGCCACTGAATATCGCGGCCATGCTCGAGGCACCACTCGGTGCAGTCCAGAAACACCATGTACGTGCCCTGCGGACGCGAATAGCCCACGCCCTCAAAATGCTCGTCCACGTAATCGCAGAAGTAGTCAATGTTGCCCTGGATGACCTGATTGAGCTCATCGACCCACTCGTAGCCCTGCGGCTGGTAGGCGCCGATAAGCGCGTGCATCGAAAGGACGTTCATCTCGTTGTAGTGAGTCTTGTTGGACACGGCGCACACGCGGTCGCGCAGCGTCTCGTTATAGATGATGTGGTAGCTGCCGACCAGGCCCGCCAGGTTGAACGTCTTGCTGGGCGCGTAGAGGGCAACCGTGCGCATGCGGGCATCCTCGCTCACCGACTGCGTCGGGATATGCTTGTGACCCGGCAGGATGATATCGGACCAAATCTCGTCCGAGACCACCACGCAATCATGCTGGCGATAGATGTCCATGGCGCGCTCGATCTCGTCGCGCTCCCATACGCGGCCGCAGGGATTGTGCGGCGAGCAGAACACCGCGGCATGGATATGGTTTTGGGCGAGCTTGCGCTCCATGTCCTCAAAATCCATGCGCCACACGCCCTGGTCGTCGAGCTTAAGCGGGCTGTGGACAATGCGATAGCCCGCGGCTTCGATGGACTTGGTAAAGCCGATGTAGGTAGGGCTATGGACCAGCACCGCATCGCCCGGCTGGACATACGCGCGCAGGGTCGACACGACACCGCCCAGGACACCGTTCTCGTAGCCGATATGCTCCGGGAGCAGGCCTTCGACGCCATTACGGCGGGTCTGCCATTCGATGATGCGCTCGAAGTACTCGTCGCGCGGATCGAAATAGCCGAACATGGGGTGCTGGGCACGCTGAATGATGTACTCCTGGACCGTGGGCACCGTGGCGAAGTTCATGTCCGCCACCCACATGGGAATGCAGTCGAAGCCCTCGTCGGGTGCGTTCGGAGCCATACCGGGGATCTCGCCCCAGGAGTCAACGGCGATGGCATCCATGCCGTGGCGGTCGATAAGCGAGCTAAAGTCGTATTTCATGCTGGGCTCCCGTGCAAAGATGACTGTTTCGATAGGCGTTATTGTCCACCAGCGTGGGCGGTTTTGACATGGGGTTTGGCGCTTAATTTGACGGGTGCGGACGAATGGCTGGTTAGTCTTGCGCGTCGTTGATAGCGGTTACCATCAGCCTGGTTCCGTCAACGGCAAAAGACACGTCGAGTCCGGCATATGCCAAGTGATAAACACGGTTTGGCTCGTGCTTGCTACCCGCGCGGCGCGGATCTTGGCGAAGAACCTCAACCAAGCCAGAAAGCTTTGTAGGCGGGACCATATCCTGCAGCGCCTGCGGAAACTCGACGTCGAGCTCTTGCCACGGCGCATCCTCGATCCAGCCGCCCGTCGCATCCGGGTGACAGTCGGCAAACGGAATGTAGGGCTTAATGTCATAGATGGGCGTGCCGTCGCGCAGATCGGCCCCCAGCACATGGATGATGGGACCATCGTCGGTAAGCTCAACACGGTCGAGCTTGACGCAGGTGAGGCCGATGGGATTGGGGCGAAACGGACTGCGCGTGGCAAACACGCCCACGCGCTCGGCTCCGCCCAGACGCGGCGGACGCACGGTCTTCGACCACTTGGCGTTGGCACCGGACCTGTCCTGCGTTTTGGCATCGACGGCGATGTCTTCCGCCGTGCCGCCGGGCGTTCCGTTTTCAAAACGCCACAGCAGCCATAGGTGAGAGAAAGAGTCCAGGCCCTCAACCGCTGCATTGGAGGCAAATTCCGGCTCAAAGATGATGCGCCCCTGCAGATGGGGCGCCAAAAAGCTGTTGCGCGGGATGCCGAACTTCTGCGGCAGATCGGTATGTATGTGTGCAATCGGTTCCATGCCGGTCATTGTACGGCATGAAGGTGTGAGGCGTCGTGCGCAATTCTTTGTCGCGGTCCCCCGTCGTGCAACCAACGGTTGCTTGGAAGGGCGTCTGCCGCCGCGTATGCTTAAAGCCATCAACCAGCAGAAAGGAGCCGCTATGGCCTTCGCAGAAAAGCTCATTGCTGTCCGTCGCGCCTATCACCTAACTCAGGAGCAGCTCGCCGCCAGGCTCTTCGTCACACGCCAAGCCGTCAGTCGTTGGGAGCGCGGCGAGGTCACACCGGGCATCGACATGATGAAGCTCATTGCCGCCGTGACCGGCGAGCCACTGTCTCATCTGCTCGAAATGCCCGAGTACTATTGTCAGAGCTGCGGCATGATACTCACACCCGACGACTGCGGCACCGATGCTGCGGGCACCGCGACCGATCATTACTGCAAGTGGTGCTACGACCACGGCAAGTACACCTACGACACTACGATGGAGGCAATGATCGAGGATTGTGCCCCGCGCCTGGCACAAAACACCGGTATGTCGCTCGACGAAGCTGTCTCGCTCATGGGCGCCGTGCTGCCGCAACTGGAACGCTGGCGCGCCGTGCAAGAAAACGAGGAGCGCTACGGCGCCGAAGCGCGGGCGCGCTATGGCGATGAGGCTATCGATGCAGCAAACGAAACGTTACTGGATATGGATCCTCAGACATGGAACGACATGAAGGAACTTGAACGCGCTATTCTGGGCCAGCTCTCGATTGCCATGAGCGACGGCGAACCGGATGGAAGCGAGGCTCGCAAGCTTGTCGCGATGCATCGTCGCTGGATTGCTCTCAACTGGGGATGCGAGCCCCAAGACGAGGCGTACTTGGGCCTCGCCCACGGCTATCTTGCCGACCAGCGCTTTGTTGACTACTACGACAAGCCCTGCGGCACCGGCGCCACGGCGTTTCTAGTCCAGACGATCGAGTCGTCGTCGGCTCACGCATAGACCGCAGCGGCTTTGGGTATTTCAATCGAAACCTCAACCGATTGGAGACCTATGGCTACTGATCACGAGCTCGCGCTCTACGTTATGACCGGCTGCCCGTATTGCATAAAGGTCAAGCGTTTCCTGGCCGATAACGGCGTGACCATCCCCGAGCGTAATATCTCGACCGATTCCGATGCCGAGCAGACGCTCATCGCCGTCGGCGGAAAGCGCCAAGTTCCCTGCCTGTTCATTGACGGCACGCCACTCTACGAGTCGGGCGACATCATCGCGTGGATACAGAAGAACCTGCTCTAGCGTTCTATTGCGGTCGGCCGGCCCCAACGCACAAACCCATACGGCACAAACATGTACGTCAGCATCCAAAGTCGATATTTTTCGACATCTTTGGATGCTGACGTACAGCTATTTGTGGGCAGTCGTTGGGGACGTTCTTAAATGACTAGTTACTTGTATTTTTGTCTACAAAATTGTATACAAAAAGAGAAGCCGCCTCATGGAGCTCATCGCTCGATGTTGCCCCGATCGGGATGGTTACATCATTTACCACGCCCTTGTCCCTCCTACGCGCAAGGTGCTCAGGGAAATCGGAATCGATCGATAGGAGGCGCTATGGACGCTAAACAGCTCGAAAAGATGATGGGGTTTGCTCCCGGTGAGCTAGAAAAAGCCGCAGCGGCATACGAAAAAGATGAGTGGCCGAAGGGCCACACCGTCAAGTTGGGAAGGCCGCCGATTTCCGATGAACCAAGCGTTGTTTTATCGGCACGTGTGGGCGAATCGGTTCTTGAAGCATTTGACGCAAAGGCAAAGCGCCATGGGCAAACGCGCACGGAGCGACTCAGGGAACTCATTACACTCGATGCAATGATTGCCTAGTCCCCTGCCGAACCAAACATGTACGTCAGCATCCAAAAACGATATTTTTCGACATCCTTGGATGCTGGCGTACAGTTTTTTGCATGGGTCCGGCACAGGCGATCCGTTCTTCTCCGTCCCCAAGGGATCATTTAGCCACAAAAGCGGGCGATGGGCGCAAGCTGCTGCTCGCGAAAGACACGGTCGACAGCGGCACGGTATTCATCGACCTTTTTGGTCTTGCGTACGAGTTTGTGAACGGTCGCGGGATCGGCGAAGGCGCATTTGGCGTAGAACCACCACTCCTTCATGCGAAAGACCGCGTTGCCCCCAATCTCGTCCGCATAGGCCGCAAACAGCATGTCATGGAAGCGTTGCAGCTCAGCGGCGGTAGCGGCAGGGTCGCCCTTAACCATGCGAGCCAGCGCGGGATTCGCAAGCAAGCCGCGCCCCAACATTACGTGGCGTGTTCCGGGATAGGCCTTCACCAGCGCATCCATGTCCTCAAGATCAAAGATGTCGCCGTTATAGGCCACGGGGAACGGCGCCCGTTCCAGCGTCTCGCCGTAAAACTCTTTGCGCGGTGAGCCCGTATAACGGTCCTTTTGCACGCGCGGATGCACGATCAACTCCGCCAGCGGCATTCGGCAATAGAGGTCGAGCACGCGCTCGTACTCGTCATCGCATTCGAGCCCCAGTCTGGTCTTGACCGACACCGGCAAGGGCGAGCGTTCGCACACGTCGCTCAAGAACACCTCGAGCTCATCCAAATTGCGCAGAAAGCCCGAACCCTTGCCCTTCGCGACCACCGTACCCGAAGGGCAGCCAAGGTTGAGGTTGACCTCGCGGTAACCCATATCGGCAAGCACCTGCGCCGCCCACACAAACTCGTCCGCATTCTTGGACATCAGCTGGGGCACCACGTTAAGTCCCTGGTTGTTGGCAGGATCGACCTCTTTAAACGCCTTGCCGCCAAAGCGATTGCCCACCCGCGGCGGCGGCAAAAACGGCGTGTAATAACAATCGAGCGCGCCGAAGCACTCCGCATGCACGCGACGGAACACATGCCCGGTAATCCCCTCCATAGGAGCCAGCGATAAATACATCAACATCCATTCTCAAATCAATGTGACAAAGGGACTGTCCCTTTGTCACATAATACGCCCACCGAGGGCGGGGGTTCTCTATACTGAGTCACATATGACGGTATCGCGCCAAAGGAGAACGCCGTGACCACGTCGCAGATATCCCTGCTCGCGCTCATCTTGGTTGGGGGCATCGGCATCCTGCTTATCGGAGTGAGCGCGCTCATGAAAGCCGCCGCTCGCAAGAAAGCCAAGGCCTGTACCGCCGTGACCATGGGAACGGTCATCGACCATCGCTTTATGGGCGAAGGCAGGATGTATCCCGTTTTGGAATACGCCGTCGGCGGCACGCAATACCGCGCGAAAAAACAATTCCGTGGCATAAAGACCAAAAGCTTGTCGGAACTCCCCATCCGCACGCAAGCCACCGCCTACGAAGACGCCAAGGGCTGGCTGCACGTGCAGACAGGTCCCATCGCCCGCCTAGGCACCCTCGCGGAGCAGCTTTGGCCCCTCGGTAGCCAAATGACCGTGTACTACAACCCCAGCAACCCAGACAAAAGCTATGTCGAACGCCCCATCGTGGGCAACTTTGCCACACTGATGTTTAACATCGCAGGCTTCTTGCTCATCGCGATGAGCATCTTGCTCTATGTTCTTATCCAGCGCTAGCTCAAACTGATGCGCCCCGCGCCCCATGCGCCGCAACGACCGTTACGACACCAAGGATCAGCCATGGCAACACTTTCCGAACAAGAACGCAAGCGTATCCAGCGATACTGCATCTATCCCAAGATTGCCGGCACAGCGCTTGCCATGGCGTTTGTGCTGCCTTTTTTGATCATTCCCTTCGAAATGATTGACGATATCGTCTTCCATCATGAAAGCTTCCAGGAGACAGGCATGATGACCGCCTTGGTGCTCGCCGGCATTGAGCTCGTCATCTTCTGCTACTGCACTCTCGCGCCGCGCTTTGGCATGCGCGGCAAGCAGTGGAGGGAAATGCAGCACCGGCTCGCCGTCGAGCAGAGCGAAAAAGACCGCTCGGCACAAATTGCAGGCGTTGTTGGCACGCAGGCCGCCGCGCGCCTGCTCAAGAACAGCGACAACGAGACCGCACGCAACCTGGGCGGCGCGGCAGAAGTCGCCGCTGCCGTAGGCGCCGTCGCCACCGCGGCAGACGTGCTTGCCGAAAGCTTTGCCAACGCAAAAGCCATGTCAGAGGCCTGTGGCGTGCCTATCCCCCGTGCAAAAAAGTGGATCGTCGCGCTTGTGGCACTGCCCCTCGCAATCGTGTGCGGTGCCTATATCCCGCAGCTGGCGCAGGGAAACATCGAGATGCAACAGAACGCCGCGGCCGCGGCCGAGCAGATCGCCATCGCCCGCAAGGCATTAGAGCCCGCATGCGAGTACGTGTCCGCCGATGACCCCTACGAGCGATATCAAGATTACGGCTATCATGTCCGCGGCTATCTGCACGAAGGCGACTCCGACGCCCAGAAGACCTATACGTATCTGGACTTTGACAACAAGGGGACGCTCAAGGAAGTGAGCTACATCGCAGAGATCGACCCCGACGCGAGCCTTGAGGACAACCTCGCCCGCGTCGAGCTCGATCTGGATGAGCTTTCCTCTGTTGTCCAAACCATAGACGTCAAGACCGTGAGGCCCGAGCTCCTAGCACCGCAGAAGCTCCCCGAAGAGTTTAGGCAGGCTTTTTTGAACGGTTCGCTCTACGAGAGAATCTCCATCAGGACGAGTGACAACCCCATCAAAACGTACTATTCGTTTGACACGGAGTCCGAGGACGAGTTTGATGAGTACACCCATCCAAGCATCCGTATCACGTTGGTGGGCAAAACGAGCTAGCCACCCAATGTGAAAAAGGGACCGTCCCTTTGTCACATTATTCGGAACGCAGGGCTTCCACAGGGTCTTTCTTGGATGCGCTGCGAGCCGGCAGCAGGCCGGCAACGACCGTCAGCAGCACCGAAATTACAATGAGCATCAGCGCGTCTTGAACGGGCAGGCTCATCAGGTTGGGCACCTGCTTGGCCGCAAGCGCCCAGGCATTAACCGGAAAGCTCACGGCCACCACGACGACAATGGCAAAGACGCCGGCAATGAGGCCTTCGATAAAGGTCTCGGCATTAAATACGTTGGCCACGTTGCGCTTTGACGCGCCGATCGCGCGCAGGATGCCAATCTCCTTTTTGCGCTCCAGCACGCTGATGTAGGTGATGATGCCGATCATGATGGAGCTCACCACCAAACTGATACTCACGAATGCGATGAGCACCAAGCTGATAGTATTCACGATGTCGGTCACCGAGCCCATGATGATGCCCATGTAGTCGGTATACGAGATTGCCTGCTCATCGTGGCCAGCAGCTTTGACCTGCTTGTTGTACGCATCGATGTAATCGAGCACGCGCTCCTTGGCCTCAAAGTCGCGCGGGAAAATCTTGACCGAAATGGGGTCCGCCTCGTCCGCATAGCCCAACGTGGTCAGATTGTTGTCGTAGGTGAGCTTCGACGCCTTGGCATAGCTCATCATGAGCGAACTCAGGTCCTCAGCGTCCATGTTAAAGTGGATAGCGCGAGCAAAGGCGTTCGCATCCACGCGCATGGCGCTCGCCAGGTTGGCAAAACTCGAAGACATCTGCGTCGCCATCTGGTCCATAAGCCCTGCCGCGCCCGCCTTGAGCTGAGCTGATACCGTCGTGGCAATCTGCTCGCTGACCGCCTTCATCACCTGATCCATAGACTGCTGCAAATACGGAGCCAGCTGCTTTTGCACATAGTCGCCCATCACCTGCTGCAGACGCTCGGCCAGGGCATCGCCGCCGAGCGCCCTGAGCTGAGCCAGGTATTGCTGGGCTGCGACATCATTCTCAAGGTACGCTGAGAATGCGGCAGCGAGCTTTGACGCGTCCTTAAGATCTTCGGGTGACAGCGCCTTAAACTGATCAGAGCGCATAAAGCCCTCAAACAGCTGGTTGGCAAGTGCTCCCACCTGCTGCATTTGCTCAGGCGTGAGCTCAAGACCATCAAAGATGCCCGAGAAATCTGGGGCCGGCGCTTTGGCCATGATGTCACTAAAGTCGATGTCCCTCCCAACACCCGAAAGGTCAATGTCCAGCCCGGACAAGTCGAGACCAGAAAGGTCCATACCGCCGGCTGCGCCCGAGAGCGCAGATGCATCGAACGAGAACGCGCTCTTCAGTGCCGCCTCGTCTACGCTGAACATACTGCCCAAATCCACGCCCTGCTTGGCTTCGCCCTGCAGCTCGTCGAAGGTTTTACCCGTAAAGACATCCGTCTCGGGGTGGGCAAGCTGCTCCTGCACAATCTGCGAATCGGCAGCACGCTCCATAAGCTGGCGAGTCAGCGCATGCGTATAGACAATGCCCGGGGACAATGCGCTCGCGTTTGCCGTCTCGTTGGGTCGCACCACGCCCACAATGCGCACGTCAATACCGTCGGCAACCTTGGCTTTCATAAAGTCGGCGTCGCCAGACATGTCAGTCCACATGCCGGTCTCTTCGTTTTTGCGATAGGCATCGGCCGGCGACAACACCTTAAACGTCGTGGACAGTGCATCGTCGTAGGTAAAGTCGCTGCCGGTCTTGGGCGTCTTGACCTTGCCGTCGGCCGTCATGGCACTGTTAACCAGGTCGTTGAGCTCATCGATATCCAGCGCGCCGATGCTGTAGAGCGTGTAGTCGCCCACCGTTCCGCGGCTCGAAAGCACCATCACGGCCTCGTTGGCGGACGTAGGCCAATGGCCGGCAACGACATCGTACTGGCTGTCGAGCAGGCTCTGGTCGTCAATCATCTCGTTAAAGACCGACGTTCCCATGGAATCCATGCTCACCGTTGCCGCCGAGCTCGCGCCTCCGCTCATGGCCTCGGTCATAGCGTTGGGAACAAGGCGAACGGGCTTCTCGTCGCCCTTACTCGAACGATAGACAACCGGCGTCACGCCGTAACCATACTGAATAGCGTTGACCTCTTTGTCGATACCGTTGCCGCCGTCGTCAAGCCATGCCTTAAAGCTCGTCATATCGTTAGATTTAACACTTGCGAACATGTCCTTTACGGCCGTGACCACAGGGATCTTATCGGTCCCCTGAGCCTTGCCGCCGGTAGCGCCATCGGACGAGTCCTCGCCCTTGGACGCCTCCTCATCCGTGCCCCCCTGTCCGCCCATCATAGACGACAGGTCGTAATCTTGTTTGGAAATCGTAAGCGGGTAGCTTGAGAGCGTGTCCTCCTCGACCTTTTTGATGTAGCCGTTTACGCCGTTGGAGAGCGCCAGAATCGCCGCGATGCCAATAATGCCAATCGAACCTGCAAAGGCAGTCATGGCCGTACGGCCCTTCTTGGTCATGAGGTTTCGGGCAGAAAGCCCCAGCGCCGTCATAAAGCTCATCGAGGTTTTGCGCGTGGGTTTTGCCTCGCGATGTGCGACCGTGGCCACATCAAAGGGGTCGGAATCGTCGGTGACCTTGCCGTCCGCCAGGCTGACGATGCGCGTGGCGTACTGGTACGCCAGCTCGGGATTGTGCGTGACCATGATGACCAGACGATCGCGCGCAACGTCCTTGAGCAAATCCATAACCTGCACGGACGTCGTTGAATCCAAGGCGCCGGTCGGCTCGTCAGCCAGCACAATCTCGGGGTCATTGATCAGGGCGCGGGCAATGGCCACGCGCTGCATCTGCCCGCCCGAAAGCTGGCTCGGGCGCTTGTCAACGTGCTCGCCCAGACCGACTGCCTCGAGCGCCTTGCGCGCACGTTGGCGGCGCTCGGCATGCCCCACGCCCGTGAGCGTAAGCGCCAACTCCACGTTTTCCAAAATGCTCTGATGCGGAATGAGGTTATAGCTCTGGAACACAAAGCCGATGCGATTATTGCGATAGGCATCCCAATCGCGGTCGTTGAAGTCCTTGGTCGAGATGCCGTCGATCAGCAGATCGCCCGAATCGAAATGATCGAGTCCACCGATGACGTTGAGCATCGTAGTTTTACCCGAACCCGAGGGACCCAGAATGGCTACGAACTCGTTATCGCGAAAAGACAGGCTTACGCTGTCGAGCGCTACCTGCGTAAACGACTGCGTAACGTACCTTTTGCAAATAACTCTGAGATCCAGCATGGACGGCAACCTCTCTCGCGCGGGCGCGCTCGCCCGCTCCCCCGCCGTTCACGTTCGGCGCGTTTGTCCTACTCTATCCTCATTTTTGGCCGATACCAGTGAGAAGTGTAACGAACCGCGCCAAAAAACGAACGGGACAGCACGCCGCATGGCGCACCATCCCGCATATAACATCCCCGATGCGACAAAGAGGCTGTCACTTTGTCACATTCCAATGCGCGCTACTTTTCGAGCCCGCACGGCATAACGTTAGCGCTGCCGCGGCGAGCCACAGTCACGGCTGCAAAGAAGCGATAGCCGCCCGAGAAGTTAAAACACTCAAAGCCATACTGCGCCAAAATGCGGCAAGCAATGTAGCTGCGAATGCCGCTCTGGCAAATCACGTAGACCGGCTTGGCCCGGTCGAGCTCGCCCAGGCGATTGCGCAGATCATCGACGGGAATGTTTACGAAACCATCGATATGCCCGCGCTCGTACTCCCCTTCCGTACGAACATCGAGCAGCTGCACGCTGCCATCGCGTGGCAAGTTGGGCTCATCCTCCCAATGCCACTGCGCCAGTATGCCGCGATTGAGGTTCTCGATCATAAAGCCCGCCATATTGACGGGATCCTTTGCCGATGAATACGGCGGCGCGTATGCTAGGTCCAAATCCTTAAGTCTATCGCCGCACATGCCTGCCTGGATGGCAGTCGCCAGAACGTCGATACGCTTGTCCACACCATCGATGCCCACGATTTGCGCACCCAGCAGGCGCAATCCCTGCTTCTCGAAGACAACCTTCATGGTCATGGGCGTTGCACCCGGATAATAACCCGCATGCGAACCGGGCGACAGGACCACGCTGTCGCAGTCAATTCCCGCCGCGTGTGCTGCCTTTTCGGATAGTCCCGTGCTTGCCGCCGTCAAGTCGAATACCTTGATAACCGATGAGCCCAACGATCCGCGGTAGCAGCTGTCCATGCCGGCTATGACATCGGCGACGACACGCCCCTGCTTGTTGGCGGGGCCGGCGAGCGAAATGACCGCGTCCTCGCCGGTCACCTGATGCGTGACCTGCACGGCATCGCCCACGGCATACACGTCGGCAGCAGAGGTCTCCATGCGGTCGTTGACCACAATAGCCCCCTTGATGCCCAGTTCGAGCCCCGCCTCTTGCGCCAGATGGCTCTCAGGTGCCACGCCAATGGCAAGCAGCACCATATCGGCTCCGATAGGGTCATCGCCCGCAACATGGGTGACAACGCGGCCATCAACTTCCTCAAAACCTGTCACATCGGCCTTGAGGCGCAGATCGATACCGTGCTCACGCACCTCGGTATGCAAAAGGGTCGCCATGTCGTAATCCAGGTTGTTCATAAGCTGGACGGGACGCTGCAGAAGGGTCACCTGGAGCCCCAGCTCACACAGATTCTCCGCCGTCTCGACGCCAATGAAGCCGCCGCCGATCACGACGGCACTGCTCGGTCGCCGCTCTCGAACATAGCTGTGAATACGCAGCGTGTCCTCAACGGTGCGTAGGCTAAAGATTTTATCCGAGTCGATGCCCGGCAACGCAGGGCGAATCGGCTTTGCACCCGGCGACAGGATGAGCTTGTCATACGTCTCGACAAATTCCTCGCCCGTCAGCATATTGCGAACCTCGACCGTATGCGAATCGGGATGGATGGCAAACACCTCGTGACTCGTCTTGACCGCAATGCGAAAGCGATCCCAAAAGCCCTTGGGAGACTGCAGCGTCAATGCGCTCTCTTCTTCTATCACGCCGCCAATGTAGTACGGAAGCCCACAGTTGGCATACGATACAAAACCCGTGCGCTCAAAGATGACAATTTGGGCCTGTTCGTCGAGTCTGCGCAAACGTGCCGCCGCCGATGCGCCGCCCGCGACGCCTCCAACGATAACCACCTTCATAGCCAACGCACCACCTTTCCCGTGTAGCCGCTTATGCCGCCGATATTCTTGACACTGCCATACCCAGACCGCTTAAGAAAACTCACAGCTTGGTTGCTTCGCGCACCGCTCGGGCAATGCACGAAAAGCTGCGTGCCCTTTCGACGTATACCCATGATGCTACCCCGAAGCAGAAAAAAGAGTCGCTGTTTCCAGCGACTCCCCTTCAGTTGTCTGTCCCACGGACTTACTGTTCGCTCTTCGCGAGTGCCTGATCGATCAGTTTGTTGAGCGCCTCGCGCTGCTCAGCGGAGTTGATGCCGCCCATGATCGGCTCTCCCACAATGTTACCGTTCTGGTCGATCACGTAGGTGGTCGGGAACGAGTACAGGTTGGAGGTGAACTTTCCGGCCTCGCTGTCCGACTTAAACCAGATGTTCTTATACGTCACGCCCTTCTTGGAAAGCACGTCCTTGGCATCAGCCACCTCGTCTTTGTTGCCATCGAGCGTAAAGGAATTAACGCCCACGACCTGGCCGCCCTTCTCGGCAAGCTCCTTGTTGAGCTTCTCCAGATCGCTCAGCTCTCCCACGCACGGTTTGCAGGTGGTAAACCAGAAGTTCATGACGGTGACCTTGTTCTTGGAGAACAGCTCGTCGCTGTTTACATCGTTGCCGTCCAGGTCCTTGCCCTTAAAGCTGGGGAACTTCGTCTCCTTGCTCTCGCCGTTGGTCATCCCTGCGGCCGAAGCATCAACGCTCTCCCCCTCGCCGGGCGTACTGCCGCATCCGGGGAACTTCTTCTCCAGCGCCATGAGCTTATCCTCGATCTCCTTGACCTGCTGCGCGCCGGCCTTTAGCGTCTTGAGCTCGTCAGCCGTAAACTGGTCCTTGGCGCCCTCGATAGTATCAAGCAAAAAGTCGCCGTAGTTCTTGCCGTCCTCAATCATGGGAGTGTCTTTGTTGGCCGCAAGGAACACCTTTTCCCATAGGGCGTTATCGCTCGCAAAGATCTCATTTTCCTTTTGCAGCAGCTGCTGGTACAGCTCGGCCGCCTCCTCGGCGCTCGACGGCTTTTGCGCCACAAGCTCGGCAATCTGCGCATCGCCGCTCGCGGTATCCTTCGCGTCGCCCTTGGGGACAGAGCACGCCGCGAGAGTCAGCGCCAGCACGGGCAGCATCAACAGGGCCGCAAATTTTGACAGTTTCATGGTTCCTCCGTTATATCGAAGCTTATATAGGTACCTATTTGTTTTCGCAGGCTTGCGCGGGCTGTGCGGGCTTGTCGCCCGTCACACCCAGCCCGTAGCGAAAGCTAATAGCATCGACGGGGCACGCGCCCACGCATTTGCCGCAACGAATACACTCGGCATGGTCGGGCGTACGCGTAACGTCCACGTCCATCTGACACACCCTGGCGCACTTGCCGCACGAGACGCATTTACAATGATCAACCCGAATCCCCAGCAATGACACCTTGTTCATGAGCGCATAAAATGCGCCGAGGGGGCAAATCCATTTACAGAAGGGGCGGTAGAACAGCACGCTCAGCACCGCAACCACAATGAGGATCGCGAGCTTCCAGGTAAAGAGCTTTCCCAGCGCAGAGCGGATTCCCATGTTCATGATGGACAGCGGAATCGCGCCCTCGAGCACGCCCTGCGGGCAGATGTACTTGCAAAAGAACGGGTCGCCCATACCCACATCGTTGACCACCAAGACGGGCAGCAGCACCACGGCAAACAGCAGCACGGCATACTTGATGTACGTGAGCGGCTTGAGCTTTTTCGTGGAGAGCTTTTTGCTGGGAATCTTATGCAAAAGCTCTTGCAGCCATCCAAACGGGCACAAAAAGCCGCATACAAAACGTCCCAGCAGCACGCCGATTAGAATGAGCGTTCCGGTGACGTAATACGAAAAGCTAAACTTAGACGAGCCCACCACCGACTGAAACGACCCGATGGGGCACGCACCCGAGGCCGCCGGACACGAGTAGCAGTTGAGGCCCGGCACGCAGACGGCTTTGCCCGCTCCCTGGTAGATACCGCCCTTTGCAAAGTTAGGCAGGTGAATATTGGTCGCAAGCGTCGCCGCCGCCTGAATCAATCCGCGGAATCTCGCCAAAAGATGCGATGCAGTGTTTTTTCTTTTATCCAATTCCGATACACTCCAAGCACAGCCTGATTGCCTTGGCCAGCACGGCATCTGCCTCGCCGCGCATAATTCCAAAGCACACCATGGCTACCCCAACGATCAGCAAAGCCACCTGCGCCACAGGCTTAATCGCTTTGAACAATCTGACCACTCCTTTCGTTTCGCGACCCATTGGACCATACCGACTATAAAATCCGTGTTAAGCGTGAATGACTATGCAAGGAGAACGTTATGCGCATCTTGGTCGTCGAGGACGAGCGGGCGCTGTGCGATGCGATCGCACGCAGCCTGCGCAACTTGGCCTATAGCGTCGACTGCTGCTACGACGGGCAGCAGGCCCTCGACCTGCTCGATATCGAGACCTTTGATCTTGTCGTGCTCGACCTCAATCTCCCCCATGTCGACGGCATGACCGTGCTCAGGCAACTCAGAATTACCGATTGCGAGACCAAGGTGCTCGTGCTCTCGGCACGCGGCGAGGTCACCGACAAGGTAGCAGGGCTCGATGCGGGCGCCAACGACTACCTCACCAAGCCGTTCCATCTTGACGAGCTGGCAGCACGTATCCGTAGCCTCACGCTCAGACGCTTTACGCAAAGCGACGTTGTCCTGACCTGCGGATCGCTGAACTTTGACACCAAGGCGCGCGTCGCCTCCGTGGGCGGCGAGACCCTATGCCTCACGCGCAAGGAGACCGGCATCTTGGAATACCTGATGCTTAACCAGAGGCGGCCGGTGAGCCAGGAAGAGCTTATCGAGCATGTATGGGACAGCAGCGTCAACAGCTTTAGCAACGCGACCCGCGTGCACATCTCGTCGCTGCGCAAAAAGCTGCGCGGTGCGTTGGGGCACGACCCCATCCGCAACCGAATCGGCGAAGGCTACGTTATGGAGGACGGCAAATGAAGCGGCTGTCTCTGCAGTGGCGCATCACGTTGATGACGGCCCTGCTGGTATGCTCGACCTGCGTACTTATGAATTGTCTGGTTGGCTACTCCGGCATGCGCTACATGGACTCGATTGGTGCAGAAGCGTCGGCGCACAGCAAGGTGGAGGCGGCCTCGCCCAGCTCATTTGACCCGACAAACAAAGAGCTCGACGATGCGCTGACCATCGTCGTGAACGACGCCCAAGAATCGTTTGGCGCGACGAGCTGGTATATAACTGCGGCGGTGACGCTGCTCGGAGGCGTCCTGGCCTACTTTGTGAGCGGGCATGCGTTGCAGCCGTTGCGCTCCTTTGCGGCACAAGTCGAGAGCGTGCGGCCCGACAACCTCGCCGACACAAAAATCAGCGAGGACGTGCCCTCTGAACTCAGGCGCTGCAGCGCGTCGTTTAACGACATGATTGCCCGCCTTGACGAGGGATTTTCCGCACAAAGACAGTTTACGGGCAATGCGGCGCACGAGCTGCGCACGCCACTTGCGCTCATGCAGGCCCAGGTTGAGCTGTTTTGCGCCGAGCACCCCGACGTCGACGCCGATACAGCGAGCCTGCTCGGGCTGCTGCAGGAGCAGACCGAGCGGATGACGCACATGACAAAGACCCTGCTCGAGATGAGCGAGCTGCGCAGTGTCCCTTGCAACGATGCGATTGACCTGGCGCCGATGATCGAAGAAGTACTCACGGACCTGGCGCCCCTTGCCGAGCAAAAAGACATCACGCTTACAAGTGAGGGCGACGCGCAAACGATCGGCAGCGATACGCTAATCTATCGGCTGCTGTTCAACTTGGCCGAAAACGCCATACGTTACAGCGCGCCCAACTCGACCGTGCAAATCAACGCCTGCGCCGAAGGCGACCGCGCGCTGCTACGCGTGCGCGACCAGGGGCCGGGCATTCCCGAGCAATACCAGACGAGCATCTTCCAGCCCTTCTTTCGCGTCGACAAATCGCGCAGCAGGGCATATGGCGGCGTGGGGCTGGGGCTTGCACTGGTCTGGGAGATTGCCGCACTCCACGGCGGCTCCATCGAGGTCGAAGAAAGCTCGCCATGCGGAACGACCATGCTCGTGACTCTTCCCACTCGCGCACTCGGCTCATTAAAATAACGAACGGGATGGCACGCCGCGTGGCGTACCATCCCGCACATAATATCGAGGATGTGACAAAGGGACTGTCCCTTTGTCACATCTGCTAGTTCTCGTCGCCTACCAGCTGAGTTAGCTTACTCCCACTCGACCGTGCCGACAGGCTTCGGCGTGAGGTCGTAGCACACGCGGCAGATACCGGGGACCTCGGCGGTGACGCGGGCGGTAATGCGCTTGAGCAGCGCCCAGTCGAGCTCGGGCACCTCGGCGGTCATGACGTCAACGGTGTTGATGCAGCGGATGATGCAGGGCCAGTCGTAGGCGCGCTTACCCTCGCGCACGCCGGTGGCGCGGAAGTCGGGCACGACGGCAAAATACTGCCAGATTGTCAGACCTGCCTTGTCAATCTCCTCGCGCACGATGGCGTCGGCTTCGCGCAGCGCCTCAAGACGGTCGCGGGTGATGGCGCCAAGGCAGCGAACGCCCAAGCCGGGGCCGGGGAACGGTTGGCGCTCAACCATGTTCTCGGGCAGGCCGAGCTCGCGACCCACGACGCGCACCTCGTCCTTGTACAGCAGCTTAACGGGCTCGCAGAGCTCAAACTGCAGGTCCTCGGGTAGACCACCCACGTTGTGGTGAGCCTTCACGCCGTCCTGGGACTCCAGAATGTCGGGGTAGATGGTGCCCTGGGCGAGGAAACTGACCTCGTCACCGACCTTGCGGGCCTCCTCCTCGAACACGCGAATGAACTCGGCGCCGATAATCTTACGCTTGGCCTCGGGCTCCTCGACGTCCACGAGCTTATCCAGGAAGCGATCAGTCGCGTCAACATAGACCAGGTTGGCGTCCATCTGGTTCTTGAAGACGTCGACGACCTGCTCGCTCTCGCCCTTGCGCATCAGGCCGTGGTTCACGTGCACGCAGATGAGTTGCTTGCCGATGGCCTTGATGAGCAAGGCCGCGACAACCGAGCTGTCAACGCCGCCCGAAAGGGCCAGCAGGACCTTCTTGTCGCCGATCTGCTCGCGGATTGCAGCGACCTGCTCTTCGATGAACGCCTGGGCAAGTTCGGGAGTGGTGATACGCACCATGTCGTCGGGACGCTTGTTGGGATCCATGCAGAGCTCCTTTTCGGTTCGATGGAAATGCGCCGCGCGTATGCAGACGCACCGTCATATGACCTCATTATATGCAGAACGAGATGCGTTTCCCATCGCTGCGACAGAGCTTTTTGCAAGGGTGGCAATTTTTCCTAATGTCGAGGTCAGCTAGGCTTCGGTAGCCACCTTGGGAGCATCGCCAATAGACTCTTCCTTTATACGTTCGGCATAATCGCAGGCGATACCCACAAATTCCAGTTCCGGGCAACAGGAGTACAATTGCAGCTATTGTTGTCAGCTGTTGGGAGATGGAAGATGGACTGCGATGGCTACCCATGCGTTCCCATGCCGTTGATGTGCACTGCCTTTGTGCCGGGGCAGATTGACGCTGCGGTTGCAGGCATTTCCGACCCCGATTCGCGCGCCATTGCCACGGCAGAAGCGCTGTACTTTCGCGGACAGGCCACCCTCGCTGCCAAGACGGCGCGCCCCTATCTTGACGTCACCGATCCCGCGCTGCGCTATTCCGCATGCTTTATCTGCGGATACGCCAGTCTGTCGCTCAACCGTATCGCCGACGCCCGCCGGTGCCTTGCGGGCATCCTCGATACGCCGGCCGACGAGGAATCGCCCGCCGTCCACGCCACGCATATCCTGTTCGCCTCGGCCGCGAGCGTCCTGCTGCACTTGCCTTCCCCGTATTCTGCCGAAGAGTTTTATCCACTTGCGGCGCACCTACCCGAAGGCCTGCGACTGTTCGCCAGCTACGTGATGGCGCACGCCTTGTATCTGCGCGGCGAATACGGCCGCAGCCTGGGCATGGCGGAAAACGCCCTAATTATGAAACAGGGAAGCTATCCCATCTCGGAACTGTTCCTGCACCTGGCAGCTTCCATGGCATGCATGAGCCTCAAGGACATCGACGCCGCAAAAGCGCATTTTGGAGCCGCTTGGGACATTGCGCGCCCCGACGGCCTTATCGAGCTCATCGGCGAGCACCACGGCCTTTTGCAGGGGCTTATCGAGGCGTGCCTAAAAACGCAATACCCTGACGACTTCGCGCACATCATCGAGATCACGTACCGCTTCAGCTACGGCTGGCGGCGCATCCACAACCCCGATTCGGGCGAGGACGTTGCTGACGATTTAACGACCACGGAATTCACCATGGCCATGCTCGCCTGTCGTGGGTGGACCAACGCCGAAATCGCACGCCATATGGGAGTATCGCCGGGCACCGTCAAAAACCGCCTATCCGGCGTATACGCAAAGCTTGGCATCGGCACACGCGCCGAGCTGGTCGCGCATATGTTGCGTTAGCGACCGGGCTGCCAAGCGCATCGAACGCGTTCCGGAGCCCGACGCTTCGCTCGATCAATTTGGACATTTTGACCCTTGAACGGCACTACCGCCACGGGGCGCCTTCTCGCACAATTGGATTATTTCCACCGATATTTGCGGGATGGGAGCCCAAGATGCTTGATCGCCGTTCGTTACTTGTTGCCGGAGCGTCCTCGCTAGCGAGCATCATGTTGCCTCGCGTGCCGGGAAGCGAAAATGCCTTCCTGCTGCCGTTCGCGCCCACCGAAGCCTATGCCGACGAAAAAGATCCCTTCAGGGTGCTCGTTCTCTCGCGCACCATGTTTGGTGTGGTCGTGGTCGACGTCGCCAACAAGAATATGCCCATCAAGGGAGCGCAGGTCACGCTCACGTCGCGCTACGTCGCAGGCAAGCAGCTCGCCGCCACGACCGATGAAGAAGGCACGGCCATCTTTGAGGTCGCCCCTCTTTCGGAAGGCTACGTGGACGAGGCAACGCTTCTCGACGCGTACGACTTTAACGGCGGCATCTCCATTAGCATGGCGGGCTACCGTGATGTCGAGATTCCCCTTGCGCGTATCCAGGGCGGCACCGCCATTACCGCACCCACACGTCCGCTCTCCGATGGCGAGCCGTACTTTCGACAGCTCACATTCGACGAATGGGACATCCAGTACGCTGAAGCCACGTTCATGGCATTGCCGAAGGACGACACGGCAAACGAGCAGCCCGATACGCACGCCTTTACCGTGCAGACTCATCTGCCGCAGGGCGGGCAGGCAACATTGCATATCAATAAAGTGATGCCCGCTGCGGGCAGCTCAACCGAAACCGTCACGCAGATTGGCCAGATCAAGGCCAGCGCATCAGGCGCGGATAATCTGGCGACGTTCACACTCGAAGACAAGTTTCTCGACGCGGCATCGGGCCTTCTGGAGGAAGGGTGCAAGCTGCGCTTTGTTCTCGACTATCAGGGCAAAACCTACACGCTCTCCTCCCCCATGGCCGTTGTCACTGCGCCGGCCGCAAAGGCAGAATCGGGCTCGACCACTATCGTCCCCACTACCATGGACCAAGAGGTCACTCCGTTTGATTTCCCCGCGGCGTTTCCCGGCATCGGCGGCAATAAGTTCACGTGTTGGATGCCCACATTTCCGATCCTCTTCGATTTCTCGTTTGCTGGATACGTGCTGTTTGGCGGAGGATACAAACCAGCCAGCTATATGAACGATTCGGGCAACCCTGATCCGGAATACTGGAAGAAATCGCCGCGCGAGTCGGGCGCCAAGCAGGCAAACCGCTATCTCGACGAGATGGAGGGGAAGTGGAATCAGTACAAGAGTATGAGTGCCGGTTCGGGCACCGATCCAAGAAACACCAAGCTCCTTCGCCACCATTGCACGCCGCTGTTCACGATGGATATCGCCACACAGCTGTACGGCTCGCTCGCCTACGATTGGGTGGGCAAAACCTGGGGTAACAACAACGACCCCGCATACGGCAATATTAAGGCCCTCTTCCAGGTAAGAACCGACCTCAATTGGACCGAGCAGTTTACCCTAGGACCGGTGCCGTTTTTCCTAAACGTCAACCCCTGGGTGCTGGCGAAGCTGGCGCTCGCCGTGGGCGCCCACACGCACGGCAGCGGCGCGGCGTTTTTTAAAAACATTTCGCTCGACTATTCCAACACGTCGGGCTCGTTCACCATCCAGATCGGACTTGCCGTCACCTTTGGCGCCGGCGTTGCAGGCGTCGCTTCGTCTGCCGTGCGCGGCGCCGCATCCCTCACGCTGTTCATTGGGTACGAGAAGGCAGATGGACACCAGCTTCCGCGGCTGCGCGTAGGTGCAGACGTCGATGTCGACGTGATACTCCAGTTCGTAATGTTCAAGTGGACCACCAAGGCTTGGTCGGGGTCGTGGCCCACACTCATCGATTCGTGGAATATGTCGGTGAACAATGGCGACCAGTATGTGCTCCAGCGTTCCGAGCTCGCATTGGGTGGGGATACGCCTTACACGCTGGATGCCTGCTTCGGCTCGGCCGGCAACATCGAGGCGGGCGGCGTGCCGCAATTTATCGCATCGGCCACCATCGTCACCAACGCCGAGCTACTCGCACGCGCCGAGGTTAAGGCCACCGCCGTAAACGTCGCGCCTGTCGTGCGCGATTGGGATCAAGCGGTCACGTGCATTGAGCTCAAGGCGGATGCAGAAAGCGACGACACGGGACAGATCGAGCATTTCGTCCATGCACTGATAGAGAACGACGAAAACGCCGCGCCGATGTATGCGTACACCCATATCGGGCAGGCGAAGGACGCCGTTGCGGACCCCAACGCCAATTCTGCTGGTGTATCGGAGGACGAGCGTGGCGGCATCAAGCCCTCGAGCGACAACGTGCTGTTTACTGGCGTGCTCAGCGAAGCCCACATGAAGCTGGCGATTATCGCCGGCGTAGAATGCCTGTTCCGTATCGCCTCGGTGCGCTACGGCGACAATGGCCGCTCGCGCCTGGTGGTGCACACAAAGGCAAACGGCGCGTGGTCTGCCCCCACGCCCGTGGACTTCCCCCTTGGCTTTGGCGAGGGCGACGTGGAGCGCGACGGCATATACGATTACGACTTCGACGTGGTGGAATATACGGACGGAAGAGGAAACCAGGACGCCTACGTGCTGCTGGTCTCGGGCGAGCGCCCCGACGGCGACAACACCCTTTTCGATACGGCAAGCACAGCCGGCATACTGTCCGTTGTGCGCCTGCGCATAAGCAACGACGGAGTTCGCGTGATGTCGCACACGTCGTGGCGCAGCATCTCGCGCGGCCGCCTTCAGGAGGATGGCCACCATTGTCTGCAGTGCCCACGCATCACGGTGGGCAAGACACTTGTCGACGGACGTCTGTCGGGTGCCTACCTCCACCGTCGCGGAACCACCGCAGAAAAGGCGCTCGGCAGCGAGGCTGAGGTTGCGCTGGAGTGCTTTACCCTGTGGTCGGACGTTTCGGGCGACAGCCTGACGTTCCGTCAGGTCCTCCGCTTTCCGCAAGCACCGTCGAGTATCGAGCTGGGCGAGCCCGAGAATATCAACGGCAAAATGGTGGTGCCCGTTGCGTACGAGACCGCAGACGGTTGCGGCTGCGCATCGTACGCCGTGATCGGCCAGTCCATTGCAGGCTGGGGCGTTATGTCACCAGACGCCACGGTACCCCGTGCGGTGCCGTGGCCACAACATTCGGGCTTTTTGGCAACCGTCAACGAGCAACTGCAGCATATTACTTGGACGCGAGGCGCATCGGCATTTGCAACGCAGCCTGTGGGTGCCGCAGGCTGTGGCCCGGCATCGTTTAGCGTAAGCAACAACGGCAGATGCGTGCTCTATGTAGAGAACACCGACGGCAAGGTGGGACAAACCTACGACGAAGAAGGCAACCCGGTAGCAGTGATGGGCAAGCACTTCCGCATCTTCGCCAGCACCTTGGCAGGCGATCTTTTCACGGAACCGTTCGATCTTTTCACGGAACCGTTCGTGATGTGCGAGCTGGACCATCCCGTCGATCAGATAACGACATTTTTGACGTCGGGAGGCATGCTCTCCGCGCTCGCCACGCACATTGTGAGCGCGGAGAAGAGCGAGGCAGAGCTGCACGGCATCGAAGTGCCCTTGGTGGCGTGTGCCACTCCGACGGGCGCGGTCGCTACCTCGGGGCAGTGGTTCCCGGAGCAGCAGGCGAATCCTTCATGGTCACGGTGCGAAACGACGGCAACACCTTGCTGACCGCCGGCACGATCGATCTGTACCGAGAGGGCTCCAGCCAGCCGTTCTCCAGCGCATCCATCGGATTCGGAGCGAACGCACGCATGGCTTCGATCTACGATCCAGAGCTTGCCGAGGACGCTTCGGCCAACGACATAGCACACGTGAAGTACGCGCTCGAGACGCTGGGCGAACATTTTGCGACGCACCCGCTGGTAGCCGACAACGGCAACGCCGTGCTGGCACCGGGTTGCACGGCACAGTTCCGTATGAGCTTCGCCATCCCCGAGAGCTGGAGCGACGAGGTGGGCAAACGCGTCACACTGTATGCGAAGGCGCGTGACCTGGTGGCGCTCGATCCCGTAACGCTCAAGGAAATTCGACCGGGCGCAAACTCGGCGCTGGGTGCCGTATTGCACGAGCTTCATGTGCCCGACGCGGCATGCGAACGCTCGGAAGTTCAGGTCGGCGTATGCGACAGCGCGGATACGACAGGACTTCACGACGCCCCGATGACAGCAGACGGCGATTGTGGCTCGAGTGGCGGCGGTACCGATGAGGACGGCGGCTCCGGCGGAAGCAGCTCCGGCAGTGGCAAGGACCACGGCAATAACAAGCGCTCCGGAAAAGCGGGCGCGCTTGCAGGCACGGGCGATGTCAATGCTCCCCTTACGGCAGCCGCTGCAGCACTCGCCGCGGCAGGCGCCGGCCTCGTCGCCTACAGCGCCCGCCGCACGGCGCTCGAAACCGACACCGCCAATGAGGTCAATTCTGATAAGCCTCGCAGCTCCTAGTTACTTTTGTGAGAAACGCCGACTCGGCTCATCGAACATCAAAATGGGCTGGTTCTGAATACCCAGAGCCAGCCCATTGCGCATTAAATGTCGTCTGAGGAGTCGAGTTCTGCCTCGAGCTTGGCACGGCGTCTTTTCGCCGTGAAAAACGTTGCGCACAGGACAGCAAACGTGGCCGCGAAAATCGTCGCACCGCAGAACACGCCCGTGGCCAGGTTCGCCAACCAAAAGACGCTTTCGAGCGGTACGATCTGCGCCTCAGCGATACAACGCATTGCAGCAATAACAAGCGCGAACGCGGCACCGCTAAGGCCGCTGACAAGCAGGAAATATCCAACAGGAAGATGCTCGGTTTGCCCAAAACGATTGGTATCGACATAGCCCTTCCGCGTTTGCAGTCCTGCGCAAATCAACATCACGAGAACGAGCCACAAATACATGGCTGCCTCGAATGGCGTTGCAAAGCCATGCGGCATTTCACTGGCGTCGCTGTGAACCCACGCAACCTGTCGAGCTATAAACTGGTAGAAAAAGATCATCAACATGCCAAACGAAAGCAGCACGAAACCAATCTTGTAGATCTTCGCGTTCTCAGCCTCCAGGCGTTCATCCTTTGGGCCGGCATATTCACGCCACTTTTGCACGATTTTCAGATCTTCATATTTCATAGTGAACTCCTAAAGAGTATTAGGGTCGACGTCGGTTTCGTCTTCCCAAAACAAGTCGTTCAACGTAACGCGCAGCGCCTTACAGATTGCCACGCACAAATTGAGCGTGGGGTTGTAGCCGCCCGCCTCGATAAGGCCGATGGTTTGGCGCGCAACGCCCACGGCTTGGGCTAAGTCAGCTTGCGAAAGGCCAGCCGCCGCGCGTGCCGCCTTCATGCGTAGGTTCTTTTTGCCCGGCATGGAGTTCCTTTCGTAAATGTGGACAGATATCCGTCGCAACATGACAGAAATATATTGCATCGACTAATTGATGTCAACTATATCTGTCATTATGGAAACCATGTTCGCCATCGCCATGCGGACATAACAATTTCGATTCGCTATTCAAACTTACTCGGACAGAACCGACTCGGTTTTGTCCGAGTAAATGTGATTGATAGTCGATCGCTGTGCCCGCTCGTGCAATCAGCATCATTCGATTTTGTTTAGTAAAACTAGGTCCCTATTAAATAAAATTCGTTTGTATCCAAATTTGTTTAACAATGCCGCGTTACCACTAAACACTATACCCGTTAATCCGAACGATTGTTCGATGGATTTCGTGTTGGGTGGAATCGCCTATGGGCTGGGCTATGCTACCTTGACTATCTATATGACTTAAACGCAGCAAAGGAGCACCGAGAGAGCGAGTATGGCAAAAAACACCGCAAACTATGGTAACGACAGCATCCGCCAGCTCAAGGACGAGGAACGCGTACGTCTACGCCCCGCCGTCATCTTTGGCTCGGACGGACTCGATGGCTGCGCGCATGCCGCCTTCGAGATCCTGTCCAACGCCGTTGACGAGGCACGCCAGGGCTACGGCAAACTTATCACCCTTACCGCCTTTCGCGATGGCTCCATTCAGGTAGAGGATAACGGCCGTGGCTGCCCGCTCGACTGGAACCCTTCCGAGAAGCGCTTTAACTGGGAGCTCGTCTTCTGCGAGCTCTACGCCGGCGGCAAGTATAACAACAACCAGGGTGGCGACTACGACTTCTCGCTCGGCACCAACGGCCTGGGCTCCTGCGCGACCCAGTACGCCTCCGAATACATGGACGTCACGGTTTGGCGTGACGGCAACAAGTACTCCCTGCACTTTAAGAAGGGCAAGGTCGTCGGCGCCAAAAAGAAAGCGCTTGAGATTGAGCCCAGCGACGAGGACCGCACCGGCACCACCATCAAGTGGCGCCCCGATCTTGAGGTCTTTACCTCGATCAGCATTCCCCACGACTGGTATCGCGAGACCATGCGCCGCCAGGCCGTGGTCAACGCCAACGTGACCTTCCGCCTGCGCATCGAAGGCGACGATGGCGAGTTTTCCGAAGAGGACTTCTGCTACCCCAAGGGCATCGAGGACTACGTGCTCGAGAAGGTCGGTGCCGACTACCTCACCGAGCCCTTCTTCATCGAGGCCGACCGTCGCGGTCGCGACCGCGAGGACCTGCCCGACTACAACGTAAAGATCACCGCGTGCATGTGCTTCTCGCGCACCCTCACAATGCAGGAGTACTACCACAACTCATCATGGCTCGAGAACGGTGGCTCGCCGGAGAAGGCGGCCCGCAGCGCCCTGACCAGCGCCATCGATGCCTACATCAAGAGCCAGGGCAAGTACAACAAAAACGAGAGCGGCATTAAGTGGCAAGACGTCCAGGACTGTCTGGTGTTGGTGACCAACTGTTTCTCCACCCAGACGTCCTACGAAAACCAGACCAAGAAGGCCATCAATAACCGCTTTATCCAGCAGGCTATGACGGCATTCTTTAAGGAGCGCCTCTCGACCTACCTGATCGAGAACAAAGACGCCGCCAACAAGATCATGGAGCAGGTGCTCATCAACAAGCGCTCGCGCGAGAACGCCGAGAAGACGCGTCAGAGCATCAAGACCAACCTGCAGCAAAAGACCGACATGGCCAACCGCGTGCAAAAGTTCATCGATTGCCGCTCCAAGGACAAGAACCGTCGTGAGATCTACATCGTAGAGGGCGACTCGGCAGCAGGCGCCATTCGCACCTCGCGCGATGCCGAGTTCCAGGGTGTTATGCCCGTCCGCGGCAAGATCCTCAATTGCCTGAAGGAGGACTATCCGCGCATCTTTAAGTCCGACATCATCATGGACCTTATGCGCGTGCTGGGCTGCGGCGTGGAGATTAAGGACAAGCGCATCAAGAACCTCGGTGCCTTTGACCTGGACAACCTCAACTGGAACAAGGTCATCATCTGTACGGATGCCGACGTCGACGGCTACCACATCCGCACGCTCGTGCTCACCATGCTCTACCGCCTGGTGCCCACACTTATCGACGAGGGCTACGTGTATATCGCCGAGTCGCCGCTCTACGAGATCAACTGCAAAGAGAAGACCTACTTTGCCTACACCGAGCTCGAGAAGAACGGCATCCTCAAGGAGATCGGCGACCAGAAGTGCTCCATCAACCGCTCCAAGGGTCTTGGTGAGAACGATCCGGACATGATGTGGCTCACCACCATGAACCCCGAGACGCGCCGTCTGATCAAGGTGGAGCCCGAGGACGTCACCAAGATGGAAACCATGTTCAACCTGTTGCTGGGCAACGACGAGGCGGGCCGCAAGCGCCATATCTCCGAGCACGGCAAGGAATACCTGGACCAGCTGGACCTGCAATAGCAGCAAATCGATAACGACGGCCCACAAATAGTTCAAGAGGAAATCGTGGCAAAGAAGAAGACGAAGAACCAGCCAAAGAAAAAACAGGTCAACGCCGAGAGCGTCATCGGCCTGCACTCCGAGGTCACCGATCAGCCGATCACGCAGACGCTCGAGGTCAACTACATGCCCTACGCCATGAGCGTCAACGTCTCGCGTGCATTCCCCGAGATCGACGGCTTTAAGCCCTCGCATCGCAAGCTGCTCTACACCATGTACAAGATGGGTCTGCTCAAGGGCGAGCGCCAGAAGAGCGCCAACATCGTGGGCCAGACCATGAAGCTCAACCCGCACGGCGATGCCGCGATCTACGAGACGATGGTGCGCCTGGCGACGGGCAACGAGGCGCTGCTTGCCCCCTTCGTGGAGTCGAAGGGCAACTTTGGCAAGTACTATTCGGGCGACCTGAGCTACGCCGCCTCGCGTTATACCGAGGCCAAGCTCTCCCCCATCAGCGCCGAAATCTTCAAGGACATCGACAAGGACCCGGTCGACTTCGTCGACAGCTACGACGGCGCCATGAAGGAGCCACGCCTGCTGCCCACCACGTTCCCAAATATCCTCGTCTCGGCCAACAAGGGCATCGGCGTCGCCATGGCGTCCGACATCTGCGGCTTCAACCTCAACGAGGTCTGCACTGCCACCATGCATTACCTGCAGGATCCCGGCTGCGACCTGCTCGAGTACATGCCCATGCCCGACTTCTCGACCGGCGGCGAGATTATCTACCGCCGCGAGGAGATGGAGAAGATCATCGAGACCGGCCTTGGTAGTTTCCAGATTCGCTCCCGTTGGCGTTGGATCCCCGAAGAGCGCATCATCGAGGTCTACGAGATTCCCTACACCACCAAGACCGATGTCATCATCGAGCGCATCGTCAAGCTCTCCAAGGAGGGCAAGGTCAAGGAAATCGCCGATATCCGCGACGAGACCGACCTTTCGGGCTTGCGCATTGCCATCGACCTTAAGCGCGGCGTCGACCCCGACAAGCTCATGGCGAAGCTCTATCGCTCGACCACGCTGCAGGATTCGTTCTCGTGCAACTTCAACGTACTGGTCGATGGTTACCCTCGCGTTATGGGCGTGCGCCAGATCCTGCACGAGTGGGTCAAGTGGCGTATTGAGTCCACGCGTCGCCGCATCAACTTTGACCTGGGCAAAAAGTCCGAGCGCCTGCACCTGCTGCACGGCCTTGAAGCGATCCTGCTCGACATCGACAAGGCCATCGTCATCATCCGCGGCACCAAGCTCGAGGCCGAGGTCGTGCCCAACCTCATGCGCGGCTTCGACATCGACGAGACTCAGGCCGAGTTTGTCGCCGAGCTCAAGCTCCGCAACATCAACGAGGAGTACATCCTCAACCGCACCAAGGACATCGCCAAGCTCGAGGGCGAGATTGCCGAGCTCGAGGAGATCCTCTCCAGCGAGGAGAACATCAAGAAGGTCATCAGCGACGAGCTGGCCGCGGTCAATAAGAAGTACGTGATGCCGCGCCGCACGGGCAGGATCGAGCCCCATGAGGTTATCGAGGTAAGCTTGGAGCCCGAGGTCGAGGAGTACCCGGTCACCATCATGCTCTCGCGCGATGGCTATCTTAAGAAGATGACGGACCGCGTGCTCAAGAAGGCGACCACGCTCAAGTACAAGGACGGCGACAAACCCTTTATCGAGTTCCCGTCCTCCAACACCCACGAGCTGCTGGTCTTTACCAATAAGAGCCAGGTATACAAGTGCAAGGTTTCGGCGTTTGAGGACACCAAGTCGGCCCAACTGGGCTCGTACCTGCCGACCGATCTTGAGATGGAACCCGACGAGAGTGTCATCTGGGTCATCGACCCCGAGGATTACAAGGCCGATGTGCTGTTCGTCTTTGAGAACGGCCGCGTGGTGCGCGTCGCGCTTTCTGGATACGTCACCAAGACCAACCGCAAGCGCCTCAAGAACGCCATCTACGGCGGCAGCAAGCTGCTGTATGCGCAGGTGCTCAAGGAAGACCGCGACCTCGCGCTGGTCTCGAGCGACTACCGCCTGATGAACTTCAACACGTCGCTGCTCAAGACCAAGACGACCACCAACACGCAGGGCGTCCAGGCCTTTACGACCAAGAAGGGCCGCTCGGTCACCACCGTCGGCACGACCGAGGAGATTCTTGGCGCCGGCGTCTCGGCCGAAAAGTTCACCGCGCAGAGCCTGCCCTCCGCCGGCGCCCTCATGAAGGAAAATGACATGCCGAGTTTGTTTGACTAAAACAACGGCGACTAAACCGTCATGGTTTTACAAAGCAGCGGGGCCCGGAGCGCAGTAAACGCTGCGCCCCGGGCCCCATGCATTACACCAGCATCATCCCTATAGACAAAATGCCGCATAAAGCGGAACAGACATAAGCCCATCATTCATTCCAAAGGGCTTAGTCGATAGCCTGATAAGGCGCACGCCCGGATGGGTCTTTTTAAGTGAGGACAGACTTCGAGATCTTGTGTTCTCCCCCGCCTTGACTTCAATCGCAGACAAGCATCCCTGCTTCTCTACTACAAAGTCGATTTCCGCACGATTATCTCGCGCCCAATAATGCAGTGGATAACCCATGGCTGAAAGCTGTTGGGCAACGTAGTTTTCGGTAAGTGCACCCATGAATGTGCCGCCGATACCGGCAAGAATATCGGCGCGTTGAGCACCGGCCTTGGAGACCAGCAGCCCTGTATCCGCCTGATAGATTTTAAAAGCAGAAGGGTTAACGAAGGCCTCTAAGGGGCTTTCGATCTGCCCGACTAGGCTGCAGCGCGCCACCGTACCCGACAATACAAGCCAGTCGAGAGCATCTCCAAAGAGAGACGCATTGCCCCCCGCTCGCACTACCTTGTATTGAAATTTACGATTCTCTTTGGCAAGCTGCTGTGGAATGGAATCGAAGCACGCACGCGTCTTTGCGCTCAAGCGCTCATCAGCATATTTATTAGTGTCGGCGGAGTATCCGTCGAGAATAATCCGATGCTTTTCGGCCACATCAATGATTGACTGATCATCGATGTACGTTTGGACCGCCTCGGGCATTCCGCCAACAACAAGATACTGCCGATAGAGCCCAAGCGCCTTTTCATGAAGGCTTGGCGCGAGAGGACCCATAAACTCGAATGATGAGCGTATCTCGTCGACCAGCTGATCGTGCCCCATCGCCCAGAGAAACTCCTCGAAATCGAGTGGAGTCATCTCAATCAAGTCGGTCTTTCCGACGGGGAACGAATACGACTGATGGTTAATGGCAACCCCAAGAAGCGACCCAGCAGCCGCAACGTAATACTCGGGAGCATCTTCGCAAAAGTATTTAAGGGAAGTGAGCGCTTCCTCACATGCCTGGATCTCGTCAATGAACAGTAAGGTTTTGCCAGGCACGATACGCTGTCCCGTACGAGCCTCAATCGCGCGTACGATCGAATGAGGGTCAAGACCGCCCGAAAAATCCGCTCGCGCCGACCGGTCGTTCTCAAGATTAACGTAGACAACCGATTCGAAAAGATCCTGAGCGTACGTTCTGAGCAGATAGGTCTTGCCACACTGGCGCACGCCTTTGACCAGCAAAGGTTTTCTATCAGCCCTGTCTCGCCATTCCCTAAGGAGCTCGTCTGCCTTGCGACGCATACGCAACCTTCCCTCATGAACTTCTGTTTGACAATATTTTAACGCGGATTAATTTGTTTTCAGTTATTTTTCTGCGTTTAAAAATTGTTCTATACGGCACTTGAGGGAATTCGCCCCTATCTCTCGGTAAGGACAGCAAGCATTTCCACCAACGCTGATTGCCATGCGTTCTTCTTGTCCTTAGGCAAGCTTGCGAGCGAGCTCTCGCACCTCTTTCAACTTGGGCGAGGATGCCATGCTGTCGCGCTCGGTCATACCGCTGATGGTGACAATGCCCTGGTCCTCCCACTTGCAGTACGCGCAGGTTGACTTGTACATAGCGATCGCCGCATCATAGACACCCTCGCTGTGGCTATCGAGTAAAAGGGCCGTCTTGGTGAACGGGAATCCCGTGGCACCGAAGGCGTACAGGCGGTCGATGGCGGTCTTTTCCTGCGCAGTGATATCAAACCAGTAGATAGGCGAAGCGAAGACAACCATGTCGGTGTCTTTCAGCGACTCAATCACGTTGGCCATGTCATCCTTCTGCACGCAGACGCCCTCATGGGCGAAGCAGTACTGGCATCCCAAGCAGCCGGCGATCTTCTTGCTGGCAACGCGGATGACCTCGACCGTATGGCCGCCCTCACGCGCGGTCTCGGCAAACGCCTCGACCATGGTATCTGTATTGGCGCCCTTACGCGGGCTACCGCTCAATACAACGATATTCACAAGAATCTCCCTTCTTCATGCCGCAGGCGCGCGGCACACATTTTGTTGTAACCAAAACGGATGGAGCTATTCAGACGTCTGTAGATCGCATCTCTCGCTCGCGCTCTCCAAAGAAGGTGCAAGCAGAAGCATCACGGACATTAATCAGCGCCGATATGGATCACGACATGAAACCGTAAGGGTTGGCCAGAGGTTGCCAGATTCAGTAGCTCGCAGCAATAGAGCGAATGACGACTTCGGCGATATAATCCGTGTCATCTTGATTGTTCCCGCGCGGAAGGTACAGCTCATGTCCAAGCTCAACATCGACCAGCGATCGATTCGCGATCTTCTCACCGATAAGCGATCGGACTTCCTCATCCCCGACTACCAGAGGCCCTACGCCTGGGGCGAGGATGAATGCGCAACGCTGTGGGATGACCTGTTCTCGTTCGCTTTTCCAGACGATGACTACGAGCGTTTCGACAGCGAGAACGACGAATACTTTCTAGGACCCATCGTCACCTTTAAGAACCTCTCTGGCCAACTTGAGATCATTGATGGCCAGCAGCGCCTCACCACCATCATGCTGCTGCTCCGCGCGTTCTACGACAAGTTCACCAACATGAAGGATAAGCAGTCTGTGAAGATGCGCGAGGCAATCGCCCGTTGTGTATGGAAAACCGACGAGTTCGACGAGCCCGACATGGAGCGTCTCAAGATCGACTCCGAGGTTGCATCGGACAACGACAAGAATGAATTCCTCGAGATTATACGAGAGGGCAATGTAGGCGATGGCTGGAAGAGCGCCTATGCCCGCAACTTCGCTTTCTTCCAGAGGAAAATTGAGCAACTGGTGAGCGAGTGGCCCACCTACACCGTCTACATGGCCACACGCGTCATCAACAATGTGATACTGTTGCCCATTGAAGCGGAGTCGCAGGACACCGCGCTACGCATCTTCTCGACTCTAAACGACCGAGGGCTGCCTCTCTCGGATGCCGACATCTTCAAGAGCCAGTTCTACAAGCATTATTCCGACACGGGGCGCAAGGATGAGTTCATCCGTCGCTGGAAGGGGCTCGAGGAGGGAGCGAACGCCATCTTCCGGCCCATGCGCGGTACACCAACCGATGAGCTATTTACGCGCTATATGTACTACCGCCGCGCGAAGAAAGGCATCCGCGACACGACCACCGCATCGTTGCGCGACTTCTTCGGTGCCGATGGCTACGCCATGCTCAAGGAGGACGCCACGCTCGACGATCTCGAGGCGCTGCTCGGCTTCTGGAAACGCGTCGACGCGCAGGAAGGGTTCAGCGAGCGCGTGCTCCGCAGGCTCTTCGTGCTGAACTACGCCCCCAACGGCATGTGGACCTATCTGCTAAGCGTCTGGTTCCTCGCCAACCGCGACAGCAAAAGTGCTCTCGATGACGAGGCACTCTACGGCTTTCTAAACAAGATCACGGCATTCGTTCTCGCCTACGCCATTGAGCGTCCCGGCGTGAATGCGCTGCGTTCGCCAGTGTATCCCGAGATGATCAACATCGTGGAGCACCGCCCGGTGGAGTTTCCTAACCACCACTTCAATCGCGCAAATATTGCTGAGCGATTCCGAACCTACGTGTTCACCAACGGCAGGCCTGTAACGAAGTCCATGCTCACTTGGTGGGCGTACGCAGACCCAGATCAACCACTCATGGACCTAGACACCACGCTCGAAATTGAGCACATCTATGCCAAGAAGCGCAACGAGGTAGACCCGCTCGTCGACCAATCCAACCTGGAGGCGCTGGGTAACAAGGCGCTGCTCGAGAAGCGTGTAAACATCCGCGCGGCCGACTACAGATTCTGCGATAAACGCAAGTACTATGAGGGATACACCGACAGCAATGGCAAGCGCAAAGCCGGAACAAAGATCGCGGAACTCAAGCGCCTGACACAAGTCATGGGAGACTTCACCGAAATAGACATCGCGACTCGCACGGCACGGATCATCGATGCCTTCGTGGACTACCTGGGCGACAACGGACTTTTGAGCTAAGGAGCGAACATGTTCGAAAGGCTAACCAAGTACGCTGGCAAGCTGGCGGACAGAAACATGAATGTCGAGCTTGGGGGTGGGACGCTCGGACTCGAGGATTTCGTCGACGATTTCTATGAACTGGACGGGTTCGCGGACACCAGCTACTTCGAGACGCTTGAACGCCATGGCATCGACACCTCGGAAGGCATAGACAGTTGCGACATCGACCATGGGGACATTGACCTGATACGTGCATGCATCACGTGGTGCGTTCGTGGCGACCGCTTCTGCGACGGACTCCTTGCCGCGCAAGCCAGGAGCGGGTTTCTGGACCGCTGCCTCTCCCGGCTGAAGGAGCTCGACGAGGGCTGAACGGCGGCCACGAAGACGTCTGGCGCTGCGACAGCACAGCGATGCGACAATGCCATGCCGTCGCACTCCGTCATGTCACCAAATCAAAAGCGGAACCAACGCTCAATCTTGAGATGCGTTAACCAAAGGACTCACGTTTCTGCCGGGAAGTCGAGAGCGCGGGGCACACGATGGCGCTTTATCCTCAGCTCATAGCTGCACTGCTTACCTGAAATGAACCCGTGGTCAAGATGAACTACGAGAATCATAGCGGGCGGATACCGCCCGCATACCTCCTTCGGAATAGGCACTGAGCAGCCCCTGGGCGTGAGCGAACTCAGGTCCCCGCCTCCAACCAAGCAGGCGGTTGACCGCGAGATTTCCCTGGACGTTGTGGACGAAGAGCAGATAGGCGTCCTCGCGCGAAAGCCCAGTCTTCTCCATGATCGAAGGAACCATTTGCTCGGCGCCGCGCTCGACGACGCGCTGTGCCACCCGGGCGTACGCGTCGTCATCCGAGTAGAGCAGATAATAGTCATCGTTTGCCGGCGGGCGCTGGCAGAGGGCCCCCGCCTCCGTTCCCTCGAGTGGGGGCGCCGCCGCCAGGGCCTCGTCGATAAGTGCGTCGAGCAGCGCGAACTTGTCCTCGTAGTGCAAATAAAACGTGCCGCGGTTGATATCGGCGCGGCGGCAGATATCCGCTACCGTCATCTTCGCGAAGCCAACCTCGGCCAGCAGCGCAAAGAACGCCTCCCGTATGACCGAGAGCGTATAGCGTCGGCGACGGTCCATCTTCCCCGCTTCCATTACCCCTCCAATTGCAACGCTCGACAATGCCCAGCAAACGCTCGTTTATCGACAGCAGGCCGAAGCTGTTCATTGCTCTTAAGCAAATCGACATGGATACTTTTTATCAACACCTGTTCATAATAGCTGAAAGAAGGTATCCAGTGACTCTATACGAGCAGCTCGTTGTCGAGCTCACCAACCGATCGTTTTCCCTTCAGGCCGCCTACCGCAGCGGCGGCACGCCCTATGAGCTGAGTGACCGCGAGCCCGAGCCCTACGACCAGCAAATCAAGGACTTCGCCCGCATGATTGAGGAAGCCGATTGCGTGCTGGTGGGCGGGGCCTCCGGGCTCTCCGCGGCGGGCGGCGGCGACTTCTACTACGAGGACAACGCGACCTATCGCAGGCATTTCGGCAAATTCGCCGAGCGCTACGGTTTCAAGGGCGCGTTTGAGGGGTCGACCTACCGCTGGCCCACCGCCGAGGCACGCTGGGGTTATCTTGCCACCTTCCTCGACACCACACTCAACGCCCCGCCGCGCCAGCCCTACAAGGACCTCGACGCCATTCTTGCCGAGAAGGACTTTTTCGTGCTCACCACCAACCAAGACACGCAGTTTGTGAAGATCTACCCCTGGGAGAAGGTGGCCGAGATTCAAGGCGACCACCGCTTTTTCCAATGTTCCCGCTGCTGCACCGATGACGTATGGGACGCGGTCGAGCCGGTCTCCCGCATGGTAGAGGCCATGGGAGACGGCCTTGAGGTTCCGGCAGAGCTCGTGCCGCACTGCCCGCACTGCGGGGCAGAGGCGTTTCCTTGGGTTCGCGGCTACGGCAACTTCCTGCAGGGCGAGCTCTACGAGGAGCAGTACCGCAAGGTATCCGACTGGATTGACGCGCACGCGCGGCAGAAGATTCTATTCCTTGAGCTGGGCGTGGGCCGCATGACACCCGCGTTTATCCAGGAGCCGTTCTGGGCCCTCACGGCGCAGTTGCCGCAGGCCAGCTACATCGCCGTAAACAACAAGACGCAGTTTCTCCCCCGCGCGATCGAGGATCGGGGGCTCGCCGTTCGCGCCGACATCGCCGACGTGCTCGCCGACGTGCGCAAGACGCTGGGGAGGTAGCACATGGAAACGGTAAAAGCGGTTCGTATCGGCCAGGCACTTGCCGAGGCGGATCTTGTCATCATCGGCGCTAGCAACGGACTCGACATGGCGGAGGGGCTCAACCTTTTCTGCGCCGATGCTCATTTCCAAGAGGCGTACGGGGACCTCGCCCAGGCAGACGGCATCGGCTGCATACTGCAGGGGCTCGCTTCCCCGGATGCCAGCGTGCGACGCCGATGGGCCGAGCGGTTCCATCAAAAGGAGTATCTCGAATATGAGCCCGGCTCGCTCATGAACGGGCTGCGGCGTCTTACGGAGCACGCCGACACCTTCGTGGTCACATGCAACATCGACGGGCACTTCGCGCGCGCCGGGTTCGACGAGGAGCGCGTGCTCGAGACTGAGGGGGGCACGCGCACGTCGGTTGACGAGCGGCGCCTCGCCCATCCAGACGCCCTCGCCATGACCCAGCTCGACGAGCTCGCGCGTCTTGTGCAAGCCCATCGCAACGGCAGGGTCGCCATCCTCGAACTTGGCGTGGGACTGCACAACGGCGTCATAAAGCGCATGCTCGCCCAGATCGCGAACGCCTGCGAGCACGCCACCTACATCGTGTTCAACTACGGCCAGGCCATGGCGCCCGACGCTTCGTGCGAGACGATTCTCGTTGACGGCGATATGGCCCCGGCTTTCGAGGAGATCGCCCGATGCCACCCCTAGAAAGAGAAGCGCGTAGGCTTCGAAGCCTTATCGACGATGCCGACGCCATCATCGTCGGCATCGGCTCGGGCATGTCGAGCGCCGCCGGGTTCAACCATTACAACCGCGCGGGCATGGCGCGCGCAGGAATGGCGGACTGGCAGCAAGCCTTTGGCTTCAAGAGCCTTTTCGACGGCTTCTACCACCTCTACCCCAGCCTCGAGCAGCAATGGGCCTACTACGCGCGATATATCGATTTCATGCTGCGCGAGCCGACCTCGCAGCCCTATCTCGACCTACGGTCCCTCATCGGCCATAAGGACTACTTCATCCTGAGCACCAATGTAGACACCCAAGTCGAGAAGACGTTTCCCACCGAGAGGATCTGCAACTATCAGGGAAGCTTCGCGCACCTTCAATGCAAGCAGCCATGCTGCGACGAGCTCTTCGAGGCGAGCCCCTACGTCGAGCGCATGCTCGCGGGCATGGCGGGGTTCGAGATCCGCAGCGAGGATGTCCCCCGATGCCCGCACTGCGGCTGGCAGCTTGTGCCGTGGGTGCGCGACGACACGTTTCTGCAGGGTGCGGTATGGCGCGAGAGCCTCGGACGATACGAGCGCTTCGTGCGCGAGCGCAGCGATCGCCGCGTGCTGTTGCTGGAGCTCGGCGTGGGCGAGATGACCCCCGGCATCATCACGCTCCCGTTCTGGAGCATGACCGCGAAGCTGCCGGATGCGCACCTTTTGAGCATAAACATCTCGGGCGGCTCGGCTCCGTTGCAGCTTGGAAGCAAGGCAGGGGCGATCCAGGCCGATTTGGGCGCCCTGCTCTCGGTGGCGCGGGCAGGTGGCGAGTAACGCGGAGCGGTAGACGCGCAATGAGGTTTTAGCCGCAGTCTCCGAACGAGAGGGCTCGGAGGCTGGTATTCCTGAATCGCAGGTCACGATGGGTTATCGGAATCGCGAAGAGCGGATACCGCCAGCAAGCCCCCTTCGGAATAGGCGTTGAGCAGCTCCTGGGCATGGGCGAACTCGGGGCCTCGTCTCCAGCCGAGCAGGCGGTTGACGGCCAGATTGCCCTGGACGTTGTGGACGAAGAGCAGGAAGGCGTCTTCGCGTGAAAGCCCTGTTTTCTCCATGACCCAGGGAACCATCTGCTCCGCTCCGCGTTCTATGACGCGCTGGGCTACGCGAGCGTATGCGTCGCTGTCCGAATAAAGCAGGCGATAATCGTCGTCTGCCGGCGGACGCTGGCAAAGCGTTGCCGATTCAACCCCCTCAAGCGGGGGAGCCGCTGCCAATGCCTCGTCGATAAGCGCATCGAGCAGCGCGTACTTATCCTCGTAATGCAGATAGAACGTTCCCCGGTTGATCTCGGCGCGGCGGCAGATGTCCGCCACCGTCATCTTCGCGAAGCCGACCTCGGCCAGCAGCGCGAAGAACGCCTCCTGTATGACCGAGAGGGTGTAGCGCCGCCGGCGGTCGATCTTGGTTTCTCCCATCGCCTCTCCAATCTGAGTCGTTTGACAATGTCCAGTAGCTGTTCGTTTATCGACAGGTGCACGCGTTTGTTCATTGCCCCTGCGAAAATCAACAAGGATACTGTTTATAGACACCTGTTTTTTATAGCTGAAAGGGAGCACGGATGACCCTGTGCGAGAAGCTCGGCATCGGGCTTGTCAGCCGATCGTTTTCCCATCGGGCCGTCTATCGAAACGGCGGCACGTCATACGATTTGAGCGATTGCGAGCCTGCTGCTTGCAAGCAAGATATCGAGGTTTTTGCCCGCAAGGTGGGGGAGGCTGATTGCGTGTTTACGGGAGAGGCAGGTAGGCAGGCGTTATGAGCATCTGCATCAAAAATCAGATTCAGAATATGAATATCGTCATCGGCTGCACGGTGGGGTGTCCATATTGCTATGCCCGTAACAATGTGAAACGTTGGCATATGATTGACGACTTCGCTGATCCTGCGTTCTTCCCGAGCAAGCTCAAGATGATGGAAAAGAAACGCCCGCAGAACTTTCTCCTTACCGGCATGAGCGATCTCTCCGGGTGGAAGCTGGAATGGCGAGACGAGGTATTTGCAAAGATCCATGAGAATCCACAGCATCAGTTCCTGTTCCTGACCAAGAGACCCGATTTGCTGGATTTAGATACCGACCTGGAAAACGCATGGTTCGGCGTTACGGTGACGAGGAAAGCGGAGCTGTGGCGTATCGACGCCCTTCGGAAAAACGTCAAAGCAAATCACTTCTTCGTTACTTTTGAGCCGCTATTCGACGATCCCGGTACGGTCGACCTTTCCGGAATCAACTGGATCGTCGTCGGTACCATGACCGGGGCGCAGAGCAGGAAGGTTCATACGGAACCGGAGTGGGCATGGTCTTTGACGGACCAGGCGCACGCGCTTGGCATTCCAATGTTTATGAAGGAAGACCTCGTCTCTGTCATAGGGGACGAATACATGATTCAGGAATTGCCGGAAGAATTCGAAAGAGTGCTGGAGGTGCAGAGAACATGGCGGAAGTGATCGATGGAATCCTCATCAATGAGGTGGAAGCAAAGAACATCATGACCAAGTCCAGCCTGCCGGTAGGCGGCTACTCGGTCAATCCCTATGTAGGCTGCACGCATGCCTGCAAGTATTGCTATGCCTCCTTTATGAAGCGCTTTACCGGACACAAGGAGGAATGGGGCACCTTTCTTGATGTGAAGCATTGGCCGGAAATCAAGAATCCGAAGAAATACGCTGGACAGCGGGTGGTTATCGGTTCTGTGACGGATGGCTACAATCCACAGGAGGAGCGATTCGGGAATACCAGGAAACTCCTGGAGCAGCTGATTGGCAGCGATGCAGATATTCTGATCTGCACAAAGTCCGATCTTGTGGTACGGGATATCGATCTGCTGAAGAGGCTTGGACGAGTGACCGTTTCATGGTCGATCAACACGCTGGATGAGAACTTCAAGAACGATATGGACTCCGCGTCGAGCATCGAGCGTCGTATCGCTGCTATGAAGCAGGTGTATGACGAAGGTATCCGTACGGTCTGCTTCGTGTCCCCGGTATTTCCCGGCATCACGGATTTTGAGATGATTTTTGAGCGAGTAAAGGATCGGTGCGATTTGTTTTGGCTCGAAAATCTCAATCTTCGGGGTGGTTTCAAAAAAGCGATCCTGGATTATATCGCCGAGAAACATCCCGATCTCGTACCGCTTTACGATGAGATCTATAACAAGCGCAACCGTAGCTATTTTGAAGCGCTTGAAGTAAAAGCCGAGGAAATGGCCAAGAAGTACGATTGCCCCTTTGTGGACAACGAAATGCCTTATGGCAGAGTCCCCCAGGGGCATCCGGTGATCGTGGACTACTTCTATCACGAGGAAGTCCGAGGGTCGGATAATAGCGGAAAAAGAAATCGTTAAACGGAAACCGACGACGATTCGCTCGAGCGATTAGCGTCCACGCGTGGCTTCTGCCGATTGGCGCAACGGGCGACGGATTAAGGGATCGCTCGGGCGGATGATCCCGCTGCAGTACAGGCGGTCGCTCAATTTAGCGGCATGAGCGTTTTCGCACGGAAAACCAGTATCTTGTACCGTGGGTGCGCGACGACACGTTTCTGCAGGGTGCGACATGGCGCGAGAGCCTCGGACGATACGAGCGCTTCGTGCACGAGCGCGGAGCTGGCCGCGTGCTGCTGCTGGAGCTTGGCGTGGGCGAGATGACCCCCGGCATCATCACGCTCCCGTTCTGGAGCATGGCCGCAAAGCTGCCGGATGCGCATCTGTTGAGCGTAAACATCTCGGGCGACTCAGCCCCCTTGCAGCTCGGAAGCAAGGCGGAGGCAATCCAGGCCGATTTGGGCGCACTGCTCTCGGCGGCGCGGGTGGGCGACGGTGCTTAAGCCTCTTTGTTAGTCGCTTTGAGATAATCCTCGTCGTTCACAGGCTCCAACCACTCGTTGGAGGTCTCCTCGCCCGGAACCTCCAGCGCGAGATGGGAGAACCAGCCGTCGGGCGCGGCTCCGTGTCAATGCTTCACCCCCGGGGCGATGTTGACCACATCGCCCGGGCGCAGCTCCTGTGCCGGCTTTCCCCATTCCTGGTAAAACCCTCGACCAGTCACAGCATGCCGGCAGCGAGGTCAATGCGCATTCGCTCATGCTACAATCCAACCACCAGAGATGAAAACACAGTCCCCGTCGGGTAGTCGTGGGCGTGCGGGAGTCCGCATCAGTAACCTGCCTCCTTGGTTGTCCCTTCTCTGCATGGTCATCTACATAAAGGAGGAACCAACCATGCAGATCAGCGTGTCATCCACCCTGACCGTATATCATGACGGCCAATTCTGGGTCGGGCTGGCGGAGCATGTCGAGGACGGCAGATACGGCGCCGCCCGCATCGTCTTCGGCGCGGAACCGTCCGATGAGGAAATCCTGCAATTCGTTACAAGCAAATGGGCGAAGCTCGCGTTCTTCGGTGACGAGGCCACGGAAACAAGCAAGCCCGCGAAGAATCCCAAGCGACGCGCTCGCGAGGCAGCGAAAGCCCTTAAGCGGCCCGCGGTGAGCACCAAGGCACAACAGGCGCTCGCAGCACAGCGGGAAGCGATGAAGCGGGAGTCGGCTCAAGCAAGAAGCCAGCGTCGCGCGGATGAGGCGGAGGCGCGCTTCGAGCAGCGGAAGCTGAAGCGCAAGCAGAGGCATCGTGGGCATTGATCGCCATGTGCAGCAAGGCAAACCATATACAGCAGTGGGGCCAGTTCCACTTGAAGCCGACGCCGCGTAGACGCTAATGGTGACGGCTATGCACGGGCACGGGCGAGCCACTGCACTTCACAGCTTGTTTCTCAAGTATTTGGGACGCACACGCGGCGTTCAAAAATGCGGAGCGACTCCACATGGCTCGAGACTGAGCCGAAGTGCCCTACTTCTCGCCCTCCAGCAGCACCACGATGCGGTCGATGTCGACGGCAAAGCGAGGCCTTCCCTCGTGCTCGTAACGGTCGAGGTATGCCTGGCACTCTGAGACAATGCGCTTGGTGCTGCCGTCGATGATGCGTTGGAGCGTCTCGTAGTAGGCCGAGCCCTCGGTCCTGAAGCGGCGCTGGTAGGCCTGGTTATGGGGAACATCTTGATGTAGTGGATGCCGTGGCGGCAGTTGGGGCGCGTCGTGGGGCGGGGTGGCAACGCAAAGTACTGGTCTTTGGGCACGTTAGGGGCGATGTTGGAACGCAGCGGCACGGCGAAGTCCCTGCGCTTCCCGCGGAAACGCAGCCTCACCACTACGATGAAGGGACGATTGTGCTTAAGCATGAGCTCGCGGTCGCCCTCGGCGTGGTCGAAGAAGTCCTGGGGGTGGATACAATCTTCATCGGTTACGCCCCCTTCATACGAAGCGGGGCCCGCATCGCTGCGGGCCCCTACAGGTGGGCGATATTCTACGCCTTGCGGCACCCCGTCGCCCACGGAGGTTAAACGTACACGTAAGCCGTACTCTGAAAGCCGCGGCTTCCGGCAAGCAGTTTATACCACGAGAGGTCGCTTTCAATGCGCATAGCTCGCAAAATAGCGCTCGCTGGGCCGTCACCCCTGGCCGTTACCCTCCAATCTTCATTGAAGTCAGCAGGTCAATTCATATAGTCATGGGGGTTTATCCTAAAGGGAATCAATTTTATACCCCCATAACTAAGGAATTATCTATTCCCACTCGATGACTAGGGCCCTGGTGTAATTGGCTGGATCACCGTTCCGGGAACCGGTATCGACCTACCTGTCCGCCAAGCTCCTTCTTCAGCTTCAGCCTAGTATCTGACTCGCGCCGTTATAAGCGAAAACCGAAGAGATGCGTCTTAGCCAAGAAAATAAGGTTAGCCTTATCTTACTTCATGATTCGTGTGTTATAGTTAGATGGCTCTAACTGTTTGGGGGCGACAGCCATGCATGAACGCAAGGGTTTCTGGGACAAGAACGCCGGTCGGTATGACCGTTTTATGCGAAACGACCGGGCGGCGTATGAGAAGATGTATGGGCTGATCCGGCCGGTAGTGAAAGCAAAAACCGTACTGGAGGTCGCCACCGGCACGGGGCTTATCGCAAAGAGCATCGTGAATGCGGCGGCGCACATCGAGGCTACGGACGCCTCTGCAAAGATGATCCTTGAAGCAAAGCGGGACAATCAATCCGCAAAGCTGCACTTTTCCGTACAAGATATGTTCCGCCTGCCCTATGCACAGAAGTCCTTCGAAGTGGTGGTCGTGTCCAACGCGCTTCACATAGTGCCGCATCCGGAAAAGGCCCTGCAAGAAATCAGGCGGGTGCTGAAGGACGACGGCGTGCTCATCGCTCCAACTTTCACCCACGCGGGGAACTCGGTTTCCGGCAAGGCAAAAGCCTTTTTCATGAGTATGGCGGGATTCCCCCTCCACAGCAGGTGGACAAGCGAGGAATACCTACGTTTCCTGCGTCAAAACGGCTGGGCGGTGCAGAAAAGCGCGGTGCTGAAGGCCTCGTTCCCGTTGACTTATGCGGAATGCACGAAATCGGAGGGGCCAGATGTCGTTCTTTGAAAACACCCGCAAGCCCGTGGGCCTCGGCGGAAAACTTATGGTTGCCATGATGAACCTGGGCCACAGCCCTGTGGCGCGGTGGGGACTTCGATTTCTACGACTTGCGCCAAATGCCAAGGTGCTGGATTGCGGCTGCGGCGGTGGGGCGAACATAAAACGGCTGCTGAAAAAATGCCCGCATGGCGTCGTCAAGGGCGTCGACTATTCGCCCGTCAGCGTGGAGAAGACTAGAAAGCTCAACCGAATTGCAATTCAGGAGGGGCGTTGCGCCGTTCTGCAAGGCAGTGTGGCGGATATGGTGTTTGAGGATAGCTACTTCGATGCCGCCACGGCCTTTGAGACCGTCTATTTTTGGCCTGATTTGCCCCGATGCTTCCGCGAGGTCTGGCGGACGCTGAAGCCAGGCGGGACAATTCTTATCTGCAACGAGAGCAATGGCGATACGGACAAGGACGAGAGGTGGACGCAGATCATCGGCGGCATGACCATCTACAAGGACATTGAATTAAAGGCGTATCTGGAGCAGGCGGGTTTTCATGAGGTGCAGATACGCAAAAAGAAAAAGTGGCTCTGCATCACGGCGCGGAAGTAAGGGCATCAAGCACGGGCATTTTTGCATCCATCCTGCACATGAGTTAGGCATGCCGGTCATAGCGGCTGTGCTGGCGGCAATTATGACAGTTTTTATTCACTGAGGAAGAAACCTATGAAATGTAAAATTGAGAAAAACACCGTGCAGGAGACGCTGATCCTCCCGCTGTATTCCCGGAAGCTGTGTACGGAGCTGTACCCGAACCTTTACAAGGATGAAACAGCGGTTCGTCTGCTCGGCCAGATCGACTACGACTTTTCAGAGGCAGAGAAAAACTCCCGCAGCCTGATGCAGCGCTTTGGTGCGCTGGAGGTGGCCATGCGGCAGGGTGATCTTGCTTTCGAGGTGCGGGATTACCTGAAAGACCACCCCAATGCGGCGGTGGTCAATCTGGGCTGCGGGCTGGACAACACCGGCAGAACCTGCGACAACGGTAGATGCAAGATCTACAATCTGGACTTCCCGGATGTGATTGCCTTGCGGCAGCAGCTGCTGCCCGCCGGGGATCGAGAACAAAATATCCCCTGCGACCTGAAAGACACCGCATGGTTTGGCAAAATCGATGCCTCCGGCGGGGCGGTGTTCTTCGCCTCCGGAGTGTTCTATTGCTTTCTGACCCAGCAGGTCCGGAAACTGGTGCGGGGGATGGCGGACGCTTTCCCCGGCTGTGTGCTGGTCTTTGATGCTGCCAATCGGACGGCAGTAAAGATGATCGCAAAAACATGGCTTAAGACTGCAAAAATCAAGGATGTGGGGGCATATTTTGCGGTTTCGGATGCCGCCAAGGAAATCGGCACGTGGAACAGCCGTCTACAGGTCACAAGTCGCGGCTATATGCTGGGTTACAACGATTTGAGAGACCCTTCTGTCAGCGGCTTTTTCCGGTTTCTCGCAAGGGTCGGTGACAACGGGATGAAAATGCAAATCGTGAAAATTAGATTTTAAAAGGCAAAAATGAAGCCCATTCACTTTGACGTTGAAGAAGACGGCTTTTACGGCACATATTGGGCGTGCAAGGACACACATACAGCAGCGGACACGGATTCGATTGAAACCGTGCCCGCTATCTAATACTATATTATTTTATCGAACGCCTGTTCTATTCCCACTCGATGGTCGCGGGCGGCTTGGACGTAATGTCGTAGCATACGCGGTTGGCGCCAGGGACCTCGGCAACGATGCGGCCGGAGATGCGGGCCAGGACGTCGTAGGGCAGCTTGGCCCAGTCGGCGGTCATGGCGTCGCTGGACTCCACGGCGCGCAAGATGATCGGGCGCTGATAGGTGCGCTCGTCGCCCATAACGCCAACGGACTTGATGTCGGGCAGGACCGCAAAATACTGCCAGCAGCTGTGCTCGGAGTTGCGCTCGCCGGTCTGCTCAAACAGACGCTGGTTATAGGCGTCGAGCTCCTCGCGCACGATGGCGTCGGCATTCTTGAGGATCTCGAGCTTCTCCTTGTCGACCGCACCGATGATGCGGATGGCCAGGCCCGGGCCCGGGAAGGGCTGACGGAACACGATGTGGCCCGGCAGGCCCAGCGCCAGACCAAGTGCACGGACCTCGTCCTTAAAGAAGTGGTCGAGCGGCTCGATAAGGTCGAAGTGCACGCCCTCGGGGAACGGGATCAGGTTGTGATGGCTCTTGATGGTGGCCGTCTTACCGCCCGTCTTGCGAGCGCCGGACTCGATGATGTCGGGGTAGATGGTGCCCTGAGCCAGGTACTTGACCGGCCTGCCATCGGTCTCGAGCTGCTGCGCCACGGCGAAGAACTCTTTCCAGAACTGCGTGCCGATGATGCGGCGCTTCTCCTCGGGCTCGGTCACGCCGGCCAGAAGCTCGGCATAACGGTCCTCGGCGTGGACGTGGATAAAGTCGACGTCAAACTGCTTGGTGAAGACCTCCTCCACCTGCTCGGGCTCACCCTTGCGCAGCAGACCGTGGTTGATGAACACGCAGGTCATCTGCTTGCCCACGGCGCGAGCGCCCAGCGCAGCCACGACGGAGGAGTCGACGCCACCGGACAGGGCCAGAATCACGCGGTCGTCGCCGACCTTCTCGCGAAACTCGGCCGTCATGGTCTCGACCAGGTTGTCCATGCTCCAGTTGGGCTCCAGGCCGCAGATCTCAAACAGGAAGTTGCTCAGCAGCTGCTGACCGTACTCGGAGTGCTTGACCTCGGGGTGGAACTGCGTGGTGAAGATCTTGCGCTCGACGCACTCCATGGCGGCAACCGGGCACACGTCGGTGCTGGCGGTAACGGTAAAGCCCTCGGGCACCTCGGAAACGGCGTCGCGATGGCTCATCCACACGGTCTGCTCCATGGGCGTGGAGTTAAAGAGCTTGGCGCCGGCAGTGCGCGTAATAGTGGCGCGGCCGTACTCGCCCACCTCGGAGTGCCCGACCTTGCCGCCGAGCGTCACGGCCGTGATCTGATGGCCGTAGCAGAAGCCCAGGACGGGAAGGCCCAGGTCAAAGATGGCAGGATCGATGGACGGAGCGTCCTCGGCGTACACGGAGGCCGGGCCGCCAGAAAGGATGAGCGCAGAGGCGTTCATCTCGCGAATCTCATCGGCCGAGATGTCGCAGGGAACGATCTCGGAATACACGTTGAGGTCGCGGACGCGACGGGCAATGAGCTGACCGTACTGCGCACCAAAGTCGAGTACGAGGACCTTTGCGGAAGCATTTTGATCCATGGTTTCCCCCTCTTGTTGGCGGGGAGCCGGTGCCCGCCCGCGCGAATGAACGAAAATAGCTTTCATAGTGTACACGTTATATGGGGTTTCTCGTCCCTCGCAGCCATCAGCGCACGGCAAACGCACGACCTGCACCCCTATTTGACGGCAATTGAAGTATTACTAAACGTTACAGATGATGTATTACGTTTGAACATTGGACGCCCTGTGCCACAATACTGCCGAACGACTCCGCCTTTGCGGCGGCAAATACGATAGGAATACCAGCATGAAGCGCATCCTTCTCATCGCCACGGGCGGCACCATCGCATCAACCGAGGACGGCAATGGCCTCTCCCCCGCCCTGACCGGTGAGGAGCTCGCCCAGAGCGTCCCCGAGATCTCGGGGCTCTGCGAGCTCGACGTCGTGCAGCCCATGAACATCGACAGCACCAATATGCGTCCCAGCGACTGGATGCGTATCCGCGACGTCATCGTCGAGGGTTATGCCGACCACGACGGCTTCGTGATTCTGCACGGCACCGACACCATGAGCTACACGGCCGCGGCGCTCTCCTACTTGATCCAGGACAGCCCTAAGCCCATCGTGCTCACCGGCTCGCAAAAGCCCATGGGCAATCCCTTTACCGATGCCAAGCTCAACCTGTACCAGAGCCTGCTCTATGCGCTCGACGAGCATTCGCACGACGTCTCGATCGTGTTTGGCGGCGTCGCCATTGCCGGCACGCGCGCCCGCAAGCAGCGCACCATGAGCTTTAACGCGTTCATTAGTGTCAACTATCCGCCCATCGCCTATATCCGCAACGACCGCATCGTGCGCAACGGGCTTCACGGCACGCATCAAGACGAAAACCCGGTGCGTTTCTACGGCAGCATTGACCCGCGCGTATTTGTACTCAAGCTTACGCCCGGCGTAAACCCGGGTATCCTGGACGCCCTTGCCGACAGCTACGATGCTGTAATCCTGGAGACCTTTGGCATTGGCGGCATCCCCGAGTTTGGCGAGTCCGGCGAGTCGTTCCAAGAGGCAATTTTCCGCTGGGTCGATTCGGGCCGCACCGTCGTTATGACCACGCAAGTCCCCGAAGAGGGCCTTGACCTGGGTGTTTACGAGGTCGGCCGTGCTTACGCCGACCATCCGGGCATTCTGCGCGGCGATGACATGACCACCGAGACGCTCGTGGCCAAGACTATGTGGGCACTCGGCCAGTCACGCGATGCCGCCGAGATTCAGCGCCTGTTCTACAGCCAAGTCAACCACGACCGCGTCCCGATGGCGTAATTCAGTTGTCGACGGGTATCCCCTATTCGATACCCTCGAGAAGCTCTGACACCGTCATGCCGAGTGCGGGCGCGATCTTAAATAGAACCTTGAGCGTGAAATTTGCCGTTCCATCTTCGATTCTGTTGAGATAGGGGCGGCTGATTCCTGCTGCCACACAAAAATCGACCTTGGAGATACCAAGGTCCCTGCGCGTCTGCTCGACTCGCTTGCCAAGAATCTGTTTCGCACGTTCGTCCATGCAGCCGAGTTTGAAATGGAGCTGAACAAAAACGTAAACTATAGTTTACGTTTAAACGAATACACAGGAGTTTTCTATGTCGGGTTCTTCGGTCCGCATGTACCGAGCCATGCTTCGCACAAACAGCGCACCGCCCAAGCTCGTCGTCGTTGAAGCCGAATGCCTTTCGCCCGATGAGCGCACAGCATTTGCATTGCTATCAAGTCGCGTCGCCGCCGTTCTGGTCCCTTGCCCGGCACAAGGTGAACTTGCCATCCAATGCCAAGCGCACAGCTGCTCGCTCAATCAGGCTGCCGTAATCGCAACTAGCCAACGTGGTCTGCCCCTTCTCCTGGAAGCCGGTATCGCACTCGCCCTTCGCGGCGCCGGATACGAAAACGAGGCCGCCGCCGACATGGTCTTTAAACCACAATCGAGCGGCGGCCTCGCAGCAGCCCTTGAATATGCGTGCAGGCTCGTTGCCTAAAAGGACAGGCTAGAAACCAAAGCCAAAGCCCGTTCCGGTAATCGCCGAGTACATAAAGTAAACGTTGACCACGTTGAGGAACACACCCGTGATGCAACCATTACGCAGGTAGCGCTCGCACACGATGCGCGCCATGGCGGCGGAGTCATCATTGTTTTTAGCCTGGCGTCCTGCCGTAAAGTACGTCGCCACGCTCAGCAGCAGGTTGAGCACCGGCAGTGCCAGCAACTCGTAGCTCTTGCCCCAGCGCGTCACCTCGCCGGCTGCATTAAACTTCGTTGCCACCTCGGGACCAATGTTGGGGATCACAAACGCCGCTACCACCAGCGGAAGCACCGCAAGTACGAGCAGCGCGATACCCATGTAGCCGGCTTTTTTGCCATATTTAAACATGTGCGTCGTCCTTACACGTTAAAGCGGAAGTGCACGACGTCGCCATCGGCCATGACATAGTCCTTGCCCTCAATACGCAGCTTGCCGGCGGCCTTGGCGCCCTGCTCACCGCCGAGCTCGATGTAGTCGTCATAGCCAATGACCTCGGCCTTAATAAAGCCGCGCTCAAAGTCGGTGTGGATAACGCCGGCGGCCTGCGGGGCGGTCGCGCCCTGACGAACCGTCCAGGCCTTGACCTCCATCTCGCCGGCCGTAAAGAACGACTGCAGGCCAAGCAGCTTATAGGCCGCCTGTGCGAGCACGTCCAGGCCGGGCTGCTCCAAGCCCAAGCTCTCCAGGTAGTCGGCGGCGTCCTCGGGATCGAGCTCGGAAAGCTCGGCCTCGATCTTGGCGCAGATGGGCAGCGGCTTAACACCATCGATGGGCGCCAGATCGTCGTTGAGCATATCCTCGTCCACGTTGGCCACATACAGGATGGGCTTCATAGTGAGCAGGAACAGGCCCTTGGCAGCGGCGCGCTCCTCGTCGGTCATCTCCATAGACGCAGCGCGCTTGCCCTCGTTGAGCCAGGCAAGCAGACGCTTGGCGACCTCGAACTTGGGCATGAGCTCCTTGTCGCGCTTGGCCTCCTTCTCGAGCTTGGGCAGCTGCTTCTCGAGCGTACCCATGTCGGCCAGGATGAGCTCGGTCATGATGGTGTCGGCATCGCCGGCGGGATCGACGAACTCGCCCGTACGGCCCACCTCGCGCATGACGTTGGGGTCCTTAAAGTAGCGCACGACCTCGCAGATGGCGTCGGTCTCGCGAATGTTGGCCAGGAACTGGTTGCCCAAGCCCTCGCCCTCGTTGGCGCCCTTCACCAAACCTGCGATGTCGACGAACTCGACCGTCGCCGGCACGATGCGACCCGGGTTAACGATGTCGGCGAGCTTTTGCAGGCGGCTATCGGGCACGTCGACGATACCCACGTTGGGGTCGATCGTGGCGAACGGATAGTTGGCGGCAAGGCCGGTCTTTTTGGTAAGCGCGGTGAACAGCGTCGACTTGCCCACGTTGGGCAGGCCCACGATACCGATGGAAAGGGACACGACAGCTCCTTTTGGTACAAGCATTTCAAACTGCATAAGTATAGCGCCGCCGCAGCATCTGGGCTAACCCGGACGCCACGGCGGCACGAATGAAGCAGAGATAGGGGTCGCTGACTAGTCCGCGAGCTTTTCCACCTGGTCGAGCATCTTGTCAAGCTTGGCCTTTGCCTCGGCCTTGACCTTCTCAGCTTCTTCGTGGGCCTTGGCCTTCTGGGCGGCCTTTTCCTCGGCTTCGGGATCGACGACGACCAGATTGGACGCGTCATGCTTAACTAACTTGAGTGCATGCTCGGGGCACACCTTGACGCAGGCACCGCAGCCCAAACAATACGTGGACTCCAACGCAAAGCGGCCGCTTCCCACCAAATCGCAGGCGAACGTGGGACACACATTGACGCACTCGCCGCACGACGTGCACTTGTCAAAATCGCACTCCGGCGTGCTCACCTGCATGTTCTGGGCAAGCTCGGGGTGGTTTTGCAGCGTCGAGAGTACCAGCTGGCGCCCGTGCGTAAGCGTGCGGCGACGTTTGGCCGTCGTGGTGCCGCACATGGTGTTGAGCGTACGCTCCAACTGAGTAATCTGATGGCGATGGGCTTTGAGCTTCTGCGTCACCGAGGCCAGTGCCGCAGTCGCCGGGTTGAGTTTAGTCACGGTTAGGCCCGTGGTGCGGGCGATCTTTTCCATGTACTCCTTGCGCTCGTACTCGCGGCGCTTATGACATTTGAGGCTCTTGGGGTCGACCTCCAGGCCCATGCCCGTACCGGCCCACTCCTCGGCGGTGGCGATGGCCTCGCCCAGAATATCCTCGCCACCGGTGTTGCGGCACTTATCGCACACGCCCAACGGCAGGTACACGCTCACGTTGGGATAGTCCGCCAGCACCGAGAACCAGGTCTCGGCCGTAATATCGCCCACGCAGGCGACGACGACCTCGTTTTCGCGCGGCATGCGCTTAAGGGCGCGCGTGCAGGTGACGTAGGCGGTCTCGTGGCTCGTAGCAGCAGAGACGATGTCGTCATACAGGTTTTTGGGCGCCAAGCGCGGCGAGATGATCGCCTCGGTCGGACAGGCAGCGGCGCACAGGCCGCACTTGCGACAGGAGTCGAGGATCTCGATGGCGTCTTCCTCGACCTCGATAGCGTTGACCGGGCACACGTCCATGCACGCGGTGCAGCCGCTCTTTTCGTTTTTGCAGGTCAGACACGGAATGGTGTTGCCACGCGGACGCTCCTTGTAGTCGGCAGGATTCCACTGCGGCGCCGACGGATCGAGCGCATCGGTCACGCCGCCAAGCGGGTTTTTAAGAAAGTCGAAACCCTTGCTGATCTCGATAATGTCATCAAATAGATCGTGTTCCTGCGCCATGCGCGGCCCCTCCCTGAGCAGTGCAAACAAGCAAGAGATAATGATACGCTATCGGCCCGTGCCTCGGGCAAATTACACGCGGAGCACCTTTGCGGCAAATAGCCTATGGCCTATCGCCGCCCCGATTGCACAAGGTCGATCAAGCGCCAAACTATGCCTCGCGCATGAGCTCGACGAGCTTTTGCTTGGTCACCTTGGCCTGCTCGTTGGCCATATTGCGTTCGTTTCTAAAGGCCGCATCCGCAACGCTCATCAGGTCGGCATCGGAAATCTCGCCAAGGCCCAGCTCCTCGAGCGTCGTCGGCAGACCGACGCGCTGAGAAAACTCGAGCACCTGTTCAAGCTCGGGCGCACGCTCCAGACGAAGCTGGACCACCAGACCAAACGCCACGGCCTCGCCGTGCATGGCCTTGCACTCGGGCAGAATCGTCAGACCGTTGGCGATGGCATGCGCCAACGCCAAGCCACCGCTCTCAAAGCCAACGCCCGAAAGCAGGATGTTGCACTCGATCAGGCGCTCAACCGCCGGCGATGTACGCCCCTTTTTGAGATCGCGCTTGGCAGCGACGCCGCATTCCATAAGCGTATCGTAGCAGGCACGTGCCGCGACCAGTGCCAAGTGCCCCGGCGCGCCACCGTGCTCGTTCGCGCCGCGCGCCGCGGCGCACGAACGCGCCTCAAAGTACGTTGCCAGCGCGTCGCCCATACCGGCGACCGTCATGCGCAGTGGGGCCGCCGCGACCACGTTGGTATCGACCACGACCAGGTCCGGATTCTTCTCGAGCATCAGATAGCGATCGAACGACCCATCCTCGTGATACAGCACCGAAATCGCGCTGCACGGACCGTCCATCGAAGCCGCCGTGGGGCATACACACAACGGCAGCTCAGCATAAAACGCAACGGCCTTTGCGATATCGAGCATCTTGCCGCCGCCAATGCCCACCACCATGTCGCAATACTCGGCCTGGGCTTCCTTGGCCATTTCGACAACGGCATCTTCCGTACACGGACCGTTGTAAATCTTAAAGAACGGCTCGCTTAGATCTTCATCCAGAAATCCATCGACGATTTGCCTGCACAGCCGATCCTCGGTGCCCTGGTCAAACAAGACATAGGCAGCGCAGCCCAACCATGACAAATACCTGCCCTGACGCGAAAGTTCGCCCGGCCCCTGAACATACCGGCCGGGACCGCCGTAAACCATAGGAAGCGCCATACGAGAATCCGCCCTTCATCAAACAACGATTGGTGCAAAGTAACCTGACCCCTTTGCACCAACTCGGTGCGATGGGGTCAGGTTAGTTTGCACCATAGCAAAAAGGGGCAAAGCCGTCTGCTGGCTTTGCCCCTTCCTTAGCTTGATTTACTCATCCATGAGATAGTAGTGTCCCAGCGCGTCGGCACCCAGGATGGCGTTTGCGACCATCTCGGGCGTCACCTCAAATGGCATATTGCACATGGTGTCATCGGGCGCGCAGGCGGCCTCGGCAACAATCATGGCCTGCTCGCGCGTAAGCTCGGCAACGCCAAGTTCCTTCATCGTGACCGGCAGGCCCAGCTCAATGCAGAAGCCCAAGACTTCCTCGAGTTTCTCAGTCGGAGCATCCTCGAGTACCAGCTGAACGATGGTGCCAAAGGCGACCTTCTCGCCGTGATACATGCCGTGGCACTCGGGCAGCATCGTCAGGCCATTGTGGATGGCATGAGCAGCAGCAAGGCCCGAGCTCTCAAAGCCAATGCCCGAAAGCAGCGTGTTGGCCTCGATGATATGCTCGACTGCAGGCGTGAGCGCACCCTTCTCCAGCGCGACCTTGGCCTTGACGCCATCGGCCATAAGCGTCTCGTAGCAGAGCTTGGCGAGCGCCAGACCGGCCATGCCGCCCTTGCCGCCAGCGCAGGTGCCACCGTCGGCATCATGCGTCGCCTGGGCCTCAAAGTAGGTTGCGAGCGCATCGCCCATACCGGAAACCGTCAGGCGCACCGGGCTCGCCGCGATAACCGTCGTATCCATCAGGACAATGTTGGGGTTTGCCTTAAGGAAGAGATATTTATCGAACTGGCCATCGTCGGTGTAGAGCACCGAAAGTGCCGAACACGGGGCATCGGTCGAAGCAATGGTGGGGCAAATGATAACCGGGGACTCCAGGTAATAGGCGACGGCCTTCGCGGTGTCGAGGATCTTGCCGCCACCGACGCCGACGATGATGTCGCAACCGTTGTCGCGAGCGAGCGCAACCAGGCGATCGACCTCGCCCTTGGAGCACTCGCCGTTAAAGTCCTCAAACAGCAGCTCGGCCTTAGCCTCGGCAAAACCGCCCTCGATCTTGGCACCGACGCGCTTCTTGCCCGAAGGCGTCACGATGACGAGGGCCTTAGCGCCGAGCGGCTCGACATAGGAGCCGAGCTTGGCGAGCTCGTCCGGACCCTGGATGTACTTGCTGGGGCTATTGAAAATTGCAGCCATAACTATCCCATTCTCTAAAAGAAAAAAGAAAGGGGCTCCGTACAGATACGTGCGGAGCCCCTCGTTACGATAACAAGAGTCGATTAGAAATCGATGTCGGTGTCGTAGTAGCAGGCCTTGAGAATCTTCTCGAAGTCGGCAGCCTTGGTCTCACGCGGGTTCTCGGGCGTGCAGGCGTCCTGCTCGGCGTTCGCGGCGATCTCGGGGAGCTTGGCGAGGAACTCCTCCTCGGAAACCATCTGCGGGTTCTCGGCGTCGACCTTCACGCCACCATTCGCGTAATCCTTGATGGACTGCGGAATGTTGAGCTGGTCGTTGAGGTCGCGGATCTTCTGGACGAGCGCAGCGATAAGCTCCTCGTTGGTCTCGCCGGGAAGGTGCAGGATCTCCTTGGCCACGTAAGCGTAACGCTCGGCAGCACGGGGATCCTTGGAGTTCCACTGGATGACCTTGCCCAGGTACATAGCGTTAGCAGCACCGTGGATGATGTGGCCGTTCTCGAAGGCAGCACCGGTCTTGTGAGCCATGGAGTGAACGATGCCGAGCAGGCCCGAGGAGAAGGCGATACCGGCGATGCACTGAGCCTCGTGCATGTGCTGACGGGCCTCGTGGTCGCCAGCATAGGACTTGGGCAGCCACTCAACAATCTCGCGGATGCCGTGCAGGGCGTTGGCATCGGTGAACATAGAGGCGAAGGTGGAAACGTAGGCCTCCATGCAGTGGGTCAGAGCGTCCATGCCGGTGTGAGCGCACAGCTTGGCGGGCATGGTGTAGGTGAGCTCGGGGTCGACGATGGCGACATCAGGGGTGATGTTGAAGTCGGCCAGCGGGTACTTGATGCCCTTGGCGTAGTCGGTGATGACGGAGAAGGCGGTAACCTCGGTAGCGGTACCGGAGGTAGAGGAGATGGCGCAGAAGTGAGCCTTCTGACGCAGCTCAGGGAAGCTGAACGGCTGGATGATGTTATCGAAGGACTCCTCGGGATACTCGTAGAAGACCCACATGGCCTTAGCGGCATCGATGGGCGAGCCGCCGCCGATGGCGATAATCCAGTCGGGCTCGAACTCGCGCATGGCCTCGGCGCCCTTCATGACCGTCTCGATGGACGGATCGGACTCGACGCCCTCGAACAGCTTGACCTCGAAACCGCCTTCCTTAAGGTCGGCCTCAACGTCCTGCAAGAACCCGCCACGGCGCATAGAGCTGCCGCCAGAAACGATGATGGCCTTCTTGCCCTTGAGGTTCTTCACCTCGTGGCGAGCGCCCTCACCAAAGTACAGATCGCGAGGATTGGTAAAACGTCCCATACTGTGCCTCCTAAACAAGCCCCTCTTAGACTTGTGTATATAACGGAGCACCCAATTGGCTCCGTTAGGACCGTTTTGCGCGTTGCCGGCGATGACAATGCGCGATGTCTAAACGTCTCAACGCTCAGACAAACATTATTTTACCGTTCTGGTTGGTCAGTTATTCATCCAAAGTTACCAATGATGAAACGTTTTTTCTATCCCTGAAGACCCTTGTGCAGCATCCATACCCCCAAGCTGGGCAAACGTTTTATCAAGGTTGACCACATATCCCGGGCAGGACGGTGCCCCTCCAAAATATGCACCGTTCGCCGCCGAAAATCGACCGTTTGCGGCACCGTGATACCACTCGGTCGTCCAAGGTGCCGACATTTGTACGACATCCGTCTTCGTGGTGCAAAGGTGCAAGTCCAAGTGCGACACCCCCGGTGTGCCACATGCGGGTAAACTAGAACCTTATATAGAGACATTTGAACCCTAACCGCAGCAAAGGAGGCCCCATGGCATTCGATCCCATTCAAGAGGATTGCCATCGCCTCGTTCTTGAGGCCTTGCGCCGCGACAATATCCCGCTCACCGACGGCACCGCCGTAGAGCGTCTGATGGAACAATTCACCCGCAACCCCGCGCCGCTCATCGTGCATGATCGCGACCGCGCCGGACATCTGATTGCCAAGGTGGTCGAGGCTGTCGACTACCGCATTCCCTTTATCCCCGACGATGCCCAAGCCGAGCAGGAAGAGGCCGCTGCCGAGAACATGCTTCGCGAGGCCGCCGCGCTCGATCCGACCAACTGGGATGCCCAGCGCATGCTGACGGCCCTCACCGCCGACTCCAACGAGGAATACGTACAGTACCTGGTATCCAAGCGCGATGAAGTCGAGCATGACCTGGCGTTCAAGATCGCCTCGGCGCAGGACCCCTATGAGCGCGAGGCCGCGGGCGACCTTATGCGCCGCCCCTACCTGCGCTGGCTTGCCGCCCTTGCATCGCGCGCCCTCATTAGCGGACGCTATCGCATGTCGCTCGAAGCTGCAAACCGCAGCCTCGACTTTGCCCCCAACGATCCGGCCGGCGTCCGCCACACCGCGATGCTCGCCATGGCAAAGCTCGAATACCCCGCCGAGGAGCTCAAAAGATTTCGCTCCGCCCACTCCGTCCCCTATCTCGCCAACACGCCGCTGCGTCGTCGTCCCAAGGACGCGGAGCGCGACTTGGACCCGTGGACGCTCATCGCACTGATGAGCGCAGCCTGGCGCGAGCTGGACTACGAGGGTGCCGAGCACTACTTGCGCATCCTTGCACGCTCGTGCCCGCACGCGGCCGAGGCACTCTACTTCCAAACCGAGTTTCCCGATGGCGTCTATGCCCGCGTCAACGTGGGTGTGGGCTCTACCGACGAGCTTGTCCTTGCGCTGTCCGAGGCGACGCCGGTACTGCAGGAGGGCTTGGGCGCCCCCGACAACGCCAGCTTCGCCGCCTGGGTCGCCACCAACGATATCGTGCGTTCCCAGATCGACGAGCGCATCCTGCGGGCGGCCGAGCAGGGCCTGCCGTTTAAGGGAGGAGACCTCTAATGGATCCGAGCGTCTACATCCCCGCCTACCTGGAGCGCGCCTACGTTGCGTCGCACCCCGAACTCACCGATGCAGCACGCGAACTTGTCCATAACGACGTGAGCGTTAACCCTCAAAAGTACGCGCAGACCGAGCATGCGCAGGCGCTGCTTTCCTATGCCGGCGTGCATCGTCATTTGCTCGACGAGCTCCATCGCATCGAGGACATGGGCAGCGACGAGGAGTTTGAGCAGACGCGCAACCGCCTGTTCGACGATATGCGCGATGAGCTGCTCAAGATTGTCCGCGTCGATGCACTGGCCGTCGACGCGCAGTTGCTCGCCATCATCCTGGCCGACACGCCCGTCGATGCCTGCCTGGGCGACTTGATGAAGCTCGAGGCGAGTACGGCCGATTACCTGCAGCAAAGCGTTCCTGGGTTCGACATGGAGGCCCCGCACTACTGGGCCAATATAGTTTTGGCCGACGGTGTCACCGCAGCAGACCTTACCGTGAGCGAGCCGGCGCTTATCGGGTGGCTCCACACGCTCGAGGCCATCTCGCAGCTGTGCATGGCGAGCGCTCGCTACCGCGCCGCCGCCAACTACGCCCGCCGTGTCCTTAAGGCAGAAGGCTATCCCACCCGGGCCGCCGGCACCGTGTTGCTTGCCCTCGCTCGTCTGGAAGACCAGGACGGCTTTTTTGCCCTGGCGCATCAGCTCGAGGAACAGATGGGGGCAGACGCACTCGAAAACTCTCCTTGGTACCTGCTCGCCCGCACGATTCTGCTGTTCAAAACAAACAAGATGCGCCCGGCGACGCGCGCGCTGCGTGAGTTCGCTAACCGTTGCGAGGGCGGCGCGTTCTTCTTGCTGAACCCCATGTACCAGACGCCGTATCTTCCCTGCCGACCCGAGCCGCGCGACCCCTGGGACCTCTCGCACCAGGCGGTTTGGGAAGCCGACGGCATTATCTCGGACACTCCCGACTTTGCCCCCTGGGCCAACGCTTGCGAAGACGTATCGCAGCTTGCCCAGGAATTTGCGCGCCGTTACGGCTTTTAACGGCGCAAACGCCACGACCATGTCATTCACGTTAGGAACGGCTTCATGAACTTCCGCTCATCTCTCGCCTGTGCCTCGAGCGATATCGCCCGCTGGGGGCTGCGCTCCGTCCTTAAGCGCCAGGGCGGCGTACTCCCCGGCCGCATCGCCATGAAGATCGACCCCGAGCTGCTAAGCGACCTCGCGAGCCTGGTCGACCGCAGCGTGGTGATCACCGGCACCAACGGCAAGACCACCACCTCCAACCTCATCGCCGACGCCGTTGCTGCCAGCGGTGCTACCGTGGTGTGCAACCGTGCCGGCAACAATATGGAGCCTGGTGTGGTGGGCGCTCTGCTCGAGGCCCGCAGTGGCCTTAAGCACACTGACAGCGGCAAGCGTGTGGGCGTTTTTGAATGCGATGAGCTCTACACCGTGCGCGTCCTGCCCAAGCTCAAGCCGACGTACTTTGTGCTGCTCAACCTGTTCCGCGACCAGCTAGACCGCTACGGCGAGATCGACCACACCCAGGAGGTCATCGCCCACGCGTTGGAGCTTTCGCCGGCAACGACGCTCATCTACAACGCCGACGATCCGCTGTGCGCCTCGATTGCCGCGCGCGTTCCCAACGCGAGTATTGCCTTTGGCATCGACGGCGCCACCAACACAGAGTCCGACCGTATTAGCGACTCACGTTTTTGCTCACAGTGCAACGCGCCGCTGGAGTATGACTACGTGCAATACGGCCAGCTCGGCGCCTACCATTGCCCCTCGTGCGGCTGGGCCCGCCCTGCGCTTGTCCGTCGCGTGACGGGCGTGGAGCTCGGCTGCGACGGCTACGGCTTTGACCTGGTCTTTGGATCTGCGCCCGACGCGGCCGCCGCACACATCGCCACACGCTACAACGGCCTGTACATGGTCTACAACGTTGCCGCCGCCTTCTTTGCCGCCCATGAGCTGGGCGTGGACACCGCACGCCTGCAGCCCACGCTCGATGCCTATGTGCCCGCCGGTGGTCGTATGGGGCGCTGGGATATCGCCGGCCGCACCGTCGAGGCCAACCTGGCCAAGAATCCCGTGGGCTTCGATCGACAAATCCAGTCCATCAAGACGGCAGGCGGCAGACTCTGCGCTTTCTTCCTCAACGACAACGATGCCGACGGCCACGATGTATCGTGGATCTACGACGTCGACTTTGAGCGCATCGCCGACACGCCGGGTCTTGTCGCCTTTGCCGGAGGCACGCGCGCGCACGACATGCAGGTGCGCCTCAAGTACGCCGGCATCGATGCCGCGATTATCTCGGACGTCGCGCAGGCAATTGGCGCCGTGGCAGACGAGGCCGCCGATGACACCTTCTACGCCGTCGCCAACTACACGGCCTTCCCGCCGCTGGTCAAAGAACTCGACGGACTGAAGGGCGCCACTTCCGACGCTGTTGCCGGGCGCGCCGTAACCCGTGCCGACGGCAGCGCTCTTCCTGTCGACATCGCGCCAGTCGAGCTTTCGCGCCCGCTGCGCATCGTCTACCTGTATCCCGATGCCCTTAACCTCTACGGCGACGGCGGCAACGTTATCGCGCTCGAGCGCCGCTGCGCTTGGCGCGGCATTCCCGTGCGCGTGGACGAGGTCCACATGGGCGAGGTGCTCGACCTGACCGACGCCGACATCGTCATGATGGGCGGTGGCTCCGACCGCGATCAGCTAGCCGTGGCACACGAGCTGCTCGCCCAAAAAGACAAGGTCGCGGCCTATGTTGAGGATGGCGGCTCGCTGCTTGCCATCTGTGGCAGCTATCAGCTGCTCGGCCGTTCGTACTATATGGGCGAGGATCGCATCGAAGGTCTGGGGGTCATTGCCGCCGAAACCGTACGCGGCTCCGACCGCCTGATCGGCAGCGTAGCCGTCAAAACCGACCTGGCACCTGAGCCCTTTGTGGGATTCGAGAACCATGGCGGCCGCACGCTTTTGGACGCCGATGCCACGCCGCTCGGAACGTCCGTCGTCACGGGCACCGGCAACAACGGCGATGATGGCCTTGAGGGCCTCATCTGCAAGGGCGTCATCGGCACGTACCTGCACGGACCGGCACTGCCCAAGAACCCCGAGCTCGCCGACTGGCTGATCGCGCACGCCCTCGAGCGGCGCGACGACGCGCAAGCCACAGCCCTGCTGCCGCTCAAGCCCCTCGACGACACCTACGAGCACGCCGCCCACGACGCCGCCATGAAGCTCCTCCCCTAACGCCCCAACCGCCACAAAGGGATAGACACCTTTGTGGTGGTTTTGACCCGTCCCAGCGGTTTGTCTCAATCTGTAACATCTAGACCGTTAAAAGTCGTCTTACTGTTACAGAATGAGATGTTTGAAGATCGGGATAGAAAGTCGGCTCCTGTGTGGTGGTTTTCCAGTTTGCCAACGATATACGCGCCGGCAAAAAAGTCTGCTATACTCTTTCCCGCTGTCCCCATCGTCTAGCGGCCAAGGACGCCACCCTTTCAAGGTGGATATCGCGGGTTCGAATCCCGCTGGGGGCACCACAGAATCTAAGAAGCCCGTTACCAATTCGGTAGCGGGCTTTTTGCTACCCATACGCCGGGATTCGAACCCGACAGGGTGCGGATCCCGGCACCATCGCAAGGCCTGTGGGCAAAAAATGGCAAATATGAGTACTGTTACCGATTTAGTAACAGCGAATTCGGCCTTTTAGATGGCGAATCAGATGTCAAATCAACGACCTAGTGCTCAGATTGGGCCCGACCTCAGCTATATACCTGGACATATGTGGTCTAACTCGGCAAAAACTGCCATTTTGATATGGAACTAGTTTAGTGACGGTACTCATATTTGACGTTTTTTGTCCACGGCCCCTTATTGCGTGGGCGATTCAGTTGCAAAACGGACTCCAAAGCGTCCTTCGCAAACAAAAGCCGGGGCCCGCGCGATGCGGACCCCGGCTCAATACTGTAACGATATGTCAGTTACGCTCTACACGTAGAACAGAATGTCGTCGTAGGTCGGGACCGGCCAGTAGTCAGCGGCCACGATCTCCTCCATGGCATCCACGGCGGCACGCAGCGTATCCATAGCGGGAACGACCTCGTGCGCGTACACGTTGGCCTGCTCCTGACCATCGAGGGCCTCAGCCTTCTGATGTACGGCGTCGAGCGCCTTGATGGAGTCGTTGATGGCGGTGATACCGTTGCAGAGCTTGTTGAGCGTGTTCTGCTCGCACTGCATGGCGGCCTCAGCACCGGCGGCACGAATAGTCTCAAGGCCCTTAGCGACCTTGGTGGCATAGGCGGTAATGACCGGGCGATAGGTACGACGCGCCTCGCGAACCATCGTGGTAGCCTCGATGTTCATGAGCTTGTTGTACTTCTCGAGCTTGCAGTCATAGCGGCACTGAGCCTCGGCCTTGGTCAGGACGCCCGTCTCCTCAAAGAGCGCGATAGCCTTATCGGAAACAAAGGCGGGAAGAGCGTCGGCCGTGGTCTTGTTGTTGGCAAGGCCGCGCTTCTCGGCCTCGATGGGCCACTCGTCGGAGTAACCGTCGCCGGAGAACAGGATGCGCTGGTGATCGGTCAGCACCTTCTTGCAGTACTCGAGCGCGGCGTCCTGGAACTTATCCTCGGGCGTACCCTCGAGTGCGTCGGCGAAGGACTTGAGCGACTTGGCCACGGCGGCATCGAGCACCAGGTTGGAGTCGGAGACGTTCTGCTCGGAGCCGCAGGCACGGAACTCGAACTTGTTGCCGGTGAAGGCGAACGGGGAGGTGCGGTTGCGGTCGGTGTTGTCCTGCATCAGTTTGGGCAGGGTATCGGCGCCCAAGTCGAGCACGCCGCGCGTGGCATGGACGGAAGCTTTGCCATCGATGATCTTCTCGACAACCTCGGTGAGCTGGTCGCCCAGGAAGATGGACATAATCGCCGGAGGAGCCTCGTTGGCGCCCAGACGATGATCGTTGCCGGCCGAGGCGACGGAAGCGCGCAGGAGCTCCTGATAGTTATCGACGGCCTCGATCACCGCGGTGAGGAAGACGATGAACTGCAGGTTGTCGAGCGGGGTGTCGCCCGGGTCGAGCAGGTTCTCGGACTCGGTGCCAAGCGACCAGTTGTTGTGCTTGCCCGAACCGTTGATGCCCTCAAAGGGCTTCTCGTGCAGCAGGCAGACCAAGTCGTGACGGGAGGCGATGAGCTTCATCTTCTCCATCATGACCAGGTTCTGGTCGATGGCCTCGTTCACCTCGCCATAGACAGGAGCGAGCTCATGCTGGCAGGGAGCGACCTCGTTGTGCTTGGTCTTGGCAGGAATGCCAAGCGCCCACAGTTCATCGTCCAGGTCCTTCATATAGGCCGAGACGGTGGGGCGGATAGCGCCAAAGTAGTGCTCCTCGAGCTCCTGGCCCTTGCAGGGGGCAGCGCCAAAGAGGGTGCGACCGGTGATGACCAGGTCCCTGCGCTTGCGGTAAGCGTCCTTCTTGATCAGGAAGTACTCCTGCTCATCGCCCACGGAAGGAACGACCTTCTTGGGGGTCTTGCCAAACAGCGCCAAAACGCGCTTGGACTCACGCGAGAGCGCAGTCATGGAACGCAGCAGCGGGGTCTTCTTGTCCAGGGCCTCGCCCGTGTAGGAGCAGAAAGCCGTGGGGATGCACAGGACATCGTCCTTGATAAAGGCGGGGCTGGTGGGATCCCAAGCGGTGTAGCCACGGGCCTCGAAGGTGGCGCGCAGGCCGCCGTTGGGGAAGCTGGAGGCGTCCGGCTCGCCCTGAATGAGGTTCTTGCCCGTAAACTTGGTAATGGCGGTGCCGTCGTGGTTGGGCTCGAGGAAGCTGTCGTGCTTCTCGGAAGTAATGCCCGAAAGCGGCTGGAACCAGTGCGCGTAGTGCGTCGCGCCCTTGGAGATGGCCCAGACCTTCATGGCGTGGGCAACGGCGTTGGCCACATCCAGGTCGAGCGGCTCACCGTCCTCGAGGGTTGCAGCAAGGCGCTTCCAAATGTCCTTGGGGAGGTAGTCCTTCATGACTTCCTCAGAGAACACCATGGTCCCGAAGCGGTCAGTAAGTTCGGCCATACGGAACTCCCTTCGTATCGGCACCGCGTGAGAAGCAGTGTTGATTACTAACGAACGAGTCATAGATTAGGCTCGTCGTGTTTCCGCAACATTACCGTTATGTTGCTGTCACGAAACCAATCAATGAGGTTACCGCATCGCGGCGGCGTTGCCGCCCTCAACAGCCAATCAACTGTATAAATTGCAGACCTCTCCCCATGGTTTAAGGGTAGTCAATTTGGGATGGGGCTCTATTAACTGGTATTTCGCATCAGATACCAGTCTTTATAACCCCGCCCCCAATGAGCTGCGTTGTTATAGGGAATGTCGATAGCAAGGCATCTTTGATTGGTATCCCCGAATAGCGAGTGAAACTCCACCGTGACACAGTGGTGCTGTAGAATCCTTACAACACATCACACTATTACGTATCTAAAGGAGCACGATATGCGCGTCGACGAGGTTTTTAAGCAGGCAGCATCCCAGGGCACCGCACCCGTTTCGTTTGAGATGTTCCCGCCCAAGGGCGAGCTTACCCTCAACACGGCTCGCGAGGTGGCAGGCAATCTGTGCAAGCTTTCGCCGAGCTTTGTCTCGGTCACTTGTTCCGCTGGCGGCTCGGGCAACGGTGCCACCACCGCCCCCATCGCGCATATGATTACGAGCGAATTCGATACGCCCTCGGTGGCGCACCTCACCTGTGTGGGCCGTACCCACGCCGATATCGCCGCCAAGATCGATGAGTACCGCACCGCCGGCGTGGAAAACATCCTGGCCCTGCGTGGCGATCTCCCTGCCGGCGCGACCGAGGACGACAAGCCCGCCTCGGACTACGCCTACGCCCGCGACCTCATCCCCGAGCTCGTCGACGCCGGCTTTTGTGTGGGCGCCGCAGCCTACCCCGAGGGCCACATTGCCTGCGAGGATCTCAACCTCTCGGTCGAGCACCTCAAGCAAAAGCAAGACGCCGGCGCGAGCTTCTTTGTGACGCAGCTCTTCTTTGATAACGAGTGCTTCTATCGCTTCCGCGAGCTTGCCGACAAGGCCGGCATCACCGTGCCCATTACCGCGGGCATCATGCCGTTTATGGGCAAGTCGCAGATCAGCCGCATGGTCTTTATGTGCGGCGCGTCGCTGCCCTCCCCCGTCATCAAGATTCTCGCCAAGTACGAGAACGACCCCGAGAGCCTGCAGGCAGCCGGTGTAGATTATGCCGCCCGTCAGCTTTGCGACCTTAAGGAGCACGGCGCCGCCGGTCTGCACCTGTACACTATGAATCGTCCTGCGATCGCCGCGACTATTATGGAGCGCCTGGGGTAATGGAAAAACCGCACATCGATACAACCGCTGTCGAAGTGCCGGCCGACCTTGCGTCGCCGGCGCTTTATCGTGTCGATGCTGCGCACCATCCCCGTGTCGACCGTGCCGAGATGCTGCGGTATCTGGGCTACGGCGGTCAGCAGATTGAGCCCGAGCTGTCGCAGCGTATTGAGCTTGTGGTCGAGCACCTTGAGCTGGACATTGAGCCCCGTGGCGTGCGCCGCGTATTTGCCATCGATGCCACGGGCGTGGACGAGCAGGGAGAGCCTTGCATCCGTCTGGTTGGCACCAACGTTGAGTTGCAAGGTCGCGATATCTATCGCCATCTCAAAGACGCCCGCTTTGCCGCACTCATGGCATGCACCCTCGGCATGGACGCCGAGCGTCGCCTGCGCACCACGGGAGCCCAGCAGCCCCTAGAGGGAGCCGTGCTCGATGCCGCGTGCTCCGCCTATGTGGAGGCCGCCGTCGAGCAGATGGACCAGCAAGTCAAGGCCGCGGCCGCTGTACACGGGCTCACCGGCAACTGGCGCTTCAGCCCCGGCTATGGCGACTGCCCGCTTACGGCCCAGCGCTCAATCGTGGCTGCGCTCAACGCCACGCGGCTCATCGGGCTTACCGTCACACCCACCAACCTGCTCATGCCCACCAAGAGCGTGACCGCGGTGATCGGTCTGTTCGACGGCGAGGTCCACGACGCCCAGAGCCGCCCCACCTGCACTATCTGCCGCATGCGCGAGCACTGCCGCTTCCGCGCCGCCCACACCACCTGCTATTCGCATTCTGAATAAAATGTCAATTGATGGCACGGTATCGAGGGAATCTCATCCGTAAGTAAGCGGATGTCCTCACAAACAAGTACCATAAGATGCCAAATAACAACTATCTGAAAGCCAGTACATGCACAACATTCTGCAGTTCTCGCCACAACTAACCGCGCTTGAGTTTTTTTCAGGCATTGGCTTGGCTCGTGCCGGCATGGCAAAAGCCGGAATCAAAACAATCTGGGCAAATGACATAGACCGTACTAAATGCGCCATGTACAGCCAGTGCTGGGGCGATGAGCATCTAGTCGAGCAGGATGTCCACACACTCGACCCCGACCTAATACCCCAAGCCGACATCGCATGGGCGTCAAGCCCTTGCACAAACTTATCTCTCGCGGGAAACAGGGAGGGACTTATCTCTGGCAAAGAGTCCAGTGCGTTCTTTGGCTTTATTAAGGCCATCGAAGGAATGAGCGATCGTGCCCCGCGGGCACTTGTTCTCGAAAACGTCATCGGCCTTGCCACGTCTAATAACAGTGATGACTTTAGACTCGTTTGCCAGGAATTTAATCGTTTAGGCTATTCATGCGACGCTTATTTTATCGATGCACGGCACTGGCTTCCCCAGTCACGCCCCCGCATGTTTGTCGTCGGATTAAAAGACCCTCTTCCCAACAGCCGACTCGATTCCTCGCTTCGACCTGAAAAGGTCTCCTGGATTCACTCCGACCCTTCACTCATTACGCACGTCTCTCACCTAAACGAGCCGAGCCCACTTCGCATGACGGGCCTTGCAACGGTTGTTGAAGATATTCCCGAGGGCGACAAGCGTTGGTGGAACAAAAACCAAGTACAAGCATTTATCGACTCGCTTGCACCGCATCAAGCAGAGCGCCTTCAGCGCTTCTTAAATGCCAAAGAAAAAACTGTTCGCACTGCTTACCGTCGCACGCGATCAGGCGTTGTGCGCTGGGAAATCCGTGAAGAAGAAATTGCCGGATGTCTAAGAACGGCTCGCGGCGGCTCATCAAGACAGGCAGTCGTTATATGCGAAAACGGAAAGATAGAAGTTCGCTGGATGACTGGAACCGAATATGCCCGTCTCCAAGGTGCTGACTCATGTCAGTTTAGCGGCTTCTCGGATGCTCAGATTCGCTACGCATTCGGCGATGCAGTTGCCGTGCCAGTTGTCACTTGGCTTATAAAAAATGCAGTCAAACCAGCGCTTATGTCTTCAAGGAACGGAGTGAACAATAATGGAAATGACCAATTGCTCCTTGAACGAGCCCGATAAAGATATCTTGGATGCCATTGAACTCTGGTACGAATCCAAACGCAGCAAGCGAGGCAATGTCAACCGTAACGTCATGGCGGTTGGCATAGGCATAAGCGAGCTGTTGCAAAACCGTTTTCCGCTCACCGACGATTATGTGCAATCGGACAAGGGGAGCCAAGTACGAGGCCTAAGTGGAGCATGCATCAAAACAGTTTTAGCCAGACATGGGGAAACGCGTGCCTTCGCATCAGAGGGCGGCAGAACCTCACGCGGCACACTCCCGATGGCGCTTGAGCTTGCCACAATTATCAACTCTGCCCTACCCAGTGACACTTGCGAAGACGCTCGTCTTGAAGCTGCGAATGCAATCGCCAATTTCTTCGTCGAGCGAATCCAGGTCGATTTCTTTAACCGGCAGAGAATCAAAGTCGAAATCGATCTTCAAAAACCAATTTCTGTCATTGTCGATGATATCCTAGCCGAAGCAAGCCTACGGTCCGATAAGCCAACGGGTACCGTCGCACAGCACCTGGTAGGCGCAAAACTAGAGATGTTATTTCCAACCATAGAAATCGGAAAGGACAACTCAAACGCTGCCGACCAGCAAACAGACCGTTCTGGCGATTTCCAAATCAATGATGCTGCATTTCACGTGACTGTATCGCCAATGGCCAAATTGACCGATCGATGCCGAGATAACATTCGAAATGGCATTCGGCCCATCGTCGTTGTCCCCCACGATAAAGTTTCCTTCGCTTACGGACTGTTCGAAAGTGAGGGACTCGGCAATCGCGTACAGGTTATCGCGCTCGAATCGTTTATCGGCATCAATATTGAAGAATTATCGTTCTACAAGCGAGGCCTAATTCGATTAAATGTCGCACGGCTTCTTGCCCACTACAACAAGCGAATCGAAGATATCGAGCCCGACAAATCCCTTCAAATAGAAATTCCTCAGTGGGCTCTAGACGAAATGGACGCACATGGCGAATAGCTCAAACATACTTATCACTCATGATCTGGACGGTGCCGCGCTGGCGGCGCCTGTTGATGCTGCGCGCCGCAACGGAGCTGCATACAAGACGCGCACGATCGACGACCTTCGCATTAAGGACGATCGTCTGCGCGCCGCCATCGAGGGCACGGGACACCTGCTGTTCGACGGCGGCATGGGTACCATGCTGCAGGCGGCCGGCATGAAGGCCGGCGCCCTGCCCGAGCTGCTCAACTTTGAGGAGCCTCAGGTCATTACCGACATCCAGCGTCAGTACGTCGAAGCCGGCTGCGACGTGATCACCGCCAACACCTTTGGCGCCAACGCCCACAAGCTCGACGGTACCGCCACCGTGGCAGATGTCTTTGCCGCCGCTGTCGCCTGCGCCCGCGCGGCCGGCGCCCACTACGTCGCCGGCGATATCGGCCCCATCGGCGCGCTGCTTCGCCCCTTGGGTACCCTCAGCTTCGACGAGGCCTACGACCTCTTTGCCGAGGAAGTGCGCGCCGGCGTCGCCGCGGGCGTGGACCTCTTTATTATCGAGACTATGACCGACCTGGCCGAGATCAAGGCGGCCGTCCTCGCCTGCCGCGAGAACTCCGACCTGCCCGTCTTTGCCACCATGACCTTTGAGGAAGACGGTCGCACCTTCCTGGGCACGAGTCCCGAGGTTGCCGCCATCACGCTCGATGCCATCGGCGCCGACGTTTTGGGCATCAACTGCAGCCAGGGACCGGCCGAGCTCCGAGGACTCGCCGCTCGCATGCTCACCGTTACGGACAAGCCCGTTATGGTGCAGGCCAACGCAGGACTGCCCCACGTGGACGACGACGGCAACACCGTCTTTGATATCCAGGCGCCCGAGTACGCCGTGGCCGTCGCCGGTATGATTGAGGACGGCGTAAGCGTCGTGGGCGGCTGCTGCGGCACCACGCCGGCGCACATGGCAGCGCTGCGCACGCTTATCGATAACCACACGCCCAGTCCGCGCCACCGCAAGCCCAGCATGTCGGTCACAAGCGCCCAGACCGTGGTGGACCTCCCCTGCGACGGCCACAAGATCGCCGTCATCGGCGAGCGCATCAACCCCACCGGCAAAAAGCGCCTGCAGCAGGCCCTGCGCGACGGCGACCTGGACTACGTGGTGGGCCAGGGCATCAGCCAGCAGGAGCAGGGCGCCGACATCCTGGACGTCAACGTGGGCCTGCCCGAGATCGACGAGGTCAAGATTATCCAACAGGCCACCGAGCAGCTCCAAGGCTCCACGCTGCTGCCGCTGCAGATCGACTCCACCGACCCCGCCGCCGTCGAGGCCGCCGTACGTCGCTACGCCGGCAAGCCCATCATCAACTCGGTCAACGGCAAGCAGCAGATCATGGACGAGATCTTCCCGCTGGTCGCCCACTACGGCACCAACGTTGTCGGCCTTACGCTCGACGAAGGCGGCATCCCCGATACCGCCGAGGCCCGCTTTGCCATCGCCGAGCGCATCGTGGCCGAGGCTGCCCGCTACGGCATCGGCCCGGACCGTATCCTCATCGACTGCCTGGTCATGACCGCCTCGACCAATCAACGCCAGGCCGAGCAGATCCTGCGCGCCATGTCCCTGTGCAAGGAGCGCCTGGGCGTCAAATGCGCGCTCGGCGTGTCGAACATCAGCTTTGGTCTGCCTGCCCGCCCGCTGCTGGGCTCGGTCTTTTTGGCCGCCGCCTTTGGCGCGGGCCTCGATGCCCCCATCATGAACCCGGGCTCCAAGCGCTTTATGGACACCGTCTACAGCTATCGCGTCCTGAGCGTTGAGGACGAGGGCTCGACCGGATACATCGAGCGCTATGCCGGCTGGACCGATCCGTATAAGATCGCCGCCAACCCGGCAGCAGCTCAGGCCGCATCGACCGACACCGTGCCCGCTGCCGGCACCGCCGGCACCGACGGCAACGACGACCCGATTCGTCGCATGGTCGTCTCGGGCCGCAAAGGCGAGATCGCTGCCGAGACCGAGCGTCTGCTGGCAGACCACGACGCCATGGACCTTATCAACAACCACTTTATCCCCGCCCTCGACGAGGTGGGCGTCCTCTTTGACCAGGGCAAGTTCTTCTTGCCGCAACTCATGGCCTCGGCCGAAGCCGCACGCGTGGGCTTCGACACCATCAAGCGCCTGATGCCCGCCGGCGAGATTGCCGACAAGGGTAAGATCTGCGTGGCCACCGTCAAGGGCGACATCCACGATATCGGCAAGAACATCGTCAAGATGCTGCTCGATAACTACGGCTACACCGTCTTTGACCTAGGCCGCGATGTCGACCCGCAAGAAGTGCTCAAGACCGTGCAGGAGCGTGACATCAAGCTCGTCGGCCTCTCGGCGCTTATGACCACCACGGTCGTCGCCATGGAAGAGACCATCAAGTTGCTCCATGCCGAGGTTCCGGGCGTCAAGATCATCGTGGGCGGTGCCGTGCTCACCCCCGAATACGCCAAGCAAATCGGCGCGGACTACTACGCCAAGGACGCCGCCGAGAGCGCTCGTATCGCCGAAGAGGTCTTTGGGAAGTAACACAACGGAAACAACCGAGCACCAAAACGTGCCGCACGCGCCACTTGGCACGTGCGGCACGTTAGAATAGATAAGACTATGCTCGTTTTGGCAGATAGGAGCGCAAGGATGGCGATCACGCCCGCAGAAATCGCGGAAACCCGCGGCATGGTTGAGGAACAGAACCTCGACATCAGGACCATCACCATGGGTGTTTCGCTCATGGGTTGCGGTGACGAGAACCTCGACCGCATGTGCACGAAGATCTACGACCATGTGACGCACACGGCTGAGCATCTGGTCGAGACCGCCGAGAACCTCGAGCGCGAGTACGGTATCCCCATTGTCAACAAGCGCGTTTCCGTCACCCCGGTGGCGCAGATCGCCGCGTGCTGCAAGGATGAGGACCTCACCCCCATCGCGCATGCCCTCGACCGCGCGGCCGAGACGCTCGGCATCGATTACCTGGGCGGCTTCTCCGCACTCGTCCAGAAGGGCATCGGCGACGCCGACCGCCGCGTCATCCAGTCCATCCCCCAGGCGCTCGCCACCACGAGCCGTGTCTGCTCCAGTGTCAACGTCGCCAGCCTGCGCGCCGGCATCAACATGGACGCCGTGCTTATGGCCGCCCAGACCATCATCGATGCCGCTAAACTCACGGCCGACCAGGATTCCGTCGGCGCTTCCAAGTTTGTCTGCTTTGCTAACATGGTCGAGGACTCCCCGTTTATGGCGGGCGCCGTCCACGGCGGTGGCGAGGCCGACGCCGTCATCAACGTAGGCGTCTCGGGCCCCGGCGTTATGGCCGCAGCCCTGGAGACGCTGCCCGATTCCGCATCGATGATGGAAGTCGCCGAAAAGATTAAGCAGACCGCCTTTAAGATCACCCGTGCCGGCGAGCTCATGAGCCGCGAGGCCGCCCATCGCCTGGGTGTCGAGAAGGGCATCGTCGACCTGTCGCTGGCTCCCACGCCTGCCATCGGCGACTCCGTCGCGCGCATCCTCGAGATCATCGGCGTGGGCACCTGCGGTGGCCCGGGCACGACCTGCGCGCTCGCCATGCTCAACGATGCCGTCAAGAAGGGCGGCGTCATGGCCAGCTCCAGCGTGGGCGGTCTCTCCGGCGCTTTCATCCCCGTGTCCGAGGACGCCGGCATGATCGCCGCCGTCGAAGCCGGTGCGCTTTCGCTCGAGAAGCTCGAGGCCATGACCTGCGTGTGCTCCGTCGGCCTGGACATGATCGCCATCCCCGGCGACACCCCGGTCGAGACCATCGCCGGCATCATCGCCGACGAGATGGCCATCGGCGTCATCAACAACAAGACCACGGCCGTCCGCGTGATTCCCGCCATCGGCAAGGGCGTGGGTGACTGCGTCGAGTACGGCGGCCTGTTCGGCCGTGCACCCATCATGCCGGTGAACCCCAACGCCGGCACCGTGCTTGCCCACCGCGGTGGACGTTTCCCGGCGCCGCTGAACTCGCTGAAGAACTAGCTGAGGGGGACTGGCGAGGAGCCCCGGGGAGGGCAAATATATAAGGTCGCCTGCTCGGACAGTCCTGGCTCGCACGGAGAGCACATTAAGTGCTCTCCGGCTCGTGCGGAACTCGCGATCGACCTTATATATTTGCCCTCCCCGGGGCTCCCGCACAACGGGCCCTCGGTTGGGTTCTATCCCTTTGGCAGTCGCTTCGCTTCTGCCCTACTTTGCTGGTATGACGGTTTGGCGTTGGATCGGTTCTTTCTGATATATGCTGGTTGCGGCTCTTCTTTTGGGAGGAGTCGCTTTTTTGTTGCTAGGAGGTTGGCCCGTGGCTGATGGGGAGAATCGTTCTGAGCTGCTTTCCACAGATTGGAATCTGGAGTGGATGCGTCTGCAAGCTGATCGGCGGCGGGCTGACGATTCTTTTGAGTGGGATAAAAGGGCTCGGCATTTTCGGCCGTTGGAGACTGCCCCTTATGCTCGGGATTTTATAAAGCTGCTGGCGCTTGAGCCCAGCGAGTCGGTACTCGATATGGGGTGCGGGGCTGGGTCGATTGCTATTCCGCTTGCTCAGGCTGGGCATCCTGTGATTGCTGCTGACTTTTCCCCTGCCATGTTGGGCACGCTTGATGCTGGCATTGAGTACTATGGGCTCGAAGATCGCATTACGCCGCTTGAGCTTGCTTGGGACGATGATTGGGATTTGGTTGGGCCGGTTGCCAAGACTGTGGATGTTGCCTTTGCCAGTCGTTCCGTCACCACAAATGACCTAAAAGGTGCGCTTGCCAAGCTCGACCGTACGGCTCGTCGCCGTTGTGCTGTCACGATGGTCGCCAACTCCAGCCCGCGCTATGACCTGCACGTGATGAACGCTATCGGCACCTCGGTTACCTGCAGCAATGGCTTTGTGTACGCCTTCAACATCCTCATTCAGATGGGTGCGTTGCCGCAGGTTACATACTTTGAATCGCCTCGTCGCGATACCTTCGATAGCCTTGAGGCAGGCGTGGCGGATTTTTCCCGTATGCTCGAGCATGGCAACGAGGATAAGATCGACCGCCTGCGCGACTATATCGCTCAGCACATGATCGAAAACCCCCATGCCGGCGAGCCGGGCTCCAAGGGCGTGCCGCAGGGGCGCTATATGCTCGACCATATCCGTAAGGTTCGCTGGGCGTTTATTGCATGGGAACCGGTCTCTGCGCCCAGCTCATAGCCTGTTCGCAGCCCGCACCGCCCACTCACTCGGCATCCGCATTCTTTTTGAACTGGGCAAACGCGCTCCACACCGCGCCGTTCCTGCGCTATCGTGGGACAGCTCACGTAGATTAAGGCCCCGTCGCGGGGCGCCCCATACATAGAAAGCGAGAACCCATGGCACTGACAGGAGCCCAGGTCAAGCAGCTTCGCAGCATGGCCCATCACCTCAACCCCGCCATCATCATCGGTAAGTCCGATGTCAACGAGGGCACCGTCGAGCAGACGGTCGCCTACCTGGAGAAGCATGAGCTCGTTAAGTGCTCCGTGCTCGATGGCTCCAGTCTTTCCGCCCGCGAGGCCGCCGAAGAGCTCGCTGAGCGTTGCCACGCCGAGGTCGTCCAGGTCATCGGCCGCAAGTTCTCGCTGTATCGCGAGTCCTCGCGCAAGGACATCGAGAAGATCAAGCTCGTCTAAGAGTCAATGATCCGGCGAACCAACACATAGCAAGCTTACGGGTGCCCAAGTACTTCGGGCGCCCGTTTTTTATCGCTCGACCAGCACGCGATTGAGCCGCCCCTCCACCAAGCGCTCGTATAGACGCCGCGTCTCGGGCTCGGGCACGCCATTGACCTGCTCCCTCAGATGGTGCATATGCCCACTGTATAGCTCGACGATATCGCGCCTCCGCCCCGCCGCACTGTAGACACGCATGGCGCAGCGCACCATATCCTCACGCGCCGTTTCCTGTCGAAGACCCGACTCCGCCAGCCAAATCGCCGACTGCAGATCGTTTTCTTCTAGAGCGGCATTTGCTCCCTTAATCATGCAATCGATGTACTTTGACTGCATAATGCGTCGCATACGCAAAAAGTAGGTGGGATTACAGCCATTGGGAACATACAGCGGTCCGGCATAAAGCTGCTCAATCTTAAGGCACAGCTCAACTAAATGGGGCCCGCGCGCACCCGTGCGATTTCCCAAAACCTCGCGGCTTATCTGGTCAAACAGCCGTACATCGGTCTTGACGTAGTCGCCGTTGAGTCCGATGCATTCATTTTGGATGAGCACACACGACTTGCCATCCGGCGTCGGTCCCAAAGCCGACCGCAAGCGCGATATCGTCGAGTACAGGTTATTGCGGGCGCTATTGAACTCGGCATGGGGCCACAGCTCCATGGCCAGCGTCTCACGATCGACGAGCGCATCCATGCCCAGTGCAAGCCGCTCGGCAAGTGTCGCCGCCTTCTTGCGGCGCCACATTTTGTCCGTGATGGGAAACCCGTCGCGCTCGGCGCGAAACGCACCAAACATGCGAATCTCGATATGGTCGATGGTATCAACGGCTTCAACCTCGCCGGCCTGGAACAGGCGCTCGCCCTCCCCTTCCAAATCGTCGCGCAGCGAGTACCGCGACAGCTCGCGCACGGGAAGCTTCTTGCGTATCCTGGCCGCCGGCTCGCCCAGACAATGCATGGCAAGGCGCGCAAAGAGCCGATACGATGGCTCTAGAATCCCCGCACGATTCATGGACATCCAGGCCGCAAGGTCGCTGTCTCGGCCCGCACAGGCCAAATGCAGCGCCACCATCCAGGCTTCTGCGCCACCAACCTGCGTCTGGCTTATATCGAGCAACTCCGCTTCCTCACGTACCGAAACCATCGAGGTGTTACGCAGATACGCCGCGCGCTCCAGCAGCAATGCGTTATCGCGCATGTACGCAATCGACTCCTCGGCAAGTTTGAGCACTTGGACCGCACGGAACTTTGCATTAACCGGCCGTCCCTCTGCCAGCGACTGCCAGCCTTCTAGCAACAGGCCAAACAGCTGAATCTGGTTATCGCGCATGCGCACGGCAAAACGATCGAGCTCGTTGAACGCCGCGTCGTCGGTTACCGGCAGGCCGGAAAGGAGCCGCCGTGCCGCCAGCACCATGCGCACCCAGATAGCTATCGCCTTAAGCCCACGTACGTCGAGCGCCTCCCGCACCACCGTCATCTCGTCGTCGCGCTCGTCGGTTCCCGCAAACGACCCGTCAAAAAGCTCCACCAGCATGCTATCGACCCGTATAACAATCCCCGCGATGTCGAGCTCGCAGTCGTAGGCCTTGCTCGTTTTGAGCTGCTGTAGAACGCCGCCGTCATCTCCCCGCTCGGTCAGGCAGCGCTTGACCTCGATATGCGCGGACAACATATCGAGTGCGGTATGGGATGTCTCGATTTCTGGCACGGCCAGGTTCGCAGGAAGCCCAAGCCCGTTGTCCCCATAGCAAACAGCCGTCAGTGTCTGGGCCACCCTCCATGAAACAGGGTCTATTTCACAGGCCGCCCGTTCGCCCCCGCGCTCGATGACCGATGCCATATAGCGGGCGAGCTTTGTATTGGACACGCCGACCGCTGCCAGATATACGCCAAGCGCCTCGGCAGGCGTTGGCTCTGGAGCCGGATCGTCGGCATCGATCGTGCCCAGCGCTGCTCGGCAGATATCGGCCCCGTGCCCCGTCAGAGCCAGATCGACCCCATACTGCCCAGCAAGTTCAAGGACCGCATCACGGTCCAAAAAGGCGTCCGCCAGGCCCATCGCCGCATCGCATCGACCTGCCTTAAGCAAAATCCGGGCCGCCCTCGGAACAAGTTCGGGGCGAACCTCGGCCACCAACTTACGCAAACGCAAGCGTCCGTTATCCTCCGTGCCCAGACACGTAAAACTCCGCTCGGCGGGATCCAAGCCAAAGATCGGGTAGTCGCGTACAAAGTAGGACTGGTCGACCATCGACAGCCTCACCCCACAAGCCTCGAGTTCTGCAATATTGCCCTCGCCCATCAAAATCATGAGACATGCCACGCAAAACAGTGCATTATTGTCGAGCGAAGCCAGGTCGACAAGTGCCGCGCCATATACGTTGACAATCTCGTTTTCGAGCAGACCGGCTACGTCGCCTTGGCCATACAGACCCGTCTGCAATGCCGAAACGAGCTCGGGCACGCCCTGCGTGAGCTGATAAAAGTCGAGCGATGTGCTGATCGAAAACGCCGATGCCCACGCCGAATACTCATAGGCATGCACCTTGAGCATCTGCGCATTGATCTTAACCGAATCGCCCAGCCCATGAATCAGTTGACGATTTGAAGGACGGCAGGAGATAAAGACCCCCACCCCCATAGCGCGCAGGCCGCGAATCCTGTCGATGAGGTCTTCGGTATCGTGCTGATCGAGGTTTGGCACATTATCAATCGCGATGAGGGAGTGCGGTTTGTCTTTGAGTTCTTCGGTAACCACCTCGAGCTGCATAAACACCTCGCGCCCAGTGGCGCGATCGGCCTCGATAATCCGCACGGGGCCTCGCGTCGGGTCGCATTTAACCTCATGGGTGTACTGCAGCAGCACCGAGGTCTTCCCAAACCCGTCGGGCGCATAAAGAACCACGATGCCGGCCTTTCGGCCCTTGGCGAGAAGCTCATTCATCAAGCGTTCGCGTCGCACCATATAGCCACCGCCCAGCGGCATCAGCTCGAGGTCGTCCATACTGCCCAAATCGTTTACCATGCCCGCTCCTCAACTCGACCGTATGGACACTGTAACCGCAAGACCATACAAGCCGCGCTATGAATAGAGCGACCTTGTGTTCTAGGTTGTCTTTTGGTACGCAAGCGGCAAGTTTTTGTACAGCGAGGGCCGATTGTTATTAATCCCCCGACTAATCGGTCTTTAAGCAGGTAAATGAGCTTGTCAGCTTGTCCCATCTAAGCGGCAGTGTAACGCAAATGAACAAGGTTCAGCTATGTCATTCAACTCGCCTAGCACCCGCTACCGTCTACGACCTTTTAGTGGCATTTTTGCATAGAATCTGGTATGGAATGAATCAAGCTGTTGGGCATCCGGCATTCGTCAAGCTTGCGGCAAGATTTTGGTCAAGCGGGCGGAGAGGGATAACAAAAAGGCCCCCGCAAAGCGGAGGCCTTAGGCAAGGCTATGTCGAGATGCAGGATTCGCGCTACTCGCAGAGCGAAAGGGCGGCCTCGTCGGCAACGACAACGCAGTTGGTGTGCAGCTGCAGGATCGAAGCCGGGCACGCGGGCGTAACCGGACCATAGCACATGTCATGCACGGCCTGAGCCTTGGCCTCGCCGTTGGCGACGACTAGGATCATGCGGGCATACATGATGGTCTGGGTACCCATGGTGTAGGCCTGACGGGGAACATCGTCGATGCTGTCGAACAGGCGGCTGTTGGCCTGAATGGTGCTCTCGGTGAGGTCGACGCAGTGCGTGCCCTTGGAGAAGTGGTCATCGGGCTCGTTGAAACCGATGTGGCCGTTGTTGCCAATGCCGAGCAGCTGCAGATCCGGGTAACCGGCGGCGGCGACGATCTTGTCGTACTCAGAGCAGGCAGCGGCGGCGTCGGGGTTGGAACCGTCGGGCACATGCGTGTTGTTCAGGTCGATGTTGATGTGATCGAAGAAGTTCTCACGCATGAAGTAGTGATAGCTCTGGGGATCGTCGTGCGAAAGGCCGCGATACTCGTCCAGGTTGTAGGTGCTGACCTCGGCAAAGTCGACGTCGCCCTTCTCGTACCAAGCAGCGAGCTGCTTGTAGGCACCGATCGGGGTGGAGCCGGTGGCAAGACCCAGCACGCAATCGGGCTTGAGGATAACCTGCGCCGAGATAATATTGGCGGCCTTGCGGCTCATATCCTCGTAGTCTTTAGCTTTAATGATCTTCATTACGCGTCCTTTCTCGTACAAGAGAGGCAAGGCTCCCCTTACAAGCACTTGCCCGCGGCCCGCGTCGGCCGCAACCAACGTGTGCGGCCACCAGGGCGAGGTCGCGTAATGTATGTGTCTCGTGTCTAGCCGCGTCGAGGCCCCTGCCCGTCCACGGTGACCCAAAGCCGTTTAGCTTCGGACAAATCCCATCTTGCCACGGAGGGCGCCCTCTTTCAAGGGCGCCCTCCATAAACGTGTTTGAATTGTAGGCTAATGGCCACGTGCACTTGCTAGCGCTCCCGAGCAACGATGAGCTGGTCCATCTCTTCGACATGCACGCCAACGGAGCCCTTGATACTCGAGAACTCAACGGAGTTGCACACCAAGATGGGAACCGTCACATCGTAGCCCTCGGCAGCAATTGCCTCGCGATCGAACTCGATGAGCACGTCGCCCTTATGGACGACATCGCCCACCTGTGCATGCACGCTAAAATGCTTGCCCTCAAGCTGAACAGTGTCCAAACCAACGTGGATGAGCACGTCTAGGCCATCGACCGTGTTGAGCGCAACGGCGTGACCCGTGGGAAAAATGGCCTCGACCTTGGCGTCTGCCGGCGCAATCACACGCGTGCCGGTAGGCTGAATCGCCACGCCCTGGCCCAAAAGGCCGGTAGCAAATGTCTGGTCATTGACCTCGGACAACGGAATGACGTCGCCCGAGACGGGAGCATCCAGCGTAAGAACTCGTCCACGCATACCAAAAGACCTTAGGACTTTAGTGAACATGCTCCCCCTCGGACATACCAATCAATCAAAATAGCTTTAACAGTTTACCACTTGGCACCCGTTTTTGACCATTAGGGAAGTTCGCGCTTGACAACCTCGACGATGTCGTCGACAACACGCTGGGTCAGCTCGTGCGTCTCGGCCTCGGCCATAACGCGGACCAGCGGCTCGGTACCGCTCGGGCGCACCAGAATGCGGCCGCGGCCGTCAAGCTCCTTCTCGGCGGCAGCGACGGCGTCCCAGATGGGCTGGCAATCGTCCAGGCCGGCCTTGTTGTCGGAATGCACGTTGACGAGTACCTGCGGGTACTTCTTCATGATGCCGGCAAGATCGGTGAGGGTACGACCGGTGCGCTTGAGCACGGCCAGCAGCTGCAGAGCCGTCACCAGGCCGTCACCGGTGGTGTTGTGCTCCAGGAAGATGATGTGGCCGGACTGTTCGCCGCCGATGACGGCGCCATCCGCGAGCATGCGCTCCAAAACGTAGCGGTCACCCACGGCGGTCTGAACCATCTCGAAGCCCTGCTCCTTCATAGCGATGGAGAAGCCAAGGTTGCACATGACGGTCGAGACGATCTCGGAGTTGGCGAGCTTGCCGCGGGCGGCGAGGTCAGAACCGCAGATAGCCAGGATGTAGTCACCGTCGATCTCATTGCCCTCGCCGTCGACGAACAGCACGCGGTCGGCGTCGCCGTCGTGGGCCAGGCCGATATCGGCGTGGGTGCGCAGCACGAGCTCGCGCAGGGGCTCAAGGTGAGTGGAGCCGCACTCAACGTTAATGTCGGTGCCGCAGTAATCGGTGTTGATGGCATGGACCGTGGCGCCCAGGCGCTGCAGCGCAGCGGGCGTGGTCCGGCAGGAAGCACCGTGGCCGCAGTCGACGGCAACAACCAGGCCATCGAGCTTAAGGCCGTCGAGCGTGCTGATGGCATGATCGACATAGGCCTTGCGGGCGTCTTTCATCTTGATGATGTGACCCACACCGGCGCCGGTCGGCAGCGTGTCGGCAGCCATGGCCTCCTCGGACATGACCCAGGCGCTGATCTCTTCCTCGACAGCATCGGGAAGCTTCATGCCCTTGCGGCTAAAGAACTTGATGCCGTTGAACTCCGGCGGATTATGCGAAGCGGAGATGACGATGCCGCCGTCGAGCTCATTTTGAACGGTGAGCAGTGCCACGGCCGGCGTAGGGATAACGCCGCAGCAGTGCGGACGGCCGCCCTCGGCCATGATACCGGCGGTCAGAGCACTCTCGAGCATGGTGCCCGAAAGACGCGTGTCGCGGCCGACGCAGATATCCGGACCAAGGAACTTGGTCGCCGCGCGGCCCAGGCGAAACGCGAGGTCGCACGAGAGGTCGGCATTGGCGACGCCACGGACGCCGTCGGTACCGAAGATGTTCTGGGGCATAGGATCGCTCCTTCCCTAGCAGGCGATATGCAACCGCCCGCCCTAGTCGAAAAAGAAAAGCGGGACCCGCCGAGGAATCGGCAGGCCCCGCTTGTACATTGTATCTCGAAAGGAGATAAAACCTTAGCGCTTGGAGAACTGGGGAGCGCGGCGGGCCTTCTTGAGGCCGTACTTCTTGCGCTCGACCACGCGAGCATCGCGCGTAAGGAAACCGGCCTTCTTGAGGTCAGCACGGTAGTCGCCAGCGTTCAGAAGAGCGCGAGCGATGCCCAGACGCAGAGCGCCGGACTGACCGGAGATGCCGCCGCCATCGCACAGAGCGATAACGTCGAACTGACCGGCGGTGTCGGTCACCTTGAAGGGAGCAAGGGCGTTCTCAACGAGCTGATGACGGCCGAAATACTGCTCGGCGTCACGCTTGTTGATGGTCACCTTGCCGGTGCCGGGGACGAGACGGACGCGGGCGACGGCGTTCTTACGACGGCCAGTACCCTGGTAGACAACGGTGTTCTCAGCCATCTTTAAGCCTCCAGCTCAATCTTCGTGGGGTTCTGGGCAGCGTGCGGATGCTCGGCACCAGCGTAGACCTTAAGCTTGGTCATCTGGGCACGGCCGAGGGTGGTCTTGGGCAACATGCCGCGAACGGCGCGCTCGATGACCTTCTCCGGATGCTTCTCCATAGCCTGGCGGAAGCTCTCAGCCTTGAGGCCGCCGTTGTAGCCGCTGTGGCGATAATAGGTCTTCGTGTCGGCCTTGTTACCGGTAAGCTGGACCTTATCGGCGTTGATGACGACAACGAAGTCGCCGCAGTCGCTGTTGGGCGTGAACTGGGGCTTGTTCTTACCGCGCAGAATCATTGCGATCTGGGTGGCAAGACGGCCCAGGACAGCACCATCGGCGTCGACGAGAACCCAGTTGCGCTGGACCTCGCCCTGCTTGGCGTAGTGAGTCGATTTCGAAATCACTTAGACTCCTCCATGTACAGTACGTGTTGTTACAGAGATTCACGGGGCTCTGCAAGTAACCCGTCCATATTACCCCGCTCGCCGCCCGAGTCAACAGGTATTTTGGCTCCGACCAGACTTTCTGCACATGTCGTCCATGGGTCATGACGCCGCGACACTAGCGCTCGACAAATGCCTCGATATCTCCCAGCAAGCGCTTTGCCTCCTGGCGGCCCTGAATATACAGGTCGAGGAGCTTTGCCGGATCGTGCTCAACGTGGCCGACCTCGACCGGCTTTTGCGGAGCAACGACCAGTGCGCGGCCCTCGCGCTCATACTTCCACAGATGCATGCGCTGGATGTTATAGCGGTCGTGGCGTGTCTCGATAGCCTCGAGCAGGTAGGGGTAGTCGGCATAGCGGGCGCGCGCGGCGGGCATAAACTCGTAGGGCTTTTTCTCGTACGAGCGGTCCTGCGTGACAATGACAACCGCGCGATCGAAGCCCGCCTCCTCCAGCACGTGCTCGATGGGAACCGAATCGGCTACGCCACCGTCGACGTATTTGTGCCCGTCAATCTCGACCGGCGGCGTCACCAGCGGCAGCGACGTCGAGGCGCGCACGGCATCGAGGTCGAGCACGGCGCTTTTGACCGGCAGGTACGCGGCAGTTCCAAAGAGCATGTCCGTCGCGACGGCGTACATCTCGATGGGGCTCGCATCAAACGTCTCGTTGTCAAAGGGATCCAGGCGGTCCTGGACATCGTTGAAGATAAAGTCGTAGCCGACGATGGAGCCCGTGGACGCAAACGATGCGGCGCCCATGAAGCGGTTGTCGTTGCAGAAAGCCAGGTTGATGCGGTTGGCACGGCCGATCTGGTGCGACTTGTAGTTCACGCCGTTGAGGGCGCCGGCCGATACGCCATATACCGCCGGAATCTCGACGCCGGTCTCCATGAGGACGTCGAGCACGCCTGCGGTAAACTGCCCGCGAAAACTACCGCCCTCCAAAACGAGCGCGACCTTGCCGGCGTTCTTTGCCTTATCTTCTGCAGTCATGTTGACCTCCTGCTGTTTCGTTTGGGCTTCTTCTACCCAGTTTTGGGATAGAGAGCGCATTGGTTTTGGAGCAGAGTTCGATTCTCCGCGGTTTGGGGGATCCGCTGATGGGTTGAGGCCGGGGCAAGACGCCCGATCGGCATCGCATCTATATCTAGCTGGGACTTTGCGCGGAGAATCCGCGTATTTGCTTCGCAAATCCGCACCGGCTTCGGGCGCCTGCCGGCGCCCTCGCCCGCGGGCTAAAAACGCTCACGCGTTTTCTTTACGCCCGCGCCCTGCATAGAGTTCGATTCTCCGCGGTACGGACAAGAAATAAAAAGACAGGTAGATATAAGTATCTACCTGCCTGTAACTATTGGTGGAGGCGCGGAGAATCGAACTCCGGTCCACGAAAGCCCCCTGATCGGCATCTCCAAGCTCAGTCGCTGGTTTTGTCTCGGACGCTTTGCGCGCAGCGACACGCTCGCGGCGTCCTAACCGGTTCGGTCTTAGCCTGCGCCATACCGATTACGTGCGCAGGAGCATTCCCCTAAAATGACGTCGCACCGGTGTCGGGGAAATCACCGGGTTGACGCGCCGCTATAAACTAAGCAGCGAGAGCCATAGGCTCAAAAGAAGAGTTGTTGTCAATTCAATTTGACGGTACCCCTGTTTAACGAGGCGAGGAGACCTCGGCTTGCTTCCTCTCTCAGAGCTATCGTGTCGAAACCAGTCGCCCCCGAATGTCGGGAAAGTCTGGATGGTATCGGGCCTGCAAACACCCGATAACCGTCGACTTTTCAAGGAACACGCGGGGCGAACCCCGCTCGTGGATAGCTATCTTACCACGTTCTAAAGGCAGAAAGCTGCTCTATGCACGAGCTGTGAAGACCCCAATGTGCGCTGCACTTCGCACTTTTGCTACCGATCGCGTCACGTATATTTTCGCCAAGCACAATTGACCCTTCGAAAGGACCGTTATGGATACCAAGCAGCAACTCGTCAATGCCCTCGCAGGCCTGGGCTCAACCATTACCGAAGCTATGGATGTCATCGAGGGCTTTGTCCCCTGCGGACATCCCGCCCTCGTGGTCACGGGCGCCCTCAACGCGCTCACCGACGGCGCCGATGAGGCCACACTCGCCGAGCACGTTGAAACCGTCCGCGGCTTCATCGACCACGTAAGCGAAAACCGCGGCGTCACCGCACATCACGACATCGAGCTTGGCGAGCTCACGGGTGCAAAGGCCGAACTCTTTGCCGAAATCAGCGCTATAGCCATCCTCACCAAAACCGCTGGCGTCAAGAACACCCAGGTCAACGAATGGCTCTACCGCAGTCTCGCTGCCCTCAATCAATCCGATGTCACAGCAGCAGATAAGCTCGCCGAAGCCGCTGCCATAAAAACGCGGCTTTAAGACTTAGTTCTCATTTCGAGCCATAATTGAAGAGCAAGCCAGATACAGCACATAGTCACATGAGAGATTTGAGAGATCCAGCTTGCTCTTCGACTAAAAATGATATCTGTCCAGGCTAATTAACGCTTTGCTTTTCGCACAATCCAACGTACCAGCCTAAATCCGAGCACGATAAGCGCAATTAGTATCGCAAGTAAGACGATTTCGGGACCGCGCACAAAACCACCGCCCTAGTATGCATAGGTGTGCAGAGTCGTTCCCTGCATTTCTGCGCCCAAGAACACATTTCCAGTATACAAACCTGGTATAGACACATTCACGCGCTGTAGCGCTCGTGTACTATTCCAGGTAAAGGAATCAGATGCCGTTCCCAGGGGAACAGAATAATTCGAACCCCATGCACTCGTTATCTTATGATTGCCGATTTTAATGTAGAACTCCTGAAATATCACCGAGTTATAGTAAACCCTCCATGTGCCAGAGGCGTTTTGATAATAAGAATCCCACGCGTTACACGGCTCAATAGTCGGAATATATTCAATTCCAATTTTGCCTTCAGTTCCATCCGGCAAAATAACGGTATATTCCTGACTCGCACGATCTTTCAGTTGAAATGAAACACTCACTGGATATTCGCTATTGTCATTAGTCAGGAAATCATCCGCAAACCCTATTGAGGGCGTAAACAGCGATAGGGCAGCCACTAACAGTAGTAATGCAACAGGTAAAGATAGGCGCTTGTTCATAATGCTCGCTCCTAAAATAAATTCAGCTCCATCAACTAAGCACATCTAAGACGCTTATTGCCAAATATGGTTCCGAATCTTGATAGCATCATGAACCTCCATATGTTTCTTTTAGCGTATCGCTTTATGTACCCGTACGCAAGCACTCTAACTTTGTTATTTGGGAGCCAGCCGGCGAAAGGATAGAAGTAAACTGTCCCTGGAACTTGCCGAGATAAACGCTTTGGTTAGAAGCACTTGGCCTCATCAATCCATCGGAGGCTCCCCCAACAAAGCACATCTCCGAAACAGATTTCCGACCATCTGACCCAAAATATCGAGTCGACAGGACTGAGAAGGCTTCTAGAGGGGCGGCGTATTTAAGAAATTAGGCAGTCCATGGCAAAATAGTGTGCACCCTTTGGGGTGACGGAGCTCCAGGGGACGCACATATAGGTTTACGTTAGCGGGACACCCGCCCGCCGCGTTCGGCCAAAGTAAGAATCGGCATCATTTGACGAGGTGTCTTTGCTGCAAGATCGGCATGTTCGAGCAGTTTGCGATCGTTAGTTACCAAGTAATCTGCCCCAGCGCGTCTGCATGCCGCCAACACCAAATTATCCTCGTAATCATGATGAAGCGTTAGATACTTATCGGCCAACCACAAATCGGATGCGTCTGCGCCCACGGCGGTGGCGTTTTCGGTCATATTTCGAACAAACGCCAGCGCCGCATCGCCTATCGCTCGTGCCGATGCTTCGTCGACCGAGCCTTTTTTAGCAATAACCCTGCGCTTGAGCTCGTGCTGGACAACATACAGTACATCCTTGGCGATATGCACCGGAAAGAGCAACGTTGCGCCAGATTCCGCAGCCCGTCCGATAAACGCACGCGCGGCAAGCGACTCGGCATGGTCGACGCAAAATGAATCAACCCATACGTTGGCGTCCACCATGATCTTGAGGGGAGCCCCGCTCACAGGATCATCCCCTTTTGGCGATAGCGCTCGTCCATGGCTTCGGAATAGATTGTGTCCCAATCGCGATCGTCGGATACGGGCGACGTAGCAATGCCCAGGTCCGCGTAAAGCCGGTCTGCCGCTGCCCACGACGCGGCGAACGGAGTATCGGGCACGACGGCCTGTTGCCGGTCGTCGACGGCCGCAAGCACTTCCTCGCACTGCCCGCCACCCTGCGCGACCTTGGCCACCACCTTTTTGATGAGCTCGGGCAGTGAGGCGCCCGAAAGCCGCAACGCTTCCTCCGCATGGTCCTTGACCTGACGATCGACGCGAACATTCACCTGCGCCATGCTGCCAACAGCACCCATCTCAACCTCACCTTCGACTTCTGCTATCTTTGCTAGCATCACTATATATTGCTGCTAGCACATGGTCAAACGCAAAAGGCCTGCATTCCGACAGATGCAACACCGTCCAAATGCAGGCCATAAACTCAAGTAAAAGCGCTAGCGCAGATATGCCTTCGCGTTGCTCAGGCTGTAGGCAATCGTCGAGCCATTGTGCAGCAGCGACGACGCCTGCGGGGTAATCGCGCCGGTAATGCCCAGCGCCAGGAGCGCTGAGTTGGTGAGCATCACCTTAGAATAGGAGCTCGTCAAACGATCAACGAGGCCCTGGCTCATGCGGCGCAGGCGCACGATCGCGGCCAGATCCGTGTCGGTCAGGATGATGTCTGCGACCTCCTTGGCAATGTCGCTTCCGCCACCCATCGCCAGGCCCACGTCAGCCAAACCGAGTGCCGGCGAATCGTTAACGCCGTCGCCCACCATGGCAACGTGGCGCCCCTCGCCCTTAATGCGCTTTACATACGCGTACTTGTCCTCGGGCAGCAGCTCGGCCTTAAACTCGTCAACCCCTGCCTCTCGCGCAATGCGCTCGGCCGTGCGCTCGGAATCGCCCGTGAGCATAACGACATGCTTGACGCCCAGCGCATGCAGGTCGGCGATGGCCTCGCGGACCCCGGGCTTAAGCGGGTCCTCGATACCGAGCACGCCCACAACGGTGCCGTCGACCGCCAGATACAGCGGCGACAGGGCCTGCATCTGGGACTCGATTTGCTCCTTAATGTCGGAATCGAGCTGCGCGCTCTCGTCCTCAAACACAAAGTGTGCCGAGCCGATGATGGCGCGACGCCCTTCGATGGACGAAGCGATGCCGTGCGCCACGATGTACTCGACGGCAGCATGGCGCTCGCGGTGCTCGAGCCCGCGCTCACGTGCCGCATTGACCACGGCACGCGCCACCGGATGCGGAAAATGTTCCTCCAAGCAAGCGGAAAGGCGCAGGATCTCGTCCTCGCTCCAGCCATCGGTGGTGAGCACACAGGTAAGACGCGGCTGCGCCTCGGTGAGCGTGCCGGTCTTATCAAAGACAATGGTATCGGCCTTGGCAAACGACTCAAAGTACTTCGCGCCCTTGACCATGACGCCCATCTTGGCAGCATCGCTCATAGCGGTCATGACGGCAACGGAACCCGTGAGCTTGAGTGCGCACGAGTAGTCGACCATCAGCGCCGCCGAGGTCTTGATGAGGCTTCGCGTGGTGAACGCAACCAAGCCCGCGAGCAGGAAGTTCCACGGGACGATCTTGTTGGCGAGGTCTTCCATGTGCGACTGGCCCTCGGACTTGAGCGAGTCGGCCGCCTGCACGAGCGAGACGATTGAGCGGAGCTTGGTCTGAGCCGTGTTGGCGCGCACGCGCACCAAGATGCTACCGTCTTCCACGACGGTTCCGGCGAACACGTCGTCGCCTTCGCTGCGCTCGACGGCAAGCGGCTCGCCGGTCAGGGTCGCCTGGTTGACCATAGCGCTCCCCTGCTCAACAACACCATCGATACAAATGGACATGCCAGTACGCACGGCGACCAGATCGCCGGGCTCAAGCTCGGTGGCGGGAACGCTCACCTCGGTGTCGCCGACAACCTTTTGCGCCTTGTCGGGCACGTCGAGCAGCGAGTTGATGAGCTCGTTTTCGCTCATGGCGCGGGTGTAGTCCTCGAGCAGCTCGCCCACGTTGAGCAGGAACATCGTCTGGCCCGCGGTGTCGACGTCGCGTTTGACGAACGAAATGCCGATGGCCGAAGCGTCGAGCACAGGAACGGTCAGGCGTGGCTGCGCCAGCTCATGAAGGGCGGCGCGCAAAAAGGTCATGTAACCGGCTACGACAAACACCGCACGCAGGGGCGTGGGCAAAAACCATCGGCGCGCATAGTGGGCGCCGATGAGTGTGGCAAGATCCATAACGAGCTTGTGCTTGCGTGGCTCAAGCTGCATCACGTAACCCGTCTTTGCGTCGGCAATGGCCTGAGCGTCGAGCGCACCGACGGCGGCCAGCACGGCATCGCGACACGGCTCATCATATTCGAGCGCTAACTGGCCAATACGGCCATAGACGCGTACCTTGCGCACGCCGTCGATGTCACCACTGAGTTTAAGAAGCGCATCGAGATCGCTCTCTGGCACAGGACCCGCCAACTGGAGGCGGGTCCTGCCGGGGATCTCGCTGATAATCGAGAATCTCATAGTTTGTGCCTAGGAGCGCTACTCGGCTGCCTTGTCCGCGGCGGCCTCGCTTTGGGTGATATAGGCCGCCTCGGCAACCATGTCGTCGACCTCGGCCTTGGCCTGCTCGACCATGTCCTGGTAGCCGTTCTTGATACGCATGCCGCACGCGATACCCTGCACGCAGGCATTCTTTACCGGAGCGCTGGTGAGCAGCTTGATGCCGGCCGTACCGAGCAGAAAACCGCCACCGACAAGCAGGGTGTTAAACGTCGACTTCTTCATGTTGCTTCTCCCTTTTGCCGCATTGGACGCGGCATGGTGCCTCAGCACCCGAGTAAACAAGTTTGCTCGAGCACGCTTTTGAAATATCTCAATTTTATCTAACTATCTAGGTCAGCCATGGCTAACCTTTTGAAAATTAACGATGCGGAGTAACCGATTGTCAATGTGAGAAAGGGACTGTCCCTTTGCCCCTTCTTACAACTGCCAGGTAGCTGCTTCCTTTTGCAGCGCCACCATGCGGGCGAATTCTCCACCTGCCGCCTTGAGCTGCGCCGGAGTGCCCTGCTCGGCAACCACACCATCCTTGAGTACAACGATTTTGTCGGCATTTTCCACCGTACGCATACGGTGGGCAATAACGATAACCGTCTTACCTGCAAGCAGACGGGAGAGCGCCTGCTGAACCACGGTCTCGTTCTCCACATCCAAGCTCGCCGTCGCCTCGTCCAGCAACACGATCGGCGCGTCTTTGAGCAGCGCACGGGCGATAGAGATGCGCTGGCGCTCACCGCCGGACAGCTTGGAGCCGTTCTCGCCGATCATGGTGTCATAGCCCTGCGGCATGCGGCTCACAAACTCGTCGCAGTTGGCGGCACGCGCGGCAGCAAGCACTTCCTCATCGGTGGCATCGCGACGACCAAGACGGATGTTTCCCATCACCGTGTCGTCAAAGAGCAACACGTCTTGGAACACAATGGCGTAGTCGCGCAGCAACACCTCGGGATCCACGCTCGCAACATCCACGCCGCCCACGGTGACCGTGCCTTCGGTGGCGTCCCAAAAGCGCGCGGCCAGGCGGCTCACCGTGGACTTACCGGAACCCGAAGGACCGACCAGTGCCGTGACCTCCCCTTCTTTGGCGGCAAAGCTCACATCGGTAAGAACTTTCTCGCCGGCGCGGCCGTCCTCGCCCGCACCATAACCAAATGCCACGTGATCGAACACCACGTCATGACCTACGGGCTCAAACTGCTCGCTGCCCCGCGCCACGGGCTCTTCCATGATGGAGCGCATGCGCTTGGCCGACGACTCGGCGGCAAACAGCTCGGACATCAGCATCAGTGCCTGATCGAAGGGCGCATAGATGCGGCTCACCATGAGCAGGAAGGCAAACATCACCAAAAAGTCGACCCGGCCGGAGGCGACCATCGCAGCGCCCGTGACCAACGTGGTGGCAATCCCCAGGCGCAGGATGGCAAAGGCGGAGTTGACCAAAAGCCCATTGGCGAGCTCGCCCTTGGTGGTCTCGCGCTCCTCGGCATCGATCACGGCGTTGAGCCCCTCAAGATAATGAGCCTCCTGGTTGGTGGCGCGGATCTCGCGCACGCAGTCGAGCGTCTCCTGGATCGCCTCGGTAACCTTGACCTTCTCGGCACGCACATGGTCGAACACCGGGGTCATGGGGCCGCGTGTCAGATACAGCACGGCAAAGGCCACGGGCACGCTCCAAAACGCCGCGATCGCCAGCTGCCAGCAAAAGAACAGCGACGCCACGAACACAATGGCGCTTGCGATGATGGCACCCCAAAGCTCTCCCAGCACGTGGCTGTAGGCGTGCTCCATGGCCTGGACGTCACCCATGATGGTCTCGGTTAAATCGGCCAGATCACGACGACCGAAAAACGACAGCGGCAGTTTGCGCAAGCGCTCGGCGATCTCCATACGCTGCTTGCCGCACTCCTCGTAAAAGATGCAGTAGGTGTAGTAATACTGCTGCCAGTTAGAGGCAAAGAGCAACACGAAAAAGACCAGGAGGCCGCCCACAATCGGCAGGGCATCCGGCAGGTCGGCACCGGTGGCGAGATGTTCGACAAAACCGGCCATGACCAGGAACAATAAGCCCATGCCGGCCATGATAATGAGATTGGTGAGCGCGGTCCAGAAAATGCCGCGTTTTACGCCGGCGACGCCTTTATCGGATAGGAAATACTTCTTTTGGAATAAGGCGAACATTTAGGCCTCGCCTCCCTTCGTGATGGCGGCATCCGCGGCAGCAGTGATCTTCCAGCTCGCGGCCTGTTCGTATTCGGCCCACATCTTGGCATACAGACCCTCTTGGGACAGCAACTCGGCATGGGTGCCGGCCTCCTGCACGCTACCCTGATTGAGTACCACGATCTTGTCGGCCCCCACCACGGTCGAAAGCCGGTGCGCAATCATAATGACCGTGCGACCCGCCGCCAGCTTGCTAAAGGCGCGCTGGATGAGTGCCTCGTTCTCGGGATCCGCAAACGCCGTGGCCTCATCGAGCACCACGATAGGCGCGTCTTTAAGGATCGCGCGGGCAAGTGCCACGCGCTGGACCTCGCCGCCCGAAAGATATGCTCCGCCGGCACCGAGCACGGTATTGATGCCCTGTGGAAGCTTGGCCACAATGTCGTCGCACTGAGCTGCGGAGAGGGCCGCACGCACTTCGTCGTCAGTGGCCGTAGGCTTGGAGGCGCGCACGTTATCGGCAAGTGTTTGCCGGAACAGCTGGTTGGTCTGGAACACAAAGGCGACCTGGTCCATAAGCTCGTGCGGATCCATATCGCGAACGTCCACACCACCTACGAGCACTCGACCCGAGGAAACATCCCAAAAACGAGGAATCAGGCTTGCGCAGGTTGACTTGCCGCCGCCCGAAGGACCCACAAGCGCAAGGGCACTACCAGCGGGAACGCTGAAACTTACATGGCTAACGGCAGGTGCTTCGGCACCCTCGTACGTAAAGCTCACGTCCTCAAATCGCACGTCGCCGCCGGCAGGGTGCTTGGGTTGCGCGGGCACGGAGAGCCGCTTGGAATCCATGACGCTTCGAATGCGAGCCAGCGAATCGGCACTCATCTGAGAGGCCTCGCCCACAAACATGAGCTTGGTCATGGCCGTCGGTACCACGGCCGAAAATATCGCGTAAAACGTGAAGTTGGCCATAAAATGCGCGAAGTCCGTCTCTCCCGGCGCCAACAGCAACGCCACGGGCAACAGGAATGTCACAAGACCATTGAGCGCGGTAAGGTTGAGTACCTGCGGACCTCGGCAAAACGTGCCCGCATAGCTTTGTGCCATGTCGGCGTATTCGGCGATCGCGTCGTGGAACGCCTTAAAGGAATAGACCGTCTGCTGAAACACCTTGACCACGGGAATGCCGCGTACGTATTCGGTACCGGTCTTGTTCATCTTGACCAGCGCGCCCATGTAGGCCTTCATGAACTCGGCGCCCTTGCCGCTCATCATGGTGGCCATGGCGCCAAGCGAAACGGCGACCGAGATAAGGCATGCCACGCCCAAGCGCCAATCGAGGGCGAAAAGCAGCACGAGCAGACCTGCGACCATGGCGGTGGCGCCGGCGATATCGGGTAGCATGTGCGCGAGCAGGGTCTCGGTGGAGGCGGCGCATCCGTCTACGATACGGCGCAGCTCACCGGTGGCGTGTGTGTCAAAGTAGCCAAGCGGCAGCTTAAGCAGGTGCTCGCTCGTAGCCTTGCGGATATTGGACGCGCAACGAAACGCGGATAGGTGTGTGCACATGAGCCCCACGAAATAAATCACGATGCTCACCAGGGCAAAACCGACGGCCCACCAACCATACATCGCGATGTCGGTGGCCTCGCTCCAGTTAGGTGCCACGGCGATCAGATCGCGCGCGACAAGCCAAATGCACACGTACGGGCCAAAGCTCAGCAGCTGCGAGAACGCCGAGAGGGCCATACCCAAATATGTTAGGAATTTACGGTCGCCGGCATATGCAAGCAGCTCGCCGATACCGCCGCCTTCCTTTTTTGATCCCTTTGCCATGAGATTCCTTTCTAACGGCTTGAGAGTTAACCGTAAGAAACTTATCATGGGCGTGTTAGCCAAGGCACACAATTGGGCCAGGCGTGGACGTTTTCGCAAATGAAGGGGACGCTTTTGCAAATACGGCGGGCAGCGACCGACATAACCGAGCTCTACGCACCGCAGTTTGAGCAGTTTGGCCTGGAGCTTACCGGCAAGGGCGCCGTCTTTACCGGCGAGGTGGCAAACGATCGGGCGCACGGACGCGCATGGATCATGCCCCTCTCCCCTGCCTGCATCGTCATGGAGCATTACATTACCCCGACGCACGATATGTACCTGGCCGAATACACACCCGAACCGTACGCGTGCGTGAGCGAGGTCAGCGCGCCCACGCTCATGTGCATGCCCGAAGCCGGCATAACGCCTGCGAACCTTAAGCCACTGCGCGGGCCGTGGCCGAACAGCGCGGTGTGCAGCTTTATCCAAGATAGCTGCGGCGAGGAGCTAAGTCCGCTGTTTGCAGGGCAGCTTTATCACTCGCGCTCGGTGCTCTTTTTGCCTGGATTTTTTGACGAACTGGAGCACCGCTATCCCACCGAGTTCGCGGGAATCTTCGAGGCGTTTGCCGAGCCATGGCACGAGGAGGCGACGTCTGCCATCTGCCACACGCTGCGTCGGATTAACGAGGAACGCGCCCGCACCGTAGGCGGACACGTCTATATGCAAGGCATCGTGGAGACCATGGTCGCGGAGCTCGCCTGTTCGCGCGCGGCCCACAAGCAGGCGCGGCAGGCGGCAGACACACGCGTCAGCATAACCATTGCCGAAGAAGCAACGGCAATGATTGAGCGCGCGCTTGACAAAGGCAGACGTGTGGGTATCAACGAGGTGGCCGAGAGGCTCTACACAAGCCGCTCCAAACTATGCGCCACCTTTAAGGCCCAAACTGGCGAGTCCCTGGGCGCCTACATTCGCAGACGCCGTATAGAGCGAGCACAGGACCTTTTGGCCGATAGCGCGCTCACGATAGCGCAGGTGGCAGAGCGTCTAGGCTACCCTCAGCAGGCCGCCTTCGCCCAAGCCTTCAAGCAACACACCGGCACCACCCCCACCGCCTGGCGCTCCCAACATATATAAAGAATGAAGGCGCCAACGGCGCCCTCATTCACCAAATTCCATTCAGCCCCGCCTGACCCGAACGGCCGAGTCGTAGCAGAACCTGGGAGCCCCGGCAGGGCGGGTGCTTGCTCAAAATGAGTTCCCTCCAAAACAATGGGCGCCCCAACGGCGCGCCCATTCACTCTATTCCATTCAGCCCGCCTGACCCGAACGGCCGAGTCGTCGCAGAACCCGGGAGCCCCGGCAGGGCGGGTGCTTGCTCAAAATGAGTTCCGCACGCAAAGAAGGCCACTAAATGTGGCCTTCGTCTTGCGCAGGACTGTTTGAAATTTTGAGGAAGCACCCGCCCTGCCGGGGCTCCCGGGTTCCCGTTTACGAGAGCGACGTTCTCAGCAACTCGTTGAAGAGCTTCGGGTTGCCCTTGCCGCGGCTCGCCTTCATGCACTGGCCCACCAAAAAGCCGATGACCTTCTGGTTGCCGTCACGATACTGCTGCGCCTGCTCGGCACAGTTCGCCAGCACCTCGTCCACAATCGGCTGCAGCGCGCCAGCATCGCTCACCTGGCGCATACCGCGCTCGTCGACGATCTTGTTGGGATCGTCACCGGTCTGGGCCATGGCCTCAAAGACCTCGTGAGCCTGGTTGGAGCTGATGGCATCGGTCGCCAGCAGCTTAGCAAGAGCTGCCACCTGAGCCGGTGCAATACCGGACTCGGCGAGCGACACACCCGCGCCCTTAAGGTAGGCGATCATCTCGTTCACCAGCAGGTTTGCGACCGTCTGGGCCTCCTTGCCAGCCATACCGGCAGCGGCGGCCTCAAAGAAGTCAGCAAACTCCGGGTCGCCGGCGATTTGCTCGGCATCGGCCGCCTTAATGCCAAAGTCGGCCTCAAAACGGTCGCACTTGGCATCGGGCAGCTCGGGAATCTCGCCACGGCAGCGATCGATAAACTCGTCGTCCAGATCGAACGGAGCCAGGTCGGGATCAGGGAACAGGCGATAGTCGTCGGCCGTCTCCTTCACACGCATGACCACGGTGCGCTTGCGGCTGGGCTCCCAGTGGCGGGTCTCCTGATAGATGATGCCGCCCTCCTCGAGCACCTCGGCCTGGCGGCAGATCTCGTAGGCAAGGCCGTCATGCAGGCTCTTAAACGAGTTGAGGTTCTTGAGCTCGGTCTTGGTGCCCAGCTTGGTCTCGCCGCGGCGGCGCAGCGACACGTTGCCGTCGCAGCGCATGGAACCCTTCTCCATGGAGCAGTCGGAAATGCCCAGCGTCACAAAAATGCGACGGAGCTTTTCCATAAACAGGCGGGCCTCCTCGGGCGTACGCAAGTCGGGCTCGGTGACAAGCTCGATGAGCGGCGTGCCGCAGCGGTTGTAGTCGACGAGCGACTCGGCCGCGGCGGTAATGCGGCCCTCGGCACCGCCCACGTGCACCATCTTGGCGGCGTCCTCCTCCATGTGGATGCGCAGGATGCGGATGGGCACCGTGTAGGAACCGTCCTCGCGGCGCTCAGGCATCTGCAGGTTGGACGCGTCATAGCTGGCCAGATGGCCGGCGCGCTGGTTACCCTCGCGCATGGTCGACGTCATGGACGTGGACAGGCCCTCGGCGTTGGCCGAGGCGCTCGCCAGGCTCTGGGCCTCGGCCTCGCCAAACGCGCAATCGGGGCGCTCGGCGGCACCGCGACCGGTCACGTCCAGATCCAGGTGACCGTACATGGCAAAGGCGACCGGACCCTGCGTGGTCTGGAAGTTCTTGGCCATATCGGGATAGAAGTAGTGCTTGCGGTAGAACATCGAGTGGCGCTGAATCTCGCAGTTGGTCGCGAGACCGGCCTTGACGATGCTCTCGATGGCGCGCTTGTTGGGCACCGGCAGGGCGCCGGGCAGGCCCAGGCACACCGGGCACACGTTGGCGTTGGGCTCGTCATCGTGGCTAAGCTTGCAGTTGCAGAACATCTTGGTATCGAGTGCGGTGAGCTCGGTATGGATCTCCAGGCCGATCACGGCCTCCCAATCCTGCAGGACCTCGGAAAGCTCCTTCATTACAGCTCGCCTCCCTTCCCGACAAAATCGGGCGCGACGGAAAGCGCGGGCGCACCCGTGGCGGCATCGGCAAAGCCGCGCTCCAGGGCGCGGGCAAACGTGAGCAGCTGACGGTCCTTAAACGCAGGTCCCACCAGCTGGGCAGAAACGGGCAGCTGAGTATCCTCACCCAAGCCCAGCGGCACCGAGATGCCACCATTGCCGCAAATGTTGAGCGAGATGGTGTACAGGTCGGAGAGATACATCTGCGTGGGGTCGCTGATCTCACCAAACTTAAAGGCCGTGCGCGGCGAAGCGGGCATAAGGATGGTGTCTACCTTGGCATATGCGGCGTCGTAGTCCTGCGTGATGAGCGTGCGAGCCTTTTGCGCGGCATAGTAGTACTTGTCGTACACGCCCGAGGAGAGCAGGTAGGCGCCGAGCATCTGGCGGCGCTTGGCCTCGGAACCAAAGCCGTGGGCGCGGCTGAGCGAGCTCTGGTCGGACAGGTTGGCGCAGCCTTCCTCCTGGTAGCCATAGCGAATGCCGTCAAAACGGGCCAAGTTGGAGAACGCCTCGGCCGGGCCGATGACGTAGTAGGCGGCGATGGCGGCGTCCAGGTGCGGCAGGTCAACCTCGACCAGCTCGGCACCCTGGTTCTGCAGCTCCTGGCCGGCGCGCTGAACAGCGGCCTTGACCTCGGGCGTCAGACCCTCGGCCTCCATAAACGCAGGGATGATGCCCACGCGCTTGCCCTCGATGCTGTCGTTGAGGTGCTCGGTAAAGTCGACGGCACAGTCCTGGCTGGTGCAATCGTACGGATCGCGGCCCGCACCGGTGAGCGCGTTCATGGCCAGCGCGACATCCTCGACCGTGCGGCCAAAGGGGCCCACCTGGTCGAGCGACGAGCCAAAGGCAACCACGCCGTAACGGCTCACAACGCCATACGTGGGCTTAAAGCCCACCACGCCGCACAGGCTCGCCGGCTGGCGAATGGAGCCGCCGGTGTCCGAGCCCAGCGAGAGCGCTACCTCGCCCGCAGCGACGGCGGCAGCGGAGCCGCCCGAGGAGCCACCGGGCACGCGCTCGGTATCCCAAGGGTTGTTGGTGCGGTGGAACGCCGAGGACTCGGTGGAGCTGCCAAAGGCAAACTCGTCCATGTTGGCCTTGCCCATGGGCAGGCAGCCGGCGTCGAGCATGCGCTGGACGCAGGTAGCGGTGTAGACGCTCTGGTAGTCCTCGAGCATACGGGAAGCGCAGGTGGTGCGCGTACCCACGAGGTTCATGTTGTCCTTGATAGCCAGCGGCACGCCCGCGAGCGGGGGCAGAGCCTCACCGGCGGCGCGGCGGGCGTCAATTTTGGCAGCAGCCTCAAGCGCGAGCTCGGGCGCCACCTGCAGAAATGCCTGGACCCCGCCCTCGCGCGCCTCGATGGCCTCGAGCGAGGCCTGCGCGACCTCGGTGGCAGAGAAATCGCCGGCGGCAACGTGCTCGGCCAGCTGCGCGGCCGTGAATCGATCGAGATTGAGCTTCATTACTCGCTCTCCCCCTCTCCCAAAATGGACGGCACGCGGAAGTAGCGGTCGCGCGCGCTGCCAGCGTTTTCGAGCGCGACGTCGAGCGGCAGGTCGCGCTCGGGCTCGCGCAGGTCGTCACCCATCACGTTGGACAGGCTTCCGATGGGATGGAACGTGGGCTCCACGTCGGGCAAGTCATATTGCAAGACGGGCTCGAGCATCTGGACGGCGTCGTTCATGTAGGACGTCATCTGGGTGAGCTCGTCATCGGTCAGTGCGATCTTTGCGTACTCGGCGATGCCGCGCACGTCTTTCTCGCTGAGTGCCATAGGCGCTCCCTTCCGCATAACAGATAAACCGCTCTAGTATACAAGGCAACGCCGCTTGGAGCAGGTGCTTTACCTAAATGCAGCGAAAACGTAACGAGGACGGCGGGCTGGCAGGTAATGGGCTGGCGATTCTGCAGCGAAACCGCACCGTCCGTAGCGAAAACCGTCTCGCCCATAACGAAAACCGCGCCGTCCACAACGAAGACCATCACAACATTCGACGCTTTTTGCCAAAATCGAGATTTTCATCGAATGTTGTGATGGTTCGGGAGTCCCGGCCACCACAAAAGTGTCTGTCCCCTTTGTGGTGGTTCTGGAGAATGTCCTATGCCGAGGCCTTGGCCTTGCGGCGCTTGCGGATCGCGTGGATCACGATGTCCAGCAGCAACAGCACAATGGCCACGACCACGATGAGCACGGCAAACTCGCGCTTGCCCCAGTGGCGGCCGGCCAGCGACTTTTGCTTGTCGACGTCCTTCTTGTTGTACTTGGTGCGCACGCAATGCACCAGCAGGCGATGGTCGTTCACGCCGTAGGGCGTGCAGGTGACGAGCGTCACCTTGTCGGCGCCGGGCTCGATGGTCAGCGACTCCATCTCCTCGGGCAGAACCACCTCGGAGTCGACCATCTTGTAGGCGAGCGTCTTGTTCATGGTGTGCAGCAGCACCAGGTCGCCGGGCTCCAGCGAATGGATGTCGTCGAACATGCTCAGGTTACGCATGCCCGAGTGCGCGGTGAGCACGCAATGCGTCGAGGTGCCGCCCACCGGCAGGCTCGTGCCCTCCAGGTGGCCGACGCCTGCCATAAGGACTTCTTCGCTCGTGCCGTGGTAGATGGGCATGCTCACGTCGATGGAGGGGATCTCGACCCAGCTCATCATGGGGTCGCGGTCAAAGATGAGCTGCTGGGCGTAGGGCTCGATCTGGTCGGCGGGAAGCTCGGTGGCCTCGCCCGCCAGCTGCTCGTTAAAGGAGCGCGCCTGGAGCAGGATGCGCTCGCGCTCCTCGGCAGACAGCGCGTCCACGGTGCTGGACACGGTGCTGATCTGGTTGAACACGCCCGAGGCCTCAAGCCGGTCCAAGATCCACGGCCAGGTCATAAGGCCCACGCCAATAAGGATGATGACGATGGTGATGAGCCGGTCGGCCCAGCGCGGCAGCCGCTTGCGACGGCGCTTGGGCTTTGGTTGAGGTTTGGGCTGAGGGTTTGAGCCGCCGTTGTCCGCGGCGTTATTGCTCTTCATATGTTTAGCGCCCTGCACCATCGCCGGTCACTCCTCTACAACTCAAGTTGTCTAAACAAATAATAGCCGATTAGCGAACTCATGCGCCAGACAACGCAGCTAAACAGCATTGCGCGGCGCGAGCATGGGTCTGCATTTGCGTTTTCAAAATATCCCGAATCGGCGGGGCGATTCGGGATACAATGTCAATAGAAAACGACGCACCCCGCGTAAATGTTTGGGAGCGCGGGCGGCCTAGTTTTCTGGTTTTGTTAAATGCCCGGGCCTCTAACCCCGGGCATTCTTATTTGCGCTTGTTGCGGCGCAAATGCCTTCTACCGTCCGCACCGCGCGTGCGCCTACGGACCTTAAACCGAACCTCATACGAGTCAAGAAACGCGATGACGAACGTGCCAACCGCCGCGAGGGCGGCGAGCGCGTTAAGGAATTTCAGCATTTGGGAACCTCCGATCGAGTCGTCGGCCGCCCGCGCACGGGATGCGTCGCAAGGGTATTTTACTGCGAGCACTCACACTTACAGCTGGTAAACGCAATATTTGCAAACATCTGTTCGCTAACCATACGCCCGATCCTGCGAGCAACGGCGCCCCGGCTGCGTTGTCCAAAAAGAACGGGGCAGACTCCAGTGCGGAGTCTGCCCCGAAAAGAGAATGGCAAAGCAAGAACGTAGATGGACGAGAAAAGTGTCCGCAAGTCTCATGGCCATCACATCCCACCTGCCAAAGGGATGGGTGAGTGAGCGTTACTCCTGCTCGGACTCCTCAGCCTGCTTACGGCTGCGGATGAGGTGCGCCACGCCGATGCACAGCACCGCGCCACCAGCGATCCAAGTGAAGGTCACGCCGTTGAGACCGGTCAGCGGGAGGCCGACGGACTTGGTGTTGCCGACGTTGATGGTGATCTCACCGGTGGCGGCGTTGGTGCCGGTGCCATCCGTACCGGTCAGCTTATTGTCTCCGTCATTGCCGTCGAGCTTACCGAAGGCGATGTCGGTGCGGCCCTCGTCGGCCTTGGAAACCGCCGCCGTGAGGCCCGTCACCTTCATGCTCGCGTCATCATACGTCGCGGTGATGGTGAAAGTGAAGGGGTTGGCCTTGGTGTAATTCTCATTGGGAGCCTGGACCTCGGTCACCTTGTAGGAGCCTTCATCGAGACCTTTCACGGCAATCTGGCCATTATCGCCAGACGTGAACTTCACGTAACCGGGAAGGCTGGTGGTGCCGGCAACGGTCACGAGCTGGCCCGCGACGACGCCCGCGGTGGGGTCGTCCTTCGAGGCGATATACTGGTCTTGAGTGTTCGCATCAGCGGACTGGATGGTGAAGACGGCGCCCGCAAGGCCCTTCTCGGTGCCCTGGTCGACCTTGTTGAGGTTGAGCCTGAAAGCGAAGTCGGCGACGGTATCCTCGATCGTCTCGCCCGTGTCCTCGGCATACGGGTTGTTGGAGTACTCGAGCTTGACGGTGTTGGGGTTGCCGCGCTTGTTGCCGTCGGCTGCGTTGCCGATCACGGCGTTGCCGTTGAGCTTTGCCTTGTAGAAGACAACGATCTTGGTGTCGGCGGTCACGCTCGCGACGTCCTTGAGGCCCTTCTTGCCGTCTCCGGTCTTGAACTCGACCGTCAGCGTGTTGTTGTTGCTAGCATCAGCATCCGTCACGGTATAATTGTTCGACTCAATCTCGCTGTAAGTCTCGCCGTTCAGCGCGTACACCTTAACCGAGCCTTTGACATAGTCAAGGCCATTGGAAAGCCCGTCGGTGAACTTGTAAGCATACGTGCCAAAGGTAGCGTAGTTGCTGGCGATCGTGCCGGTCAGCTTGTAGTTAACTTCCTGGCCGATCTGGGAATCGGCGACATCATTCCATTTGTTGGAGCCCTTGATGTCGGTGGCATCGGCGGCGTCGGCATCGTCGAGGACCTTCTTCTCGACAGTGGGCACGCCCTTCTTTGGCGTAACGGTCGTCGCGTCTACGCCGTCGATCACGGCGTAGACGGGAGAGGTGAACACATCGGTCGACTTGTCAGCAGGCTTACCGGGAGTAGCGGTGAGGAAGAGCCAGTAGCCGGCGCCGAGTCCGGAAAGGGATGCACTGCCCTCGCTCGTCACCTCCCAGGCGGTGCTGCTCTTCAGGCCATCGGCGATTAGACTGAGAACGTTGTCGCTAGCAACCTTCGAATCGGTCCCGGTAACTTCAGATTTGGTGCTAAGCCAATCGGCAGCATCCTGTGCGTTCTTGCTATCGTAGGATGCATCCTTTGTCTTGATGGCGTTTACGACAGCAGTTTGGGCTTCGGAGCTGGCCCATTCGATGCTACTCACCGTCGTATTCCCACCGGTCGTCGTGACCTTTGCCTTGAAGATCTGGATACCCTTATAGGTCGTGGACGCAGCGTAATCGGCGTCCTCGAACGTGACGGTCGACCCCGTTCCCTCGGCAAACGCCATGGTCACCGGTGCCATCACTCCGCCGAAGCTCAGGGCTGCGGTGAGGCCGGCGGTTACTGCCAGGCGTGCGATGTTCTTGGTTGTTTTCATGTTGGGACCTCTTTCTTGGAGGTTGCTTTAATTCTCGTCATCACCAAAAGTCAGCAGGCTCATTTCCCTGCGCTCTAATCGCTACGGAGGCAGTACGCCATTGAGCAGGGGGGGACAATTATTTATCATGGCGACCTCCTCCCCGCTTGATGACGAGCGCGACGACAATAGCCACTACTCCGATGACGGCCAAAGCCGTTACCAACAGCAACGTTCTATCTCCCGTCGAGGGCATAAAGCCTCGACTCACTTCGTTACTTGGGGTGTTAAGCACCGACAACTCGACTAAACCCTTCCCGGCATCGGCGGCATCAACTCGCAGAGGGCTTTCGGCCGATACGGTCACCTTAGGCTTGGCGGCCGCCACCTGGTCGACGTCCAGGCCCTCAGCCTTGACCGTCACGGAGCGCGTGCCCTCAAAGGCGGTGTAGCCCTTGGGCGCCTTGAGCTCGCGGACCTCCAGCTTGCCCGAGTCCACGCCCGAGACGGTCACACGGCCGTCCTCGCCCGTGGTGACGGTGGCCTTGCCCTCCGCATCCCACGTGCCGTCGGCCGCCAGCGTGCGGCCGCGGTCGTCGGCGATGCTCAGGACCGCCCCGGCAAGCGGCTTGTCGCCGTCGCTGCCGCGCTTGGTGAGCGCGAGATCCCAAGTGTAGGCGCACGCATCGTCGCTCGGCGTGCGGGTGAAGCCGGCATCGCCGGACTGGTCGGCAAAGGGAGAGCGCGGGTAGCGCAGATAGACCTCGTTGGGGTTGCCCTTCGCGATGCCGCGGTTGCACGCGCTGTTGAGCGGCGCGTTGTACACGGCGACCACGCGGGCGCCCGCGGCGAAGGCGTCGGCCCCGCCGAGCGCGGCGATCAGGTCGCCGGTGCGCACGGTGAAGGTCCCGTCCGCCGCCACCTTGGTGGCGCACTGGGCCGTGATGTCGGTCCAGCCCTGCGCGGGCTCGGTGCCGGCGCGCCCGTCCTTACCGTTCGAGACGGCGTCGAAGGTGCCATCCGCGCCCGCCGCCACGTACACACGCATGCTCGCGGCCACCTTGGAGGGGTCGAGCCCCGCGCTCATGGTGTCGACGAACTGCACCGCGTAGGTGTCATAGGCGGAAAGGCCCGCGGGAACCGTGGCCGAGAGGCGCCAGTACAGGTCGTCGGCGACCGTGGCGTCGGCGGCCTTCTGCCATGCGGCGGTGTTGTCCTCCAGCACGTGCTTGGCGACCTTGGGCGTCGCGGCCTTGGGCTTGACGGTGACGGCGTTGCCGCCCACCAGCGCCATGATCGGCGCGGTGCCGGCCTCGCCCTGGGCGATGGCGTCGTCTCTGGCGACGATGAGCCAGTAGCCGCAGGGCAGCTCGGCCGCCGTGCCCGCGTTAAGGGCCACGGGCACGGCGCCAGAGCTCTGGAGGGAACGAGCGAGCTGTGCGCTCAGCGCGCTCGTAAGGTGGGAATCGGTGTTGAGCCACTCGGCAGCTTCCTGCGCGGTGGTCTGGGAATCGGGCATGCCGGCGCTGTGCAGCACAGGCAGGACAGCGTCGCGCGCGGCGTCGCTTGCCCAAGCGAGGTCGGTAAAGGTCTTGGCGTCGCCGTCGCCGTCGACGACGTTGGCGCTAAAGATCTGGTAGGCGTCGTAGTTGCTCGCCACGGCGCCGCTCACCGTGATGGAACCGGTCGAGGTCGGCGCGGCCTGCGCGGATGCGGGGAACACAACCGCGCAGATGCCGATCAGGAGGGCAAGCAGCGCAAACAAGATCGGGAAGGAGCAAACTTTCTTATTCACGACGCTCACCTCCCTTCGCATTCGCCTTGCGACGAATGTGCATCCAGGCCGCAGCAGCGCAAAGCACCGCCGCGCCGGCAAGGTACGTCAGAGTGACGCCCGACATACCAGAAAGGGGCAAAGAGGTGGAGTAGGTGTTGGTGAAGGTGGGAGTGGACTTGCCGGTGAGGTCGTGGGGCGTGTCAGTGGTCACTTCATTGCCATCACGATCCTGAATCTGCTTGTAGGTCGCAGTGACGTCGATATGGTGGTTAGAGTCGTCAGTCGCGTTAACCGTAATCTGATAGACCGACTTGTCGTACGTATAGTGCGAGAACAGCGAACCGTCGTCTTTCTCGCGCACGTAGTACGTGAAGGTCTTGGAAGCACCACGGCCAGTGGGGCCAGACGCGAGCTGGTCGAGTTGATCGAGTTTGTAATCAATCTTGTCGAAGCTCAGGGTCTGGGACTTGTCGCCGTCGGCAGTGGTGGACTTGCTGCTAACGATATCCGTAAAATCTGTGTCGGTCGCAAGCTGGAGCGTGAACTCCTTCATCTCGCCACCCTCAACGACCTTAGTCGCCATAGGCGTCCAGGAGCCCTTCGAGTCGTACGGAGTGAACTTGTTAGTGAAAGTCGTGGAGTCACCCTCACAGATAATTGGATAATAGTCTCCACTCTTCTGCACCTTGCTCCTCGCTTTTACGTTCTCCCACTTCCCAGACGACTCGCGGAATTCGTACTTGGTTACACCGACGTTTTTAATCGTGTAGTTATGGATGTAAAGATCCTTCAGTTGGCTTGAGTTTTCTTTACTCGGAACAGACATGAGCAAGGTCTTGGTATCTTCGGCCGTCACCACAATCTTATACACGCTGGAGTCGTACGTGATGCCAGAATCACCACCGGGATCTTCGACCAAGTAGTATGTGATTTCGTTACCCGCGCCACTCGATGCGAATTGTTCACCAAGGTCAAACGTAATGCTGCCTTCTGCATCATTTGCTGCTGTTCCAACCTCGGTGCAAACGTCGCGATTGAATGTCGTGCCAGCTGTCGTGCCAGCCAAAGGGTCGTCTGAATCCTTGCGATACACCGTAAAGGAGAACTCCCCATCATTGAGCTTGCGGCCTTCCAGCTTCTTGGTCGCCTTGAGCTTGAGGCTCGGATAGACATACGTGTCCTCAGGCGCGCCCATGTACAGGTCGCCGTTCGACATGATGCCGCCGCCATGGTTCCAGGAATAATTGCCCGTGATAAACGTCGCGCCCGCCTCTAGCGCAGCCTTTCGCGCATTGATCGCCTCGGGGTCTTGAGCCTTAACATTCGAACTCAGGCCGATGCTGTTATATACCTGCACGCCACCGTTAGCGGGGACAGCAATGGCTTTCTGAAGCTCTAAGCTTCCCCGATACTTAGCATCGCCGCCGCCAAGCATTTTGCCAATCACCGCCGCGATCGGAGTCGTATGACCCTCCGCCGCAAGGAAGAAGTCCGCGTGGCCGTTTTCGCGAAACACTTCGGCATTGTAGGCGTCGGAGTCCTGGTCCTTACCGTGACCACCGCCGGAAAGATGGGGGGTGCCGTTATTGCCTGTATTACTCACGGATTCGTAATCGTTCGCGTTTTGCTCATTTCCGGCAGAAGTATTACCGAAAATCGCCGTGCCGTCGGTGCCTGTCACCAAAGTCTTACCCGTCGGGCAAACCGCAACGCCGCCACCGTAGCCACCGGCCTCATTGCTGCTTATATAGGAGTTATAGACAAATAGCCTACCAGCATTAGACGCGACCTTAGAATCGCCCTGGACGAAGATGCCGCCTCCACCCCAGTCAAAGCGAGACATGCAGTGGTTATTAGTGATATAGACTGGATTTGAATTTGACGCTCCTTTTATCATCGCGTCAACCATCTGGCCCACGCGAATGCCGGCACCCTCAGAGCGAAAACTCACGTTAGAGGCAATAGTTCCCCCCGTAATGTTGAGCCATGCCGTTCTCCCCCCTTGGTGTCCGATGTCGGTCACATAGACGCCACCGCCAGCTTCCTCAGAATAGTTGCCCGTAATCTGGCCACCAGAAATGGTGACATGAGTACCGTTTTTAGCGGCAAGTCCAGCACCGCCATGATCGCCATTACCATCGTTACCACAGTAATTGGCATATTTATTGTTAGTAATGTAGCCACCAGAAACAGTAACGCTGCCGCCTTCGGCCATGATGCCGCCGCCGAAACCAACACCAGTAGCAAGCGTGCTGTTGCCGGAGATTACGCCATTAGTTATGTTGACCGTGGAGTCTTTAGCATACACACCACCGCCACTAGGAGCACTGTTGCCGGCAATTACGCCACCGGAAACCTCGAGGGTCGAATTACCGTGTATTTCAATTCCGCCGCCCGCACCCGAGCCAGAAGCTCCACACACATAGCCGCCGCGCATGTTGACGGTAGAGCCGTTCTCGGCATAGACCAAGCTGCTAACGCTGCTGCCTTGTTTTTGCGTGATCACGCCGCTCACAAGGTTAAACGTGCCACCCTTGCCGTTGTTGTTATACAGATTGATGAGCTTTAGATTTGTGTTGCCGTCGCACGCCACGATGGCGCCCTTAATATCGACGTTATGTCTGACAAGCGTCTCGATTGTCCCTGTACCACTCGGAGTCGATTTGGTCACGTAGTAGGTAAGATTAGACGGAATGCCACCAACGTAATTTAGCTCGACTTTCTTGCCATAATTATTGGGATCCAGCTTCTGCCCCTGATCAGTCAGCTGTTGGACATCGTTGACCGTCTCAGTCACCGGCGCGGAGTCCTTAATTTCGTCCTTAATTGTAAGTGTTGCGCCGTTAGCAACATCAAATAACGGCTTGTCGGTGTTCAAGCACTTGATCTTATGACCGTTTAAGTTCAGCGTTATATTGCTGCCGCTCTTCTCAAGTTTGATTTCACCAGCATAGTCAATATCAGCTGTAAGCTCGAAGCAGGCAGTTTGGTTTTCCCCAACGCCTTGAAGCTTAGCTGACAAATCATCGGCGTTAGTAATGTTAGTAATAGCTGTGGTTGTCTCTTCGCTCTCTGCAGCCTCCTCGGCTGACGCGACAGCGTTAACATCCATCGCATCATTATCTTCCGCCTGCGACTCGTACTTGGACTGCTCCTCCGGCCGAGCATCGTCGTCGCTCGCAGCATCGTCGCTGTTCTGGTTATCGGCGTCTGTGCCGGCATCCCCGTTAGTACTGTTGTCTATACCAGTAGACTCACTTGAGGAACCCCCCCCCCATCACAGTTTCCTCGGTAGAAACCGCCTCGGCATCGTTGGCGATGGCCTGCGAGATCGGAGGCATGACGAGCGACAGTACCAGGCTCAACACGGAGGCTCCGCACAAAACGCCTGCCAGTACACGGCGCGTCGCTTTATTACTCTGCTTAGATTTGTCCGAATTCGCTTTCATCGATGTCTCCTCCCCAAGAGACCGCGATCTTGCTCTTTCCCTATCAAACGTATCTGCGCAATCTGTAATTGCGCTCGCTAAGTGATGCAATTATAACGATTGTTTGAACATCTGAGCAGCAAAACCGACATTTTTGTGCAAGTTCTTAATTCTCTTGACAATTGTTTAGATTTGCCTTCGTTTATTCGCTATAAAACATCTGTTTCTACTGGTAATTAAGTTAGTTATCAGTTTTTTAATAGCATTTTATTTATTTGCACAACCTTTTGCTCAAGAGCAAACATCCTGTGAACGGTCGAATAACGACAGTGAGCGGTAGGTCATCAACCGGGAGGAATACCCTACCAAACTGATGAGAATATCTTTAACCCATCGGTGGTTAGAAGCGTAATGTTCAGACAACTAAATTTGAATTTTCGCGCAGATTTTAGGCATCAATTCGCCCAAATCGCCTGAGGCCACCGCAAAGGCGCCTGTCCCCTTTGCGGTGGCTCTCCCCCGGCGCTACAGAAGATGTTCCTCGATAAAGACCGCAATGCCGTCATTGTCGTTGCTGGCGGTTACAAAATCGGCGGCGGCGCGGGTGGCGGCGCTGCCGTTTGCCATGGCAACGCCCACGCCGGCGTCGGCCACCATGCAGGTGTCGTTATCGGCATCGCCAAACACGCAGATGTTCTGGAGCTCCATGTCGTTGAGCTCCGCCACGCGCACAAGGCCGCGAGTCTTGGACACGCGCGGATCCTTGAATTCGTAGAGCCGCTGCGTGGTTTGCAGAGCTGCCGCCTTAACAGTGTCATCGGCAAACGTCGACGCCCGCTCAATCACCCGCGGCATTACCTCGGGTGCCATGGTAAACATCACCTTGGGCTGCGGCCCGCGCAAGAACTCGGCAAAATCGACCACCTGGTAGGGCACGCCGTCGACGCGCGACAGGTGCTCGACGCACGCATTGCTCTCGGGCACGTAGAACACGCCGTCTCGGGGGCAGACGGGCGTTGCCGGAAGGTCCGCCATGTGCTTGCAGATGCGCGCGATGGTCTCGCCCGGCAGCGGATAGCTCAGCTCGTTGATGTCGTGCGCACGGTCGATGACCTCGGCGCCACCGCAACCCACGAGCACGTCCACCAGGCCTTCGATGCCCCAGAGCTCGTACATGGCCTCGGTCGCGTGGGCGTCGCGCCCGGTGCACAGGCCAAAGAGCACACCGCGCTCGCGCAGGGCGCGGATCGCCGCCACGGTGCGCGGGGACACCGTGTGCTGGCTCGTGAGCAGTGTGCCGTCGATATCGCAGAACACGGCTTTGATGTGGCTGAAGGTAGTGTCCATGGGGGCCTTTCTGGGTTGTGCGGCGGTGTGGGGTATATTCGCAAACGGCGTACATGGTATACCAAGGCGCAGGCGCGGCCCGTTAAAGCAAAAACCACCACAAAGGTGCCTGGCTCCTTTGTGGTGGAAATGACGTTTGCGGGCCAAACCATCACAACATTCGATGTTTTTCGGCAAAATCGCGATTTTCATCGAATGTTGTGATGGTTTTTTACCTGTTTCTTACCGCTTTACGGCACGATCCAGATGCCGGCGTCCAAACAGCAGCAGCGCCGCGGGAACTGCTGTCACGACCATACCCGCCCCTACGAGTGTCTGCTGCACGCCAAATGTCGCCGCCAGCCAGGGGGCAATCGCCAGCGGGGCCACGCCGGCGAACATGTTGCCAAAACCCATGACCGAGTTCACGCGGCCGAGTTGTTCGAGCGGTGCCGTCGTTTGCACAATGGTGTTGTGGAGCGGGTTGACGACGCCCCAAGCTATGCCCAGGGCAATCTGGCCGACGAGGGCCACGCCCACATGCGGCGTACCCACGTAAATCAGACTTCCCACGCCCACGGACATAAGTGCCACGAGCAGCGTTTTAAGGTTGACCAGGTGCGGCGGCAAGCGGAGCGCGAGCACGGCACCCAGCACCGCGCCCACGCCCGAGGCCGACGAGAGCCAGCCCATCCACTCAACGCCGATATGCAGGACATCGCGATAGAAGAACGACTCGAGCGGGTCGAAGGCTCCATAGCCAAAGTTCGAAAGAAAGATAATGCAAAACAGCAGGGCGAGAACGCTGTTGGTAAAGACCGTCTTGATGCTAGCCGCGAAGGTGGCACGGGCGGACGTGCTGGGGTTGGAGCTTTGTCCCGCACGCTCCCCTTCCTCTGCCGAATCGGCATCCGCATGCCCAGCGACATGGCTGGTCTGCGGCCTAAAGCCCCAACCGACGACGAACGTCAGCACGGTAAAGAGCATCATGAGCACAAACACCGCGCGCGACGACGCAGCCGCCGCGACAAAGCCACCCAACGTGGGCCCGACGATGATACTCACGTTTGAGAACATGGCGATGGCGGAGTTGATGTCTTTGAGCTCGACGGGATCATCGGTGAGGTAGGCCGGATAGGATGTGGCAATGGGCTGGGCGAATCCCATCGTAAAGCCCAGAAACACCGCGCCGAGTAGGACGACGCCGGTCGCGCTACCAAAGGCGATGATTGCCGCGCCAGTTGCGAGAGCGCCGATGATGCTCAGCAAGAAATGGCGGCGCGGACCCCAGGCGTCGAGCGCCGCGCCGCCCGCAAAGGACCCCAGGATCACAAATACATTCATAAACAGGACGGCCAGCGATGTCGCCACGACTGAGGCATCGTCTGCATAGGTGAGCGTTCCGATGACGCCGATAAAGTAGCTGGTCTGAAAACCGGTGTAGATGAGGAAGCGCATTGCCACCAGGCGCTTGGCCTGCACGGACAGCGACGATTGAGGCTTTGAGAATAGAGAGACGAGCATGGAGACTCCTTGTTTCATACGAATGCGGACGGCGGGCATTCGCCACCGTCTGTCAAATCAATCTATCCGCATGAAACGTTAAGGACGCATCAAGCCCCTTTTCTCCGTTTTTCGCCCGTCATGAACTACTTGGTAGATTGTAAGGCATGTCCCACACATCTACCAAAGCAAAAACCACCACAAAGGTGCCTGGCCCCTTTGTGGTGGAAATGACGTTTGCCCAGATAAAACCTGCCAAAATAAACCTGTCCCTTTTTGGCATGTTATGGCAGCGCAGCGAGCCGGTTCCAAGTGCCCCAGGTCGCCCCGAAAGAGGAGCGCCGCGTACTTTGGTACGCGAGCGACGGCTTGAGGGGCGAGATGGAGTGCTTGGGGCCGGCGCAGCGTCAAGCCTTAAAGATGATCTTGGATAAGATCGCAGATGGCTCGGGCGTCGTTGATGTTGATGGCTCGGGTCGCTAAGCCGGCGTCGAATGCCTGGCGTGCCAGGGCCTCGTTGCAGGCAAGGGCCAGCGTGTGACCGTCGACCAGGTCGAGCGAGCTCTTGCCGCGTAGACGGTCGACACCGGAGCGCGCGACGACGATGTTGTCGAAGCCCTCGGTCTTGTAGCCCTCGATGATCACCACGTCGACATCGTTGTAACGCGACAGCAGCTCGCGCGCGGGCATCTCGTCCTCCTCGCGCGTGTCGGCGTACTCCGCCCAGCGCGTGGCGCAGATGAGGCCCACGTGCTTTGATCCGGCTTGGTGATGGCGCCAGGTGTCCTTAGCGGGCACGTCGATATCAAAGCCGTGATGCCCATGATGCTTGAGCGAACCCACGCGCAGGCCGCGGCGGGTGAGCTCGGCGATAACCTTCTCGACGAGCGTGGTCTTGCCCGAGTTTTGGTAGCCGATAAACGCGATCGCGGGGACGGCCGGGGCCGGAGCTGCGGACGCGACGGCGACGGGCGCGCTCGCGGGTGCGGCACCGTCAGCGGCCACGGACTCAACGGCAGCGGCCTGACGCTCTGCGCGGTCCCACACGCCCGAGCGGCCGCCCTCCTTGTGCAGCAGGCGAACGTCAACGATCTCCATGCCGCGATCGACCGCCTTGCACATGTCGTAGATGGTCAGACACGCGGCACTCGCGCCGGTCAGCGCCTCCATCTCAATACCCGTCTTGCCCGTCACGCCCGCCGTAACCAGTACGTGAAAACCAACCTGCCCGTCCGCGCGCGCCGGCGCCCAGCCCTCGGGCACGTCATCGGCCGGCGTCCCCGCCGGAGCGATGGGCGCAATGTCGCACTTGCTCTTGGTAATGAGCAGCGGATGGCACATGGGGATGATGTCGCTTGTGCGTTTGATGGCCATGATGCCCGCCACGCGCGCGCATGCGAGCACATCGCCCTTTTTGGCGCGGTCCTGCAGCACCATGGTCTGCGTCTCGGGGTGCATGAGGATGGTGCCCTCGGCGATGGCAATGCGATGGGTCTCGGCCTTGTCGGACACGTCGACCATGCGTACCTCGCCCTTGGCGTCCACGTGCGTCAGCTCGTCGCGACGGGCGTCGCGGGCGGACTCGGTGGCAGCACTGGCAGACGGCTGTGCGGACGCGTCGGCGTTGCCAGCATTCGCCGCAGCCGTGACTTTGTGGGCAGACATCGCGGCCCTGCGAGCGGCCTTGGTGGCATCGGCGTACCTGCTCTTGGCCATATGATCATCCTCCGATTTGGGACATAAATCGTTGCGTGCCCTCAATTATCGCGTGTTCCTGCGGTTTGTGGGCGACGGCATCGCGCCAAATCGAAAGTACCTGCATATCATCACCACGGCGTAGGGCGTCGCGCACCGAATATTCGGCATCGCTGAACAGGCACGGACGCACGTTGCCATCGGCCGTCAGGCGCAGACGGTTGCAATTCGTACAAAAATGATTGGACATGGCGCTAATAAAACCGACCGTTCCCGCCGCGCCCGGAAAGTGCCAATAGCGCGCAGGGCCCGCGCCGGCAGGAGCGTCGTTGATGTCGAGCGGCTCGAGCTCGCCCAGCCCCGTCGCGGCGGCCCCAGCATTGATGCGCGCCCGCAGCTCGTCGCTCGGCACGGTGTCGCTCGCATCCCACAGCGCCGGATTGAGCGCGGGCGCATGCGGGCCCACAGCGCAATGCGAGCTCGTGTGCTCGTCGCCAATAGGCATGTATTCGATAAAGCGCAGGTGAATGGGACGGTCGATAGTCAGACGCGCGAGAGCCGCCACATCCTGGCTGAGCCGGCGCACCACAACGCAGTTGACCTTAACGGGCTCAAAGCCCCAAGCCAGCGCCGCGTCGATGCCAGCCATGGTCTGCTCGAGTCGACCCAGGCGCGTGATCTTTCCAAAGAGCGTAGGGTCGAGTGTGTCGAGCGAGATGTTAACGCGGTTAAGCCCGGCATCTTTGAGCTGCGGTGCCAGCTTGGGCAGCAGGGCGCCATTGGTGGTAAGCGAGATGTCCTCGATCCGCGGGATCGCGCGGATGTCGCGAATGAGCGGAATGATACGGCGGCTGACCAGCGGCTCGCCGCCCGTCAGGCGCACGCGGCAAATGCCCTCCCCCGCCACCAAGCGCACAAAACGGGCGATTTCCTCGGCGCTGAGCAGCTCGTCGTGTGCGCGGGGTGCCACGCCATCGGCCGGCATGCAGTAAATGCAGCGAAAATTGCACTTGTCGGTAACGGCAATGCGCAGGTAGTTGATATCGCGGCCAAAACCGTCATGTTGCACGTGCCCGTCCACGCAGCCCTCCCCTCACGCGGCGTTTTATTCTTCGGAAAACATAATACCCCACGCGAGAATCATGCCGACACCCGTACGACAGGACAGGTCGCTTCGAGCAAAACGGACTTTCCGAGCCCATCCTCAGCACAGACCATCACAACATTCGATACTTTTCCCGATTTTGACAAAAAACGTCGAATGTTGTGATGGTTTGCCTGCCCACGGCACCCCGTAGAAGGGCCGGAACGCCCCTAAAGGCCGTCGTCCCAGTGACGAATCACGAATTCTCGCAGGTCGTTCTGCCGCTTTTGGAACGCTTCGCTTCGGTCGCACTTGAGACCCATAGCGAGTGCAATGGCGTTCATCGCCCGGTGCAATTGCAGCTGGTGGGCAAACTGAGTCCCGGTGAGGACGATCATCCTAAAGCCCAGCGCGCTCAGCACGGTCATACGCTCCGCATCCAACGCGCTGCGCTGTTTATCAAGATGGTCCGAGCCGTTGTATTCAATCCCCGTACCGCTCGCAGGCGCATATACGTCGATCTCGAAATACCCGGCCTTTGCGAGATACTTGAACTCGTTGGGAACATCGACCCGATGGTTGAGCTCGATCTTGGCGTATCCCAGCCCGCCCTGGGAACGTTTTGCTACGACCATGATTGCGGTGGCCGTCTCCATGGGCGACCGCGTGCCATCGTGCACGCGCTTGAGCACGGCGGCCGCGCGTGTAGCCCCCTGGCGAGATCGGTTCTCATTGCAATAAGCAATCAAGTCGGCAACGGTATACCTCTGCCCCATCTCGATATAATCGCCTGTCGACAGATGATTCAAATGGTATCGGGCACAGATTTCGTAGCCATATTCCAGCTGCTCGGGCTCGCTCATCCACGAACCCGCCTGGACAAAGCACATGGCCTCATCAACCACCAGAAGGCCCTCCGCCACCTCGATAAGATGGCCTGGAGGTACCGGCGCTCCAAACACGTGGCACCTAAATCCAGCCGGCGTCGAGCGCTCAAAATCGAAGTTGACGAGCGTGTCGATATGATCGAGCTCTTCCCGTGGAATACCAAGCGAAACCAGATAGTCGGTAACGATCCCAACTGCCGTTGAAGCCCTCAGCCCCTTGGCATCGAGTCCCAATTTGGGCAGGCTCGCGGTCGGCTCCGCCTCGTTAGCAAGCGAGTCCTCATCGTATAGGCTGCTTGCCCGCGAGAGCGGCTCGGACGGGCGCGCCACGTTGTGGTACAGCCAGGCAGTCTTATGGGACAAGACGATCGGCAGGTCCATGAGCCCTCCAATGGAGTCGGATAACCAACCTTATTCCCCTGCCCACGGGTCCGCACACCTTCGTGCACAAGAAAGCGATTCCACCCGGCCGAGTGGCAGAAAAACCATCACAACATTCGATGCTTTTCCCGATTTTGGCAAAAAACGGCGAATGTTGTGATGGTTTGAGGCTAGGTGAGGGGCATGGAGGGGTCAAAGCATCGTGCTTGGAGCGTGACTATTTTCGCCCCGTCGTCATCACAAACCTTGACTCTACAATCGTTATAGGGTTTTCACTACACTGGTACGTAAACAAACCCAGCCAGAAAGCCCCGCCCATGGAACACGACCTCACACGCGGCAATGTCCTCAAGACCATCGCGGTCTTTGCCCTGCCCTATATGCTCTCGTACTTTTTGCAGATGCTCTACGGCATGGCCGACCTGTACATGATGGGGCAGTTTAGCGGCGCCGCCGGCATCACCGCCGTGGGCAATGGCGCGCAGACGCTCTATATCATTACCGTAACGCTCGTGGGCCTGGCCATGGGAACGACGGTCATCGTCGGCCACGCCGTGGGCTCGCGCCGGTTTGACCGCGCTGAGACCGCCATCGGCAACACCATCACGCTCTTTATGGGTGTCTCGGTGGTGCTGGCCGCCGTCCTGCTCGCACTGTGCCCGCAGATCGTGGCGCTCATTGGCACGCCGGCCGAGGCGGTCGAAGGCACCGCCGCCTACCTGCGTATCTGCTTTGTCGGCATTCCGTTTATCGCCGCATACAACATTCTTTCGGCCATCTTTCGCGGGCTGGGCGATTCGCGCTCGCCCATGTACGTGATCGGCGTGGCATGCATCATCAACATCGCGCTCGATTTTCTGTTTATCGGCCACATGGGGCTCGGCCCCGTGGGCGCGGCGCTCGGCACGGTAACCGCGCAGACGGCCAGCGTTGCCCTCGCGCTCGTGTGGCTCAAGAGCCGCCGCACGAACATCCACGTTAAGCGCAGCGATCTGCGCCCCCAGCCCGAAGTGCTTGGCAGCATTCTTAAGATCGGCGTGCCTGTGGCCGTGCAGGACGGCTGCATCCAGGTGGCGTTTATGTTTATCACCGTCATCGCCAACCACCGAGGGCTCGTCGACGCCGCCGCCGTGGGCCTGGTCGAGAAGATGATCAGCTTTTTGTTCATTGTGCCGAGCTCCATGGGTGCCACCGTCAGCGCACTCACGGCGCAAAATGCCGGCGCGGGCAAGGGCGACCGCGCGCGCCAGGTACTCAAAGACGCCATGACCATCTCGGTAGTGTATGGCTGTCTGATCACAGTGCTGATGTGGCTGGTGGCGCCGGCGTTTATTGGCTTTTTTGCCAAGGACCCTGCGGTGGTCGCGGCCGGTACCGGCTATATGCACAGTTATATTTTCGATGCAATCTTTGCCGGCATCCACATTTGCTTTAGCGGCTTTTTCGCTGCATACGGCAAGAGCTACATCGGCTTTGCGCACAACGTGCTGGCCGTGGCGCTCATTCGCGTGCCCGGCGCATGGCTGCTGTCGAACGCCTATTCCGACACGCTGTTCCCCATGGGCATCGCTTCGCCGTGCGGATCGATTTTGTCGGCAGTCATCTGTGTTGTCGCGTTTACCGTGCTCAACCGGCGCGGGGCTTTTGACAAACTGGTGGCGTAGCGGGGCAACGCGAAATCGCCCTTATCGACGACATCATCAGCGATGATCCGGCAACCTACGTGACGCAGATCACCGTGCCCGTTGCCCCGTCAAAATAAGAACCGCCCGGAAGGCATCGTGCTTCCGGGCGGTTCTTCAATTTGGCTATCGATGCCTTACGCCTGGGGCACCTGACCAGTAGCCAAGATCTGCTCGAGTGCGTCCTCATCCAGCACGGGCACACCCAGCTGCTCGGCCTTGGCGAGCTTGGAGCCTGCTTTGGGACCGGCGACCAGATAGCTCGTCTTCTTTGAAACACTGCCCGAAACCTTGGCGCCGAGTACCTTGAGCGCCGCGCCCGCCTCGTCGCGCGTGCGGTTGACGAGCGTGCCGGTGAGCACGAAGGTCAGACCCGCGAGCGGCTGTGCATCGGCGAGCTCGCCCGCCACGCCCGCGTCGGCTGCGGCTTGTGCATGCGCGGCGCCCAAGTCGACCTCGAGCGACAGGCCCGCCTGGCGCAGGCGCTCCAGCACGGCAAGGTTTTCGGGCACGGCCAGGAACTGCTTGACGCTCGCCGCAATCTTGGGACCGATGCCCTCGCACTCGGCGATATCCTCTTCGCTCGCCAAGATAAGCTTGTCAATCGACAGGAATCGCTCGGCGATGACCTCGCCCACGCTTTTGCCCACGTGGCGGATGCCCAGGGCAAACAGCACGCGACCGAGCGGCTGGCTCTTGGACTTGTTGAGCTCGGCGATAATTTTCTCGGCCGTCTTGAGGCCCACCGGAATGGGATCGCCCTTCTTGACGCCCTTTTTGCTGTTGGAGCTGGCATAGGTGCGCCCCGTGTCCAGGCCGGCGATGTCGTCGACTGTGAGCTGGTAGAAGTCCGCAACATCGTGGATCAGTCCGGCGGCGATCATCTTGTCGACGATTTCGTCGCCCAGGCCATCGACGTCCATGCAGCCGCGGCTCACCCAGTGGAGCAGGCGCTCCTTGAGCTGCGCGGGACAGTCGATGGACACGCAGCGGTAGGCCACCTCGCCATCCTCGTGAACCACGGGGCTGCCGCACACGGGGCAAACCTCGGGCATGTGCCAGTCGACCGAATCAGCCGGGCGCTTGTCGAGCACGGGACCCACGACCTCGGGAATCACGTCACCCGCCTTGTGCACGATGATGGTGTCGCCCTCGCGCACGTTTTTGCGGCGAATCTCGTCGATGTTGTGCAGCGTGGCGCGCGCGATGGTAGAGCCGGCGACCGTCACCGGGTCGAACTCGGCGACCGGCGTGAGCACACCGGTGCGGCCCACCTGGATGCGAATTTCGCGCAGGACGGTCTGCTTTTCCTCGGGCGGGAACTTAAAGGCAATGGCCCAGCGCGGCGCGCGGGCGGTAAAGCCCAAGTCAAGCTGCTGCTGGAAGCTGTCGACCTTTACGACCACGCCATCGATGTCGTAGTCCAGGTCACCGCGATGCTCGAGGGCCTGGGCGCAGAACTCGTGGACCTCGGCCGGCGTGGCGCAGCGCGCCACGTTGGGGTTGACGCTAAAGCCGGCGCCACGCAGCCAGTCCAGAAACTCACGCTGGCTGTGGACGTGCAGCGGATCGGTATCGGCGATTGCGTAGATAAAGGTGGCCAGATCGCGGCGCGCCGTGACCTTGGGATCCTTTTGACGCAGGCTGCCGGCGGCGGCGTTGCGCGGGTTGGCGAAGGGGTCGCGGCCCTCGGCATCGGCCTCGTCGTTCAGACGAACAAAGCTGCCCTTGGGCATGTAGACCTCGCCGCGTACCTCGATGGCGCGCTCGCGGTCGGCGCCCATGTGGGCGAGCGCCGGCTCGGACAGGTGCATGGGCACGCCCTTGATGGTACGGACGTTGAGCGACACATCCTCGCCCGTGGTGCCGTCGCCACGTGTGGCCGCACGTACGAAGGTGCCGTTTTGGTAGGTAAGTGCCACGCCCAGACCGTCGATCTTAAGCTCGCAGGTATAGGTGACGCTACCAGCACCGAGCGCATCCTCGGTGCGCCGGAGCCACGCGTCGAGCTCATCCAGGTCCATGGCATCGTCCATGGAATACATGCGCGCCATGTGCGTGACCGGCATAAATTGCTCGCTCACGTAGCCGCCCACGCGCTGGGTATAGCTGTCGGGCGTCACCAGATCGGGGTAGGTCGCCTCGATTTCCTGCAGCTCAACGAGCATTTTGTCAAAGGCGGCGTCCGTGATCTCGGGCGCATCGAGCATGTAGTAGCGGTAGGCGTGGTAATCGAGCTCGTGGCGCAGCTCGGCCGCACGCGCTGACGCCTGGGCACGGGCATCGGCCGGTGCAGCGGTATCCGTGCTCGCGGGCGTTTCGGTATCGATGTCCACGCCGTCACCAAACAGGCTCGATTGCTCCATAGCGGCACTCCTTCGCTCGATTTCAAACGGATACTAGAGTACCACCGGTCGCAATGAGGCCGAATAGCGGTCTCGAACCGCACCGAATCGGCAGCGGCCGGACCGGGGTGGATTGCGCGATCAAACTATGCCCTTGCCATTTCTAAATGATCCGTTTTCCTCCGTCCCCAACGGATCAATGTGAAGGGGGGCTGTCCCACGTTGATGGGACAGCCCCCTGGCTTCGGTATGTGCGATATGACTCGTTAGTAACCCTGGCCGTAGCCCTGGCCCTGCTGGCCAAGCAGCTCCTCCAGATACTGGCGCAGCTGCTCGTCGGTAATACCGCCGTTGCCGGTATCGGTCGCGCTGTCGTTCTGCTGCTGGTTCTGCAACTCCTCGTCGGAACCCAGCTCGACCGTGACCTTCTTCTCTTCCTTGCCGCGCATGAGCGTGATCTCGACCTTCTCGCCCACCTCGTGGCTGCGCAGTGCGATGATCAGGCCATCGGCGCTCGTAATCTCGTCGTCGCCCAGCTTGGTAATGACATCGCCCTCCTGAATGCCGGCCTTGGCAGCAGGACCGTCCTCGACGACGCTCGCCACATACGCGCCGCTATCGGTGCTCAGCTTGTTGGTGCGGGCGTTAAGTGCATTGACGCTCGAAAGCGTGGCGCCCAGGTACGGATGCACCGGCGTCTTGCCGTCGATGATCTGGTCGGCAATGTTCTTGGCATAGTTGACCGGAATGGCAAAGCCCACGCCCGAGCTGGAGCCCGAATAGCTCTCGATGAGCGAATTAATGCCCACAAGCTCGCCATTGTCGTTAACGAGCGCGCCGCCGGAGTTGCCCGGGTTGATGGCGGCATCGGTCTGGATCATGTTGGCATAGATGGTGTTACCGTTGGTAGAGCTCATGGCCGTGGAGCGGTAGAGCGCCGAGACGATACCGGTGGAGACAGACTGCTCGTTGCCAAACGGCGAACCGATCGCCATGACCCACTCGCCCACGTTGAGCTTGGAGGAGTCACCAATCTCGATCGGCGTGAGCTTGGAGGCGTCGGCGTCCTTGAGCTTGATGACGGCTAGGTCGCTCGAGGCATCGTTGCCCACGAACTCGGCCTCGTAGGTGGTGCCGTCGTCCATGGTCACCACGTACTGGTCATAGCCATCGACCACGTGGTTGTTGGTGAGGATGTGGCCCTCGGTATCGAGCACCACGCCCGAACCGACGCTGCCCGAGTTGTCCGACTCGTCGGCAGACTGCGAAAGCGAGCCATTCTGGCCGCCGCTCGAAGTGGCGGTAATGGAAACCACGGAGGGCAGGGCCTTGGCAGAAACGGCCTCGGCCAGCGTGGTGTCCTCGGAATCAATCGTAATCTTTTGCGTCGATGAACCCGAAGCACCCGCCGTCACGGCATTCTTGCCGCCGCCAATGTTGAGCGTGCCACTCATAATGAGTGCAATGACCAGCAGGGCTCCGCAGGCACAGCCGGCGAGTGCCGTAATAAAGATCGGCAGCTTTTTGGTCTTAGTCTTGACCACCGTGTGCTTGCTTACAACCTGCTGGCTGCCCAGCGGCTTTCCGGTCTGCGTGTCGTAGGCCTGCACGTAAGGAATGTTGTTGCCATCGGCAGGCGTCGACTCCACCTGCACACGCGGCTGCTGTTGGGTCTCGCCGGCGTTGCCCGCATCCTGGGGACGCTGGGAATCGTACTCGCTCATAGCTGCGATCCTTTCGTCAAATAACCAAAGGCCCGCCAAACATGTGGCGGGCCATCATTGTTCACGTTGAGTTGTACCCCAATATGCGGGCGTACGTGTACGAGAACGCAATCTTTTAGGAAGGCTTAAGTTCTGCTGCAAACTCGAAAGGAACCCGCACCTGCGGTAAAACCACCACAAAGGCGCCTGTTCCCTTTGTGGCGGAAATCTAGTCCTTAAACAGATAGCCCACGCCGCGGACGGTGGTGATGTGTGCCGCGATCTGCGGGCCCACCTTGGAGCGGATGCGTCGAATGTGCACGTCGACGGTGCGTGTGCCGCCGCAGTACTCAAAGCCCCACACGCGGTGCAGCAGCACTTCGCGGCTGTAGGCGCGGTTGGGGTGCGTCGCCAAAAAGCTCAGCAGCGAGTACTCCATCAGCGTCAGGTCGATGGGCTCGCTATCGAGTGTCACCTGGTAGGTAGCCAGATTAATCTCGAGGTTATCGATGTTGAGCACATCGTCGGCGGTGACGGTCTCCTCCTCGCCCATCAGGCGCTGCGCGCGAGCCTTGAGCTCGTTGGGCGTCGCCGTGGGGCACACAAAGTCGGCATGCGCGTGATTGGGCAGGCGCAGGGTACCGAGCGCCTCGTCGTCAACGATCACCAACATGGGGACACCGCCGCGATCGTCAAGCCACTTGGCAATCTGATCGATGCGGTCGCTGCGGATGCCGTCGGAGTCGAGGATCAGCAGGTCAAAGTCGTGCGCCGCAGTCGGCGAATCGGGGGTTGCCAGGCTCACCTCGACACCCAGGGTGGTCGTCAAGCTGCGGGCAAACTCGTGGAAGCGCGTCGTGCGCGCCATGAACAGGGCACTCTTATCGGACATATCGGCCTCCAAAGAAATGAGCTCAATCGTACTGAAACAAGCCAGCGCGATTAGGAGTTCGCCAGGTAGTGCTTGATCTCCCACTCGGTGATCGTAGACTCAAACTTATGCCACTCATCGCGCTTCTTTTTGAGGAAGAAGCTGTGGATGTGCTCGCCGAGGGCATCCTTCATAAACTGCGAGTCCTCAAACACGTCGAGCGCCTCTTTGAGCGAGCGCGGCAGCGGCGTGTAGCCGGCCTCGACCATCTGACGGTCGGTAAGCTTGAGCGTCTCTGCCGTGGCCTCGGGTGGGAGCTCCAGCTTGCGCTCGATGCCATCCAGACCAGCCGCCAGCGTAACGGCGTTGACCAGGTACGGGTTGGCCATGGGGTCGGGACTGCGCAGCTCGATGCGCGTGGACAGCGGCTTGCCGGGCTTGTAGACCGGGATGCGGACCATACTCGCGCGGTTGCGCAGGCCCCACGTGGCGTACTGCGGCACGGAGTCGCCACCCGTGGTGATGCGCTTGTACGAGTTGACCGTGGGGTTGGTGATGGCGCTGATCTCGCGCGCGTGCGCCAGGATGCCGGCCATGTAGTGCTTGGCGATATCGGAGAGATGGTACTTCTCGTCGTCCTCGCCCCAAAAGACGTTGTTGCCGTCGTGGTCGAATAGCGACTGGCACAGGAACATAGCACTGCCGTCCTCGCCTGCCAACGGCTTGGGCATAAAGGAGGCGTGGCAACCGCTCTCGTAGGCCTGCTGCTTAATGATGAGTTTAGCCGTGGTGATGGCGTCGGACATGCTCAGGGCCTCGGCGTGGCGCAGGCTCATGCCGTGCTGCGAGCGACCGGCGGCGTGGAAGGTGTACTCCACGGGCACGGACATCTTCTCGAGCGTGAGGACCGTGTTGCGGCGCAGGTCGCGAGCGGCATCGCTTACCGAAAGATCGAAGTAGCCCACGTTGTCGAGCGGCTCGGGCGTGTGCTCGTCGGGGAAGTAATAGTACTCCAGCTCGGCGCCCACGTTGAGCAGATAGCCAGCCTTCTCGGCCTTGCGGAACATGCGGCGCAGGGCATCGCGCGGGTCGCCGGCGAACGGTTTGCGATCGGGAGTACACACGTCGCAGAACACGCGCGCGACGCCGTTGTGGCTCGGGCGCCACGGCAAAATCTGGAAGGTCGAAGCATCGGGGAACGCCAGCATGTCGGCTTCCTCGGGCGTGGCAAAGCCCTCGATGGCGGAGCCGTCAAAGCCAATACCCTCCTCAAAAGCGACCTCGAGGTCCTCGGGGCTAATGGCAAAGTTCTTGAGGCGGCCGAGAATGTCGACAAACCACAGACGCACAAAGCGGATATCACGCTGCTCTACGGAGCGGAGTACGTAATCGATGTTCTGCTGGTTCATGTCGCTCCCCTTTCTTTCGGGCGGGTTTCGACTGGTCTATATCGCAGATACTATCGCAGAAAAATGTTTCCGCAGGGTTAAAGCGTATCAAGCGCTCAAAAAACGTGCGCGAACAGGCAGTTGCGAACGAGCGGCTAGCGCGAGGTCGAAGCGCGGTGTTCGATGTGGCCGGGGATCTCGATGCGTTTGGGAGCGAGCTTTGCGGCGTCGCCCACCGTAGTGGTAACGATGTCGATGCGCTCGGACAGGCGCTCGACCACGCGCTCGGCAATGGTGAGGGTGTCCTGCGCGGCCGTGGTCACACCGCCAAAGAGCACGTGGTTCCAGGGGTAATCGTCAAACGTCGCGACCCTGAGACCCGCCGGCAGCGAGGGACCCAGCTGCGCCAGCGCCTCGGTCAGACGCAGAAAGACCAAGCCGTTGACGGCGATAAGGCCGAGCTTTTTACCCGCGTACTCGCGGATGGCCTCGTCCAGGCGGCCGACGCCCGTGGCGCCACCATCGGCCAGGGTAACGACCTCGCCTGCCAGACCGCGACGCGAGAGCTCGTCGGCAAAGGCCTCGGCGCGCTCACGACGCACGGGGCTGTCGTCGCTTGCCTCGGTGAGCAGGCACAGGCGCTCGCTGCCCGCAGCGGCCAAGGCGTCCACCAGGCCGGCGACCAGCTCACGGTTGTTAGATGTCACCAGATCGATGCCGCCATCGGCAACATCGCGGTCGAGCAGCACAACGGGTAGGCGTCCCGCTGCCGCGGCGATCGCCTCGTCATTGCCTCCGCAGGTGTTGACGACCAGGCCGTCCACGCCGGCATCGATAAGTCTGGTGAGCGACTCCGCTTCCTTGGCGGGGTCGTTGCCGCTAATGGCCGTCATGAGCGAGCAGCCGCGCGCGGCGGCGCTGGCGGAAAGCCCTTCGAGCATGGCGCTGGAGAACGGGTTGGCGATGTCGGCCAAGATTACGCCGATGAGGTTGGCGCGCGAGCTGCGCAGATTGCGTGCGGCGGCACGTGGGCGATAGCCGGTGCGCTCGATAACCGCCGCGATGCGGGCGCGGGTCTCCTCGGTCATCTGCCCGGGGCGGTTATTGAGATAGCGCGAGACCGTGGCCGGGCTCACGCCCGCCTCGGCGGCAATGTCCTTAATCCTCATCTGCGCCATAGCGCACCCCGTTTCCCAATTGTCAGCAATCTGAGCCATTTTAGGCATTTTTTAAAAATCTCGGTTGCAAAACGCTGTAGGTGAGCAGCATCGTTTTTGTGTCTCGAGCAGATGCGGCGATGGGCTAGATTGACGAGTCTTTCGACAGCTCAAAGTAGTCGGGATGCAAGGCGATAACCGGGCCCTGTTCCTCGGGCATCAGATGCAGGTGCGTCTCTGCCAGGTAGCTCGCCGCGTCGGTATCGCCCTTCTTAATGGCCTCGAGAATTCGGCGATGCTGCCGACGAATCGGCTCCCAATCCAGATCCTGCGACACCATACGCAACCAGTTGTATCGCTCAAAATGTGTGTTGACGCTCTTCATCCAATCCCACAACATGTGGCGGCCGGCAATCTCAAAACACGTCTCATGGAACAGGTTGTCCAGATCGAAAAAGCGACGCGTTTCGCTATGGTCGAGCGACTCGGACTCGGCAAGAATCCGCTCGAGCCGCTGCTTTTGCTCGGGCGTGACGGCAGAGCAGCATTTAATGAGCACGCTTCTCTCGAGTTTCTCGCGCAAGAAACAGGCGTTCTCGGCGCGCTCCATGCTGATTTTTGAGACATAGGTGCCGCTTTTGGGACGCGTTTCCACCAGCTCCTGTTCACGCAGACGCACAAAGGACTCGCGAATGGGCGTGCGCCCGATTCCCGTCTCCTTTTCCAGACCAATCGCCGAAAGGCGCGTGCCGGGCTTGAGCTCGGCATAGATGATCTTGGAGCGCAATGCGTTGTATGCCTGATCTTGCAGGCTCTGATAATGCTGATGCTGTTCCATAAAGCCCTCGGATGAAGCTCACGGTTTGTCGAATATCACCACGTAATACTATCGCATCGACACGCCCCAGCTCCCAATCAGTCTTTTTGGGACGGGGCTCTTTTGGACTATGAGCGCTTGTATTTCGTGGCCCGCCCGGTTCCCTGCCTTACGATTGCATTCCGTTCAAGCAGAGATTCGAGTGCCGCCAACGTCCGCATGCGGCTCAGCCCCGTCTGTTTTTCAATCTCGCTTCGCGACATAATTCGCCCGCCCGACAAGGCCTTGAGAACCTGGACCTCTTCCTCGGACCCTTCAAAGGCATCGGTAACGGGCAATGTGACGGCCACCATGCCGCCGCGAACATCAAAAATTGGTTGATTGATCGAATCGCGATAGGCACGTCTAATGCGCGCAATTCCCGTACCAAATTTCTCGATGTAATCCAGCTTTAAGAAGGCCTCTGCAACGATGGGGTTTCTGAGCACGGATATCTGCCCATACAGGTATTGTTCCGTCGTCAAACCGGCGGGCAGCGATCCGGGGGAGGTCACAACGACGCGATCATCGTACAGGGCAATTTGAACGTTCGCTCGAACGTCCCACGTCCGATGCACTAAAGCGTTTGCAACAGCTTCGCGGAATGCCTCAAGAGGAATTCGATCGGTTTGGACGCGCTCCATCCCTTCGATACGCTCATAACGGTAGTAGCGTGCAAACATAGCCACCGCCCTGTCCGCCTGCTCAATTGCGGATACATTTGTCGCCGCCTCGCGATCCAAGATCACATCCTCGGTATCGCCAAAACGGACGCAGTCGATGCCTGGAAAATCATTCTTATCCGCTAAAATCGCCGCGGCATTGGTATAGCCATCCTTGCCGAGCAAGCGGAGCGTACGCAAGATATCCGACGTTAGCTCGGAAATGCCGAGGTGTTCAACACACTTATGCTCGAGCGTATGAAAGCTCAAGTCCTGGCGAGCCGACGTGAGCGCGTCGAACGTTACGTTGCTGCCTTCGAGCGTCAGCCTGCCATACTCAAACCGGTCGACCTCCACCGTTGCCGAATCGTTTCGCCTGTAGGCCTTTCCCTTGCTTCGATAGGGTTTGTCCTGTCCCTCATAAACCGTAAGGATTACGGTCCCGTGTTTCTCATCGGGCTCGAGCGTGTAACGGGGAGCGGGGTCCAAGCTGTCATTAATCATGTTCTCGATGCGGAGACACTCTGCGACCGGATCTGCAAGGCCGACAACCACGCCCTCGTCATCAACGCCAAACTCAATCTTGCCCGTCCCATAGTTTGCATAGGCGCTCACCGTTTTAAGAAACGTCGGCGTAACGCTTTCCTTGTATTCGACTGTAGGGCTCTCTCTAACAACCATATGCACAACCCCCTCGTTTCGTACCATTCATAACCGTATTATAAGACGAAAACCGTTTGCGTACTGATTTATATAAGACGCAAACTGTTTTCGTCTTGATTTGCGTACGGAATTAAGACGCATAATTTCGCTTTCGTATGGCTCAATACCGGACGCAGACTGTTTTCGTCTGTCAATACGTCTGAAATCCAAACGAAAAGAGCCCCGAGCTCGTATGAACTCGGGGCTCTTTGTGCCGCACATCTATGAGAGGAAAAATTCGATGCGTACGGGCGCTACCCCATGAAGCCGCCCTGGGATGGCGGCAACCTCGCCGTTACCCGTCTGATGGGTGTGCTCAAGGCATCCGTTCCCCTCTTTATCGACGTAACGGGCAAAAAAGTTCGTCGAGGAGACCATCCGCACGCACCACGGTGTGGCCGACGCCATTGAGACGCGCAACCCCACCGCCGCTCACGATGCGATGTATCTGCACCTGGTCTACAACCGCAATATGATTGCGGAAGGCACACAAACAAAAGGCATTTAAGGCTCGACAATAATCTTTCTTTGATAAAACGCAGGCAGCGAGCGCTTGCGTTTTATCAAATGGTGCAATGGGGTCAGGTTTACATGCATCAACTTAGCGCAAAGTAACCTGGCCCCCACGCAACAAAGGGTTAACTAGAGCTCACAGGCAACCTTGTAGCCATCGCCGATGGCGTCGCGAATGTTACCGCACTTGTTGGCATCGCCCAGCACGTGGGTGGCAACACCGGCTGCAGCCAGGTCGTCTGCCAGCTTGGTATTGGGACGATAGCCCATGGCAAGCACCAGCGTATCGGCACCGGTGATGGTGTGGACCTCGCCGTCCTTCTCGTAGCTGATAGCATCCTCGGTAATCTCGGTCACCTTGGCCTCAGTCAGCACGTGGACACCCTTGGAGAGCATGCGCGTGATGAGCACCGCGCGGCCGGCACCGCCCTCGTTGGCGGCGAGCGTCTTGGTCATCTCGATGACGGTGACATCGCGATTGGCCGGCGACAGGTCGTTGACCAACGGGGCCAGGTAATCGGCCGTCTCGCAGCCGACGGTGCCGCCGCCCACGATGACGATCTTCTTGCCCGGAAAAGCCTTGCCGCCCAACAGGTCGTCAGCCGTCATAACCTGCTTAAAGCCCTGCATGAAGGCCGGAGCGATGGGCTCGGCGCCATAAGCTAGGACGACCTCGTAGCCGGCGTAGTCACGCTGAATGTCCTCGGCAGTAAGCTCAGTGCCAAATACGCACGTGACGCCGGCCTCGGCCAGGCGACGGTACTGGTACTTGATCACACGAGTGAGCTCCTGCTTTGCCGGCGGAACGGCCGCGATGCGCATCTCGCCGCCCGGTTCGTCCTGCTTATCCACGAGCACCACGTTATGGCCGCGCTTGGCGGCAATGTAGGCCGCCTCCATGCCAGCGGGACCGGCGCCCACGACGAGCACGTTCTTGGCCTCGGCGGCAGGCTCGTAGCCGGCCTCGTCGCGCTCGACGTCCGGGTTGACGGTGCAGGAGATGCGCTTGCCAAACATGATGCCGTTCAGGCAGCGCAGGCAGCCGATGCAGGGACGGATCTCGTCGGCGTTGCCGGCAGCCGCCTTATTGCAGAACTCGGCATCGCACAGATTGGCGCGGCCCATCATGCAGATGTCGGCGGCGCCGTCCTCGATCAGCTCCTCGGCGATCCAGGCCTCGTTGATGCGGCCGACCGTGGCAACGGGAATGTTGACGTGCTTCTTAATCTCGCGCGAGCAGGCGGCATGCGAGGCCTGCTGCGTACCGGCGGCGGGAATTGCGGAGCCACGCTTGATGGTGGTGCCGCCCGACACATGAATCATGTCGACGCCGGCCTTCTCCAGGCGACGCGAGACGTAGATCATGTCGTTGAGGGTCAGGCCGCCATCGGTGTACTCGTCGCCCGAGATACGGACGTCGATAATGAAGTCCTTGCCGCAGCGCTCGCGAATCTCGGCGATGACCTCGAGCAGGAAGCGCATGCGGGCGTCGAGCGAGCCGCCGTACTCGTCGGTACGCTTGTTGTAGAGCGGAGTCAAAAAGCCGCCGAGCATACCGTGGGCGTGCGCCGCATGGACCTCGACGCCATCGACGCCGGCCTTCTGCATACGCACGGCAGCGTCGCCGAACTGATGCGTGAGCTCGTGGATCTCGTCAACCGTGATGGGACGCGGTGCCTCGCGGGCATAGGACGGGCCCACAAAGGACGGGGCGATCAGGCGCGGCGTGCCTGGAATGTTAAAGGCCATGTAGGCGGGGTGGAAGAGCTGCGGCATGATCTTGCAGCCGTACTCGTGGACGGCCGCGGCGAGCTTTTCCCAGCCGGGGATAAACGTGTCGTCGTAGCAGCACATGTCACCCGGCAGATAGGTATAGGTGGGCTCGACCGTCACGACCTCGGTGATGATGAGGCCCACGCCGCCCTTGGCGCGGGCGCGGTAATGATCGACCAAGTCGTCGGTCACATAGCCATGATCGGCCAGGTTGGTTGACACTGGCGGCATAAAGACGCGGTTCTTGACCTCGGTCGTACCGACCTTGATCGGGCTAAAGAGCATTGGATAGGCAGAAGACTCCATGCAGGCTTCCTTTCGTTTGAGCCGCTCGGCGGCAGTTACTAACGTACTTATCGTATCAGTATCCGCCGCATTCGCACTCGCTCGCACTCCCCACCTTCAATCCCGACCCTCACAAAAAAGTTGCGGTGGAATACGGAGTAGATGAGACTTTTGACAGCCAAAACAGTCCGTATTTCACCGCAACCGATGGGCGGGGTGGAATTGAGGGCTCAGATAGTCAGTCATGCCCTCATCCGCCACTCCCTCACTTACAGCGCGCCGTCCAGCATAAGGTTCACCTTGAGCACGTTAACCGTGGGCTCGCCGAACACGCCGAGGAAACGGCCCTTGGTGCACTGGGCGATGATCTCGCGCACCTCGTCTTCGCTCTTGCCCGTGGCCTTGGCAAGGCGCGGGACCTGGTACTCGGCGGCATCCGGAGAGATCTCCGGGTCGAGGCCGGACCCCGAACACGTCACCAGGTCGACGGGCACAGCGTCCATATCGGCATCGGAGTTGGCGGCGCGAATCTTCTTCACGCGCGCATCCACAAGCTGCCGATACTTCTCACTCGCCGGGGACAGGTTGGACGGGGCACCATACGCCATGAGCTCGCCGTCTTCGCCTTCGACAATTGACACGTTCTGGATACGACCCCACATGTGGGCTTCGTCATCGAAGTTCTGGCCGATGAGCTCGGAACCCACAACCTTGCCGTCGACCGTAATAAGCGATCCGTTCGCCTGGTACGGAAACGCAAGCTGCACGACGCCGGTCACCACGAGCGTGTATCCCAGGCCGCAGACGATGGTAAACAGCGCGAACACGCCAAGTGCGCGCGATGCGATACCTTTGAACATACAAACCTCCGTCTACATCATGCCAATGCCGAACAAGGCCAGCAGCATGTCGATAATCTTGATGAATACGAACGGCGCCACGATGCCGCCCAGACCCCACACCAGCAGGTTATGGGTCAACAGCTGGCCGGATGGAACCTCGCGGTACTTGACGCCCTTGAGAGCCGCCGGAATTAGCGCGACGATGACCAGCGCGTTGTAGATGATGGCGGACAGCACGGCCGTCAACGGGTTGGTGAGGCTCAGGATGTTGAGGGCGCCCAGTCCCGAATAGATCGGCGAGAACAGGGCCGGGATGATAGCGAAGTACTTCGCCACGTCGTTGGCCACCGAGAAGGTCGTGAGCGAGCCGCGGGTCATGAGCAGCTGCTTGCCAATACGCACGACCTCGATGAGCTTGGTGGGGCTGGAGTCGAGGTCGACCATGTTGCCGGCCTCCTTGGCAGCCTGGGTGCCCGTGTTCATGGCCACGGCGACGTCGGCCTGGGCCAGAGCGGGCGCGTCGTTGGTGCCGTCGCCGGTCATGGCGACCAGGTGACCCTCACGCTGGAACTCGCGGATCTTCTCGAGTTTGCCTTCAGGGGTGGCCTCGGCCAGGAAGTCGTCAACGCCGGCCTCGGCGGCGATTGCCGCGGCGGTGAGCGGATTGTCGCCCGTCACCATGATGGTCTTGATGCCCATCTTGCGCAGGTCGGCGAACTTCTCCTTAACGCCGGACTTGATGATGTCCTTGAGGTACACAACGCCCAGCACGCGGCAGTTCTTGGTCACGACCAGCGGGGTGCCGCCGGCCTTGGCGATGCGTTCGACGGCCTCTTCGCACTCCTGGGAGAACACGCCGCCGGCTGCCTCCAGATAGGTGCGCACGGAATCGGCAGCGCCCTTGCGGATCTCATTGCCCTCGTAGTTCACGCCGGACATACGCGTTGCCGCGGTGAACGGGATGAACTCCATGCCCTTATCCTCGAGCGTGCGGCCGCGCAGACCGAACTGCTCCTTGGCGAGCACGACGATGGAACGGCCCTCGGGGGTCTCGTCGGCCAGCGAGGAAAGCTGGGCGGCATCGGCCAGCTCCGCGGGATCGACGCCGTCGACCGGGATGAACTCGGCGGCTTGGCGGTTACCCAGGGTGATGGTGCCGGTCTTGTCGAGCATGAGGATGTCGACGTCGCCGGCGGCCTCGATGGCGCGGCCGGACATGGCCAGCACGTTGGCCTCGTTCAGACGGCTCATGCCGGCGATGCCGATGGCGGACAGAAGGGCGCCGATGGTAGTGGGAGCCAGGCACACGAGCAGCGCCACGAGCGTGGTCACGGCCGTGGGGTTGACCATGTCGTTAAGACCGACCGAGAAGCAGGAGTAACAATACAGGGCCAGCGTGACCAGAATAAAGACGATGGAAAGGGCCACCAGGAAGATCTCCAGAGCGATCTCGTTAGGGGTCTTCTTGCGCGCGGCACCCTCGACCATCGCGATCATCTTGTCCAGGAAGCTCTGGCCGGGCTCACTGGAGATCTTGACGATGATCCAGTCGGACAGCACCGTGGTACCGCCGGTAACGGCAGAGCGGTCGCCGCCGGCCTCGCGGACCACGGGGGCGGACTCGCCGGTGATGGCGGACTCGTCAACGGAGGCAGCGCCCTCGATGACGTCGCCGTCGCCGGGAATCTGCTCGCCGGCGCGTACGATCACCAGGTCGCCGCGCGTGAGCTCGGTGCCGGGAACGACGGTGAAGTGCTCCTTGTCCTCAACGGACTCGATGCGATGGGCCTCGACATCCTTCTTGGCCGCACGCAGAGAATCAGCCTGAGCCTTACCGCGGCCCTCGGCAAGCGCCTCGGCGAAGTTCGAGAACAGGTCGGTGAGCCACAGGATGACCGCGATGGCGACCACATAGTAGGTGGGCACACCCGCGTCCCGCACACCGAAGATGGAAGCGACGACCAGGACGGAGGTCATGACGGCTGAAAGCCACACCAGGAACATGACCGGGTTTTGAATCTGGACGCGAGGGTCCAGCTTGGCAAACGAGTCGCGGACCGCGCGGCCCATCATGTCTTTTTGCATAGTCATAAATCTGCGCCCTCCTTTACGCAATCATCTGGAAGAACTCGGCAACGGGGCCAAGCGCCAGGGCCGGGAAGAAGCTCAGGGCACCGATCAGCAGAACGATGAACACGAGCAGGAATACGAACATGCCGTTGGTGGTAGACAGGGTACCGGCGCTCTCGGCGACCTTACCCTTCTTGGCCAGCGAGCCGGCGATAGCCAGCGTACCGATGATGGGCATGAAGCGGGCGAACAGCATCTCGAGGCCGAGCATGACGTTGATCCAGGGAATGTTGCAGTTCATACCTGCAAACGCCGAGCCGTTGTTGCCGCCGCATGAGGTGAAGGCATACAGCACCTCGGAGAAGCCGTGCGCGCCACCATTGTTGAGCTGGTCGGCAAGACCGGGCACCATGCAGGCGATGGCCGAGCACACCAGAATGGCAAACGGAGTTGCCAGGCACAGGACAACTGCCCAGCGCATCTCGCCCGGCTCGATCTTCTTGCCCAGGAACTCGGGCGTGCGGCCGACCATAAGGCCGGCGATGAACACTGTGAGGATGGCGAAGCCGATCATGCCGTACAGGCCGCAGCCCACGCCGCCGAAGACAACCTCGCCCAGAGCCATCTGGAGCATCTGGACAAAACCGCCCAGCGGGGTGTAGGAGTCGTGCATGGAGTTAACCGAGCCGTTGGAAGCGGCGGTGGTGTAAGCCGACCACGTGGAGGAGGTGACGATACCGAAGCGGCTCTCCTTGCCCTCCATGTTGCCGCCGGCTTGGCCGTCGGTCATCTCGATATTGACCGCTCCGCCATCGGCCAGCTGCGGGGTGCCCGCATGCTCGTTGACGGCGATGATGCCGGTGAAGATCACCAGCAGGATGAACATGGCGGCAAAGATGGCCTTGCCCTGCTTGGTGTTCTTGACGCCGATACCGAAGGTGAAGCAGCAGGCAGCCGGGATCAGCAGCAGGCTGGTCATCTCGATGATGTTGGTGAAGGCACTGGGGTTCTCATACGGATGGGCGGAGTTCACGCCGAAGAAGCCGCCGCCGTTGGTTCCGGACTGCTTGATGGCGACCTGAGGAGCCGCAGGACCCTGGGGCAGGAACTGCTCGGTGACCACGCGCGCGCCCTCGACAACCTTGCCGTCGACCTTGACCGTGTCGCCCTCGATCTGGGCGCCGTCGAGGACGCTCCAGCCGCCGTCTGCATTAGGCTGGACGGCGACGGGCTCTACGAGCTCAGCCTTCTGAGCCGGCTGGAAGTTGGAGATGACGCCACCGGCAGCCAGGCAGATGCCGAACACGAGGTTCAGCGGGATGAGCACATACAGGACGGTGCGGGTGAGGTCGACCCAGAAGGAACCCAAGCTCTGCTCCTTGACCTGACGGAAGCCACGAATCAGCGCGAACATGACCGCGATACCGGTGCCAGCGGAAACGAAGTTCTGCACGGTGAGACCCATGAACTGCACAAGGTAGGACAGGGTGGTCTCGTCGGAGTAGGACTGCCAGTTGGTGTTGGTTATGAAGGAAGCAGCCGTATTGAACGACAGGTCCCATGGCACACCCGGCAGGTGCTGGGGATTGCCTGGCAAGAAGGACTGAAGCGCTTGAAGTGCCACAAGGACCACGAGGCCGATCCCCGAAAAGACCAGCACGCTCGCCAGGTAGCGCCTACACCCCATCTGCTCTGCCGCGTCGATGCGAAGCAGACGATAGACGCCACGCTCCACAGGAGCAATCACAGGCGACAGGAACGTATGCTCACCATCCATGATATGGGCCATGAACCGACCGAGCGGAACGGCCAGGACGACGAGCACGGCAAAGTACAAGATGTACTGAATCGCAGCGTCCATAGTTTACGAATCACTCCTCATCAGAATGTAGATGTAATAGATAAGGAGTCCAATGCAGACGACTCCGATGATGGGAATGAGGATGTTCATTTACCGCCCCTTTCACGCGCGGTCCGATGTCTCGGACGCCTGCTCTCGCAAGCGCCTGGGGACAGTAAACGCTTCTAGAGATTAAAGAGGCGTGAGGGCCGGGGCTCACGACCTTAAGATGCCGTAAAGATGCAGGTAGAAAGCACTATTGCGGCTGCAGTGCGCCTATACTCGACCTCGCGAGCATACAGTGGCGTCCTCACCGCGTATGCACGCATGGGCAACGTTTCAGAAAGGCTACGCTATGCAGCGCGACGCATCGGACACTCGCGTCAATCCAGACCTCATCCTCAAGGCAATTGAGAAAGACGAGGCCGCCGATGACGCTCGAACCAGCCGGGGACACCTCAAGATTTTCTTTGGCTACGCTGCTGGTGCAGGCAAAACCTATGCGATGCTTCAAGCCGCCCACGCCGCCAAGCGGCGAGGTGTCGACGTCGTCGCGGGATACATCGAGCCGCACGAACGTCCGGCAACTGCCCATCTTGCACAAGGGCTTGAGAACGTGCCCTGTAAACTCGCTGAGCACAACGGCATTGCGCTCAGCGAGTTCGATCTAGATGCGGCTATCGAACGCGCCCCTCAGCTCATCCTTGTCGACGAGCTCGCCCATACGAATGCGCCGGGGTCTCGCCACGACAAACGTTATCAAGACGTCGAGGAACTTCTACATGCAGGCATCGACGTCTATACGACTGTGAACGTTCAGCATATCGAGAGCCTAAACGACATGGTTGCATCCATCACCGGCGTTGTCGTGAGCGAACGAATCCCCGACCGCATCTTCGATGATGCCGACCAGGTCGAGCTCGTTGACATAGAGCCCGAAGACCTACTTGAGCGCCTTCGCGCCGGCCTCGTCTACCGTCCCGCACAAGCCGAGCGAGCGCAACAGCATTTTTTTACCGTCGAGAACCTCACCGCACTCCGAGAAATCGCGCTGCGCCGCTGCGCCGATCGCACCGGCCACCTCACAGACGCCGCACGCGTGCTGGGAAACCGTGACTACTACACCAGGGAGCGTATCTTAGTCTGTGTCTCCCCGGCGCCGACCAATCCCCGCATCGTCCGTGCCGCCGCACGCATGGCGAAAGCGTTTCGCAGCGAGCTCGTCGCCCTGTTCGTAGAGAGCCCGCGCACGCAAGCCATGAGCGATGATGAGCGCGCCAAGCTTGCAGACAATATCGCCCTAGCCGAGCAGCTCGGAGCACATATGGAAACCGTCTATGGCGACGACGTCGCGTTTCAGATCTCCGAGTTCGCACGCCTGTCGGGTATTTCGAAGATCGTCATGGGGCGCACGGGCGAGCACAGCAGCGTCCGTCAGGCCCTCTTTGGCCGCAAATCTCTCGTAGAACAGCTCATAACATTCGCCCCGAACCTCGACATTTACATCATTCCAGACCAGTCGACTCCGCCCTCCCGACCCAAAGGACGCCGCCATGCGCTCGCCCTGCAGCCGCCCAGCAGCCGAAACGTGCTTCGCACGCTGGCCCTCTCTCTTGTCGCCACAGCGATCGGCACGGCTTTCCGCCATCTGGGATTTGCCGATTCCAGCATCATATCCCTCTATATCCTCACGGCCCTGCTGACCGCCGTCACCACGACGGGGCGTATCTGCACGATCGTATCGAGCGTGCTCTCTGTAGTGCTTTACAACTTCTGCTTCGTAACGCCTCTGTTTTCGCTCGCCAGCTACGACCGAAGCTATCTGGTCACGTTCGGCATCATGTTCGCTACCGCTATGGTCGCCGGCGAGTTAACTGCGCGCATCGCCGACAACGCCCGTACCTCCGCCGAGAACGCATTCAAAACGCGCGTACTCCTCGAAACGAACCAGCTCTTGCAGCAAGCCCATAGCGCGGAGGAGTGTGCCCGCGTCGCCATGAACCAACTCATCAAACTGCTAAAACTCGACGTGGTCTTCTACACCGCCGAACACGGCACGCTCGGCAAGACGCTCTATGAGTCCGCTGGCACCGAAAACCGATCCGCGTCGCTGCTCACCGACTACGAGCGCGCTGTTGCAACCTGGACCTACACCAACAACAAACGCGCGGGCGCAAGCACGCGGACCCTGCCCGAGGCGCGCTGCCTCTACCTCGCGGTTCGCACCGGCGACAAGGTATTCGGTGTCATCGGCATCGACCTGGAGGGGCGCGAGATCGAAGCCTTCGAGCATTCGATCGTCCTATCTATCGTAGGCGAATGCGCCTTGGCGCTCGAAAGCGACCGGGCGGCGCAAGAGCGCGAAGAGGCTGCGGTCTTGGCGAAAAACGAGCAGCTGCGCGCCAACCTTTTGCGCTCCATCGGCCACGATTTGAGGACACCACTCACGGCTATATCCGGATCTGCGGCAATCCTTCGGAAGAGCGACGAGAAGCTCAGCCTCGAACAACGCTGCGATCTTGCCGATGCCATCTACGACGACTCCCTCTGGCTTATCGATACCGTGGAGAACCTCCTCGCCATCACACGCGTCGAGGATGGCACCATTTGCCTCAACTTCACATCCGAGCTCATCGACGAGGTCATCGAGGCCGCCCTCAGCCATGTCGCCCAAGCATCGCATGGACGTACCGTCACCATCGAGCACACTGACGACATCCTGCTGGTACGCATCGACGTCCATCTCATCATGCAGGTGCTTACGAATCTCATCATGAACGCCTTCAAATACACGCCCGAGGACTCGACTGTCACCATCAGCGCACGTCGCGAGGGTGCGTTCGTCGTGGTGGACGTCGCAGACGATGGGCCGGGTGTGGCAGACTGCGACAAGCCTCATATCTTTGAGCGCTTCTTCACCTCACGCAATACGCGGCCCGTGGATTCGCGTCGAAGCATCGGCCTTGGGCTGTCGCTCTGCCGCTCCATCGTGGAGGCGCATGGCGGCGTCATCGAAGCTCGCGACAACCACCCCCATGGGGCCGTCTTCCGTTTTACCCTGCCCGCCGAGGAGATCGAGATTCATGAATAATGCCGCTAAGCCACGCATCCTCCTGGTCGAAGATGACCTGACCGTTCAAAACCTCGTTTCGACCGCGCTTGACCTCCACGGCTATGTCGTGAGCAAGGTTTGCAACGGCCAGGCCGCCATCATGGATGCGGTGTCGCACGGCCCCAGCCTCATCATGCTCGACCTCGGCCTTCCCGACATTGACGGTATCGAGGTCATCACGAAGATCCGAAGCTGGTCGGCAGTCCCCATTATCGTCATTTCGGCGCGCACCGAAGATTCCGACAAGATTGCAGCACTTGACGCAGGGGCAGACGACTACCTCACCAAGCCCTTTTCTGTGGATGAGTTGCTCGCGCGCGTCCGTGCGAATTTGAGGCGCTCCTCGATGGCGTCAAGCGAATCGACAGAAGCGAGCACGTTCGACAACGGTCCGCTGCATATCGACTACGCCGCGGGATACGCGACGAAAGACGGACGCGAGCTCTCGCTCACCCCAACCGAGTACAAATTGCTCGTCCTTCTGGCGAAAAACGTCGACAAGGTGCTCACCCACACCTTCATCACCCGCGAGATATGGGGCACGAGCTGGGACAGCGATCTGGCGAGCCTGCGCGTGTTCATGCGCACCCTGCGCAAGAAGATCGAGGCAGACCCCTCTCACCCCAAGATGATTCAGACGCACATGGGTGTCGGGTACCGCATGCAGCGTCTCTAGCCCACCCCACAAAAAAGTTGCGGTGGAATACGGAGTAGATAAGGCCTTTGACGGCCAAAACAGTCTGTATTTCACCGCAACTGATGGGCGGGATGGAGTTAGAGGCCCAGGTAGTTGGTCATGCCTTCGACGGCGAGATTGGCGCTCGCTACGGCATGGACCACGGTGAGCGGGCCGTTGACCACATAGTTAGCGATACCCAAAAATACTCTTCAACTCGCCACACTCTCCCCCAAATGTGCAAAGCGCCCCGCGAACGGATGCTCGCGAGGCGCTTGGGTGCCTGGACCTTTATTTGATACCGCGGCCCAAGTCTTCGGCGATTTTGTCTACGCCCTTAAGTGCGGCGCAGGTCTTTTTGTTGGAGCAATGCCCCGTACAAACGCCACCCTGGGCGCAGTCGGCGCAGGTGCCCTTTCGGTAGATACGCACGCACACGGCGACAAACGCAATGCCGATAACAGCCAACACAACAATATCGATAGGTGCCATAGTAAGCCTCCTCTAGTTAACCACCACTTACTTTACCCCATCTTCCACCTGCCAAAAAGGGACAGGTTTGTTTTGGTCGGTTTTATCTGCGGAAACGCCACATCTTACTTCTGGAGCAAAGCAATCTGTCCCCCATTGCACCAAAAAGCCCGAGTGTCGCTGGGACACCCGGGCTCATGGAAAGGGGCTAATCCTTATTCGGACTTAAGCGGAAACTGCGGCGGAAGCAGTGTTGGTCTCGTCCTCGTCGGTCCAAGCATGTTTAGGCATGGGACGGAAGATCTGGAAGAGCATCGCAACCAGCAGCACGATGGCCACAACCGTCCAGATACCAAACTGTCCAAGAACGAACAGGTTGTAGAACTGGTTGATGAACAGACCAATGACCCAAGCAAAGGCGCACTCGTAACCGATCGCGATGGCGGTCCACTTGCCGGAATCCATCTGGTTGCGGATAGTGCCCATGGCGGCAAAGCACGGAGCGCACAGCAGGTTGAACGCACCAAAGGCAACGCAAGCGCCCATAGTCGGGAACATGCCGGCGAACGCGGTCCACAGGCTCGGGTCGGTCTCGCCGGCGTCGGCGACGGACAGCAGCGAACCGGCGGTGGCGACGACGTTCTCCTTAGCGACAAGGCCCGAGACGGTCAGCGCAGTTGCCTGCCAGGTGCTAAAGCCGAGCGGGGCGAAGATCCAGGCGACCAGGTTGCCCAGCATGGCAAGCACGGAGTAGTCCATGAACTCCTCGGGGATGCCCTCCATAGCAGGCAGGAAGCCAAACGTGCCGTTGTAGCTACCAAAGTTGGACAGGAACCAAACAACGACGGTGGACGCGAAGATGACCGTGCCGGCCTTCTTGATAAAGGCCCAGCAGCGCTCCCACACGTGCAGCGCCCAAGAGCGGATCGCCGGGAAGTGGTAGGCGGGAAGCTCCATAACGAACGGCGTCGGGCGGCCGGCGAAGAGCTTGGTCTTCTTGAGCATGAGGCCCGAAGCGATGACGGCAAAGACGCCCAGGAAGTAGAAGAGCGGGCTGATCCACGCGGCGGTGGTGGAAGAATCGCCGATGATGGAACCCATGAGCAGGGCGATGATCGGCAGCTTAGCGCCACAGGGAATAAACGTGGTGGTCATGACCGTCATGCGGCGGTCCTTCTCGTTCTCGATGGTCTTGGTGGCCATGACGCCGGGGACGCCGCAGCCCGAGGATACGAGCATGGGGATGAACGACTTACCGGACAGGCCAAAGCGACGGAACACGCGGTCCATGATGAAGGCGACGCGGGCCATATAGCCGCAGTCCTCCAGGAAGGACAGCATGACGAACAGCAGGAACATCTGCGGGACAAAGCCGAAGATGGCGCCCAGGCCGCCGACGATGCCGTCGCAGACCAGCGAATCGACCAGGCCACCGTCCTCGGTGCCGCCCGCCACAAGGGCGTCGTGGACCATGGTGGTAATACCAGGAACATAGGGGCCGTACTGTGCCGGGTCGACCGAGTCGGCATTGTCGCCCGCAGCCTCGACGGCCGCGTCGTAGGCGTCGCGGCCCTGACCGAGCACGTACCAACCGTCGGTACCGAAGAGCTGGTCGTTGGTGAAGTCGGTCACCGTGCCGCCCAAGGTAGAAACGGCGATGTAGTACACGCAGAACATGATGACCACAAAGATCGGCAGGCCCAGGATACGGTTGGTAACCACGCGGTCGATCTTCTCGGAGGTGCTCATCTTTGCCGGAGCCTTGGTGAGGCACTCGTCAATGATGTGGGCAATCACGCCGTAACGCTCGCCGGTGATGATGGACTCGGCGTCATCGTCGCAGTCCTGCTCGCACTGAGCGACCAGACCTTCGACGCGAGCGGCCTTCTCCTTGGTGAGGTTGATGAGCTTGCAGGCGTCCGCATCGCGCTCGAACAGCTTGACAGCGTAGTAGCGGCGCTTGTTGGCGGGAACGCTCGCCGGCAGATTGTTCTCGATGTGGTCCAGAACGTCCTCGATGGAGGAATCGAACTTGTGCTCCGGCACCTGGCCCTTGGAAGCAGCGGACTTCTTGACCTGCTCGAACAGCTCCTTGATGCCCTTGTTCTTAAGGGCCGAGATCATCATGACCGGACAACCGAGCTTCTTGGAGAGCTTGTCCGTGTCGATCTTATCGCCGTTCTTCTCGACCAGGTCGGCCATGTTGAGGGCAACGACCACGGGCAGGCCGGTCTCGATAACCTGAAGCGCCAGGTACAGGTTACGCTCGAGGTTGGTGGCGTCGACCACCTGGACGACGACATCGGGCTCGCCGCTCATGAGGTAATCGCGCGAGCACTGCTCCTCAGGGCTGTAGGGGGAAAGCGAGTAGATGCCAGGGAGGTCCGTGATGGTAACGTTCTTGTCGCTTAGGAGCTTGGCCTCCTTTTTCTCAACCGTGACGCCGGGCCAGTTGCCAACGTAGCCGTTGGCGCCGGTGATCAGGTTGAAAAGCGTGGTCTTGCCGCAGTTGGGGTTACCCGCCAGCGCGACATGGATCTGAGAATCCGCCATTCAATCCTTCTTCCTTGTGTGCCTGCGCTGCTTTCTCCGCGCAGGCTGGATAATGTGCTTCAAAGATGCTGCATTAAGTTAGAAAAACCTAACTTTATCTGCAGATATATGCGCCGCGAGCCCTTACTGGACCTCGACGACGGCAGCCTCCTCCTTGCGGATGGAAAGCTCGTAGCCGCGCACGTTGATCTCGACCGGATCACCGAGCGGTGCAACCTTCACGACCTTGAACGAAGTGCCCTTGATGAGCCCCAGGTCCATAAGGTGACGGCGAAGCGCACCCTCACCGTGAAGCTTGACGATGGTAGAGCTCTCGCCCACCTTAACGTCACCCAACGTCTTCATCCTCTTGTCCCCCTTTCAGTTTTTATGAAATGCTGCGGACTAACCGACGGTCATGATGTGCATGGCAACCTTGGAATCGATGCCAAAGCGTGCGCCCAGCACCGTGACGATGATATTGGCGCCACTCGAGCTCACCACGTGGATTTCGTTGCCCTCGACAAAGCCGAGGTCCTTGAGGTGGTGCTTCATGTCCTCATTGCCCTTTACACGAGACACGCGCACGGTTTCGCCCGCTTTTACCATCGAAAGCGGCATGGCCGGCATCTGCGGTCCGCAAGACATGAGTGGCTCCTAACGTCAGTTCGTCCTCAACATCGACGCGATAAAAGTTAACCACGTCTATGTTCGCTTTAGTAAACTAGCACGTGGTTAACTTTTTGGAAAGGGTCCCTATTCAGATTTCGAAAAAGTTTCCTATATGAAACAAAAAGGCGCGGCAAAGAGCTGTCCTTTGCCGCGCCCTGTCATGCTTAGAGCGAGAGGTTTCTGATCGACGTAACGCAGGAAGCCTCGTCTACGCCCGAAACGCGAAAGATGATGTCCTCGCCGCACTCGCCGTAGAGAGCCATGAGGCCCATGACATCGCGACCGTCGGTATGGCGGTCGCCGATGCTGACCGACACGTCGCTACGGTGCTTGGCAATGATGTCATAGAGCAGCGCAACCGGGCGGGCGTGTAGTCCCAACGGATCTTTAATCGTCTTTGTAAACTCGACCATGTCCCCTCCCACGACATCACACATTCGGCCGGCAAACCCAGCCACGTGGTAGTTATTGTAGCGTTAGATGCTTATCGAGGGCCCCTCCGGATACCCCGTGGTCAAAAAGTGGCAAATATGAGTACTGTCACAAATTTAGTAGCAGCAAAATCGAGAGCAAATTGCCTAGCTTGAGCGATTCGAAGAGGTTGAAAGCCGTCAAACGCCCTTTAAAGGGAGTTAGATAAATCGATTTTGAGCCCATTTTCGCTCAGAGCAGGCCGAAAAATATGGCACTTCTTTTGCAACAGTACTCATATTTGGCATTTTTTGACCACGGGGGCCAAAACCATGCCCCAAAACACAAAAGGAGGGGCCTCGTAAGGCCCCTCCTTAGGAAAGGGAATCGATTTATTCCACAGCCGTAGATTAATCCTAGCCGCTACTCCATCATATCGAGGACGGAAGGGCGAAGCTCGTTCTCGGCGGCCTCGGGATCGGTCTCGCGCAGGCGGTTGATGTAGCGGTTGTACCACATCACGGCAAGGCCCAAGAAGACAACCACGCCGCCAACGTTGTAGACCAGCGTCAGCCACAGCGGCTGATCGAGCGGAATGGTGCCGCAGATAAGCACGAAGCAGAAGACCACAAGCAGGAATGCGGCAACGACCAGGCCAAAGCGGCGCGAACCCATGCGGAAGCCACGGGGAGCGGCGTCAAAGTTCTTGCGCAGCATAAAGTAGGCAAGCAAAATCAGCAGCGGTGGGAGCAGAGCGGTGGCAGCAGTCATGTTGGTAACGATCATGAGCAGGTCGTCGAGGTTACCGGAGCCCAGGGCCGGAATGATCAGGATGGGGACGACGATGGCGAACTGCAGCCAAGCAGCGCGGGCAGGAATGCCATGCTCGTTGAGCTCGACGATCTTGCTACCAAAGACGCCCTTGGGGATCTCGGTGAAGAAAACCTTGATGGGAGCAGAGGTCCACATCATGAGGGAGCCCAGCGTGGCGGCGAGAAGGATCAAGCCGATGGCGCGCGTAGACACTTCCATGGGAATGCCAAAGTGGGCAAAGACAGCGCCGAATACGTCGAAGATACCGGTGGAGATGGCAACGCCGCCCTCGGGGATGAACAGGTTAACCAGCAGCGAAGCGCCTGCATACAGAAGGCCGATGGTCAGGCCGGCGATAACGACGGTGCGCACGAAGGCCTTGACGCCACCCTTAAGGTCGTTAAGGAACACGCCGACAGACTCAGCGCCGCCAACGCCCTGGATGATCCAGGCAAGCGTACCGAAGAAGCCCCACGCAGTTGCGAAGTTGCTCATGTCGGGAGCCATGTTAGCGGGAGTAGGAGCCGTAGCGAACTCAACGCCGCCAAAGGCAGCAGCCAGGGACAGCAGGATGAACACGGCGGTCAGGCCGAGAGCCGCGGTCGAACCGAAGGAGGAAATGGAGCCGATCCACTTAGCGCCCTTGGTCGAAACCCACGTGGCGATAGCAAAGACGACGATCTCGATAATGGTGATCCACAGCTGCGAAAGCTCGGCGTTGGCACCAAAGAACACGTAGCTCGCGTAGATGATGACGTTGGGCAGGACGGACGCAAAGAAGAACAGGTTAACGAACCAGTAGCTAAATGCCGTCAGGAACGCCCAGCGACCACCCATCGAGGTCTTAACCCATGCGTACACGCCAGACTCGGAGTCCTTGTTGAGGCCGACGAACTCGGCGGTAACCAGGGTATAGGGGACAAAGTACAAAAGCGTGGCGAAGAAGAACGACGGCGCAGCTGCCAAGCCGATGGCCGCGTTGTTGTTGATGATGTTCTTGATACCGAACACGGCGGCGACCGTCATGCCCAGCAGAGCGAACGAACCAATCGTTCCTCGTTTTTCAGAGCTCATAAGCCCTCCCAATCATCTGTTAAATGTCATCTAAAACCGTCCGAGCTGCAAGTGCAAACACGGACGGCGCACCTGCTAAGGGGAATGGGGAAAAGGGAGTCAACAAAGCCATCCCCCTTAACGGCGCGAAGCAAACGTCCAGGCGGACGAATACTACTTGTTGGGGAAGGAATAACCTTCGACTGTCACGTGCAGCACCACGACGCGGGGATCCGCGGCATCGGCCACGACACGGTAGGCCTCGTCAATTTCGACGACGGCAACGCCGCCGGTGGGAATCGTCACGGTCTCCCCCGTACCCTCAAAGCGCTCGCGATCTTCGATATCGCTGTAGGCGCGCGTACAGGTAAGATCGGCCTTGGAAGCCACCTCAACGGTCAGATTGCCGTCGAGCGGGGCGAGCACGGCATGGTAGCGACGGTGACCGACCAGATCGGCAGTAGCCGCCTCGTGGGCGTTCACCCACCAATACACCAGCGAGTCGCCGATAGAGTACGCCACATCGTGCTGCAGTTCAGAAACGCCGTCGAGTGCCTGACCGGTACGCATCCACTTCTTGACGGACTTCATCTGGGCGTCGAAATCGGCACGCGAGTTAAAGATATGCATGACTTATGCCTCCTTAATGGGTGCCAGCGCCTGAGCCAGATCGGCAGACGTCAGCGGTCGCAGGGACACCTCAAAGCTGAAGCTCTCAAAACGGGTGCGATAGGAATCGAGCACCTCGGAACCCCAAGAGTTCGAGCCAAGGCCGAGCAGCTGGTCGTTGATGTTGACCGTAACCGTGTCGCCCGGGACAAGATCGTAGACATGCTTGGCATTATCGATAGCCTCGCAGCTATAGGGCCATGCGGAGAACGAGAACGGATTGGAAGCGGCGTCGCTCGGACGCGTCACGACCAGACCGTCACCGTGGCTGGAGCGCAGGGCGACCCAGCGGGTACCCTCGCGGTTGGCGCAGTCCTGGGGCATAACGTAGGGCGTGAACATGTCGTCGACCGTAGTGCGGTAATGACCGACCGGGTTGGCGCGCAGCGAGTCCGGATAGTTCTCGCCCGGGCCGTGGCCATACCACTCGACGGCACGATCACAACCGGGGACCTCGAAGGAGATGCCGATGCGCGGGATAATGTCCGAATAGTCGCCGTAGGGCTCGCCGGAAACCTTGAGGTCGACGCGGCCACTCGGAAGCACGGTATAGACGAGCTCGACGCGCATGCCGAACGCGCGGACGGGAGGAGCGATACGCTGGCTCACGGTAACGACAACCGCATTGTCGTCCTGCTTCCAAGAAACATTGCGGGTAGACGTCTGCATCACATCGATGAAGTTATCCTTCCACAGGGAGTCGTACTCCTGGGCGTGGTTATCGACGAGCGGATGCCAAAAACCAACCTGGGGACCGGAGGTCATGACGTCGCGACCGGATGCCTTCCACTCGCTCACGGTACCGTTGACCTTGCTGAAGGTCAGCTCGCCGTTGAGGGAGCGAATACGAATCTCCTGCTCGGTCTCCTCGACCGTAAGCTCAGGACGAGTGGGGGCGGCAATTGCCGGCGCCGGATGGTTTGCGATGGCAAACTGGCTTGCACCCAGTTGGAACATCGGCTCGCACCAGGCGTGAGCCGCCATGGTGTAGGCGTGCACGGTCAGCAGGGTCTCGCCCACTGCGGCCTCGCGAATCACCAGCGGAAGCTGGACGGACTCGCCGGGGGCAACCGCACCGGGCATGAGCGTCTTGCGGCAGACCACGTCGCCGTCCACCAGGGTCTCCGCCGACAGGCAGACATCCTCGAGGGTGGTAAACCAACGCTTGTTGGTGACGGTCAGCTCGCCCGCCTCGGCATCGTAGGCCATGCGAACCGGGCAGATGACCTGGCCGTACTCGGTAAGGCCCGGGCTCGGCTGCTGCCAGGGGAACACCATGCCGTCGATGCAGAAGTTGCTGTTGTTGGGGTAATCGCCGTTGTCGCCGCCATACATGTCGTAGGCAACGCCGTCCTCGGTCACAGCAGCCAAACCGTGGTCGCACCATTCCCAAATAAACTGGCCTTGGATGCAATCCCAGCGATCGAAGACCTCCTGGTACTCGGACAGGCCTCCGGGACCATTACCCATGGAGTGGCCGTACTCGCAGTTGATGCGCGGCTTGGGGAACGGATGCTCGCCAAAGTCGTTCATCTGCGACACGCGGGAGTACATGGTGGAAATGACGTCGACGGTATCGGCGTTGCGATCCTCCTCGTAGTGGACCGGACGACCGTCGAGCTCGTGAGCTTTGGCGTACATCGCGCGGATGTTGCAGCCATAGCCGCTCTCGTTGCCCATCGACCACATGATGATGCACGCGTGGTTGCGTTCCTGCATCACCAGGCGCTCAACACGGTCAACGTAAGCCGGCTCCCAGGCAGGGTCGTCGGTGACCAGGGCGATATTGCCGATATTCTCGAAGCCGTGGCTCTCCATATCGGTCTCGGCGACCAGCATGATGCCGTACTCGTCGCACAGCTCGTAGAAGCGCGGATCGTTGGCGTAGTGGGACGTGCGCACCGCGTTGATGTTGTGCTGCTTCATGAGCTCCAGGTCGCGGCGCATGCGCTCGAGACCCACGGCGCGGCCCTTGTGATCGTCGTGGTCGTGGCGGTTGACGCCATGCATCTTAAAGTAGGTGCCGTTGAGGTAGATATGATTGCCCTCGACCGTCACCTCGGCAAGGCCTTGGCGATGCGGAACGTACTCGCTGACCTCGTCGCCGTCGTAGACCTCAAGCGTAAGGTCATAGAGGAAGGGGTCCTCGGGGTTCCAGAAGTGGGCATCGGCAACGCTGCACTCGGCATGGCCGTCGACGCACTCGCCCGTAGCGACCACATTCTGGCCATCGCTGAGCGTATACACGACGCGACTTGCGCCCTCGGCAACCGTATCGAGCGTGATCAGAGCGGCATCGCCCTCGCGGTGCGTGCGGAACCTAAAGTCGACCAGATGCGCGGCGGGACGCTGCATGAGGTACACATCGCGGAAGATGCCCGATGCCCACCACATGTCCTGGTCCTCGATGTAGCTACCATCGCTGTACTGCAGAACCTTGACCGCAAACAGGTTGTCGCCCTCGACGAGCGCGTCGGTCACGTCAAACTCGGCGGACAGGCGCGAACCCTTGGTCATGCCGATAAACTTGCCGTTGACATACAGCTCGCCGTAGCTCTCGATACCGTCGAAGCGAATAATCTCGCGAGCGCCGGCAGGCACGGCGGGAAGTTTGACGATGCGCTGGTAGACGCCCGTAGGGTCGTCGGAGGGAACGAACGGCTGATCCACCGGGAACGGAAAACCCTCGTCGGTGTAGGCAAGGTTGCCATAGCCGTCTACCTGCCACAGGTGCGGAACCTCCACGTGATCCCACTCGGGCTTGTACGTGCAAAGTGCTTCGTTGGAGACGGCCGCGGGGCCCTCAAAAAGGCGGAACTGCCACGAGCCGGACAGCTGGACAAATCCGCGCGACAGCTCGCGGCTGTACGTAGCGGCGAGATCGGCGGCCTCATAACCCATAAAGTACGCATGGGGTGCCAGGCGGTTCCTGTGGGTGAGCGCTTGGTTTTCCCAATCGTTAATGGCGTCCATGGTGATGCTCCTTCGTCATCGTAGTGCTTCTTTGTGCAACCGGTTGTCCTTATCTTACGGGCGGTACAAAAATCTGTGCAACCGGTTGTCCGCCGAACGGTCGATTTTGTCGGATTAACGGTGCAACCGGTTGTACAACCATGCTACTTATGTCACCCTAAGCTTAGGCGCACAGCACGGGGCATCGTTCTTGAACTCACAGGCAACTGTCGCGCCTGCCTATGTCTCGCCCATACATGCCGTGCTCAGTCGCAGTTTGATTGCAAAACGACACCGGTCACCGGATACCATGGACGCCGTTCACGCGCGCTATAGTAATCTGTATCCGCATTAGCCTTTATCGATAGCCCACCGACCCAATTGCACAGGAGACGCCATGACCCAACCAGCACGCACCGCACCCACGCTTGCCGAGGTTGCTGAAGCTGCCGGTGTTTCGCGCTCCACGGCATCGCGCGCCCTCAACGACTCCCCCCGCATTAGCGAGGAAACTAAAAAGCGTGTCCGCGCAGCGGCGAAAAAGGTTAACTTCGTTCCCAACGCACGCGGCCGGGCGCTCGCCGTCGGACGCACGGAAATTATCGCCGTGCTGGTTACCGAGCCTTTGAGCGAGCTGTTTAGCGATCCCACCTACAGTGAGTTTTTAAGCGGCATTACCGAGGAACTTTCGGAGTCGTCTTACTTGCCCGTGATCTTGCAGGCATCTTCCTCGCATGAGCGCAACCGCGCACGCGAGCATTTTGAGCGCCGCTCGTTTGACGCCGTCATCGACGTCTCGCCCTACAAGGGCAGTGAGCTGCTCGAGGTGCTGCGCGAGCTGGGCGTACCCACTGTGTTATGCGGCCAGCTCGAGGGCCATCCCTATCGCGACGTGTTCTCGACGGTCTACTCCGACGACGAAGAGGGCGGACGCTTTGCGGCGCTCGCTATGAAAGATCGCGGACGCAAGGACATCGTTGCCGTGCTGGGGCCGCAGGATAACCCCGCCGTCATCGACCGCCTTCGCGGCTACCGTGCAATTTTGGGCGAAAGCCTTCCGGATGAAAATGTCATCTATACCGGATGGAGCAGCGGAGACGGCTACCAAGCCACGCGGCGGTTGCTCGCGCGCGAAATACGTGCCGACGGCGTGCTATGCGGATCGGACCGTATCGCAACCGGCGTTATCGCCGCATTCAACGAAGCAGGAATTAGCGTACCCAAAGACGTTTCGGTCGTGGGCTTCGATGACCACGAGGTCGCAGCTCGCAGCGTCCCCGCGTTGACGACCATTCGTCAGCCGCTTCGCGAGGAAGGCCACATGGCCGCAGGCATTGCGCTCGATATGATCAATGGCGCCGTACCCACCACCACCGTCATGCACATGCAGCTCGTTCAGAGAGACTCACTGTAGGAAACTGGGCCGGGCTTTCCGCTAGGCTGCTTTAGCGGAAAGCCCGGCCCATTCCGAACGCCGATTCTGGGATGTACTTTCCGCCAGAAGCTCAACCGGAAAGTGCGACCCGTTATTTGGCTGGATTCTGGGTCGCAGTTTCCGCGACGTCCGGTCACCCTATGCCCTCGCAACCTCGGCGTATAAAAAACGAGGGAAAGCACACGTCCTTCCCTCGTTGCAAGCAATATGTAGCCGCTTGCCTACATCAGGCGCAGGCTGACGTCCTTGAGCTGGGCGCCGGAAACGGCACTCGGAGCGCCCGACATGAGGTCGGAGCCGCTGGCCGTCTTGGGGAACGCCATGACGTCGCGGATGGAGTCGGAGCCGGTGAGCAGCATGCACACGCGGTCCAGGCCCAGAGCGAAACCGCCCATCGGGGGCGCACCAAACTTGAGGGCCTCCATGAGGAAGCCAAACTGAGACTCGGCGCGCTCCTCGGTGAAGCCCAGGAGCTTGAGCATGGACATCTGCATCTCGGCGTTGTGGATACGCATACCGCCGCCGCCGGCCTCAAAGCCGTCCATGACAAAGTCGTAGGTGCAAGAACCGGCTGCCAACGGGTCGGCCTCGATCTTGGCGATGTCGGTCTCGGTCGGCAGGGTAAAGGGCTGGTGCTCGGCTGCATAGGCCTTGCGGTCCTCATCCCAGTGGAACAGCGGGAAGTTGACGACCCACAGGAAGTCGTGGCCCTCGCGCTTGATCTCAAGCGCGTTGGCCATGTGGGAACGCATGCCGCCCAGGATCTCGTCGGAAAGCAGGCGCGGGCCGGCGGCGAACATCACAAGGTCGCCGGGCTCGACATCCATGCGCTCGCGCAGAGCCGCCATCTCCTCGTCCGAGAAGAACTTGACGATGGGGCTGTTGATGGAGCCGTCCTCGCGGAAAGCGATCCACGCCAGACCCTTGGCGCCAAACGTGGAGGCCACGCCGGCAAGCTTATCGATCTTGGCACGTGCCCAGGCACCGGCGCCCTTGGCGTTGATGGCCTTGACGACAGAGCCCTCCTCGTTTGCCGCAGTCGCAAAGACCTTGAACTTGGAGTTGGCAAAGATGTCGGTCAGGTCGACCAGATGCATGCCATAGCGGGTATCGGGCTTGTCGGAGCCATAGGTGTCCATGGCCTCCCAGTAGTTCATGCGACGCAGCGGCGTGGGCATCTCGACACCCATGCGGCCGAAGGCATCGGCCAGGACCTCTTCGAGCGCGCTCATAACGTCGTTCTGGTCCACGAAGGACATCTCGATATCGACCTGAGTGAACTCGGGCTGACGGTCGGCACGCAGGTCCTCGTCGCGGAAGCACTTGGCAACCTGATAGTAGCGCTCGACGCCACCGACCATAAGCAGCTGCTTCAGGAGCTGCGGGGACTGCGGCAGGGCGTAGAAGTTGCCCGGCTGAATACGGCTGGGAACGATGAAGTCACGAGCGCCCTCGGGCGTGGACTTAAACAGGGAGGGCGTCTCGACCTCCATGAACTCACGGTTGTGCAGCGCCTCGCGAATGGCAAAGGTAAAGTCGGAGCGCAGCTTGAGGTTGGCCATCATCTCGGGACGACGGAGGTCCAGATAGCGATAGCGCAGACGGGTGTCCTCGCTGGTCTCGATGCCGTCCTCAATCTGGAACGGCGGGGTGACGGACGTGTTGAGCACCTCGGCGTGGTCGGTCAGGACCTCGATCTCGCCGGTCGCGAGCTTGGCGTTGGTGGTCTCCTCGCCACGGGAGCGCACGACGCCGTGGATCTTGATGGGCCACTCGGGACGCATGGTCTCGGCGATCTTAAATGCGTCGCCGTCAGAGTGCTCGGGGTCGAAGGTGAGCTGCGTGATGCCCTCGCGGTCACGAAGGTCGCAGAAAATAAGGCCGCCGTGGTCACGGCGACGGCTCACCCAACCGGTGAGGGTGACCTCTTCGCCCACGTTCTCGCGGCGAAGCTCGCCGCAGGTACGGGTGTGCATGGAATGCTCGTCGATGGGACGGGTCTGGCTCATACCAGTGATCCTCCTTTATGGATCTGTGCCGCCCCGTGTCGTTCCGGGCGGCGTCGTACAGATTTGCCCAGCCTGCGTAAACCGCGCAGCCAGACATGGCGTTCTATCTTATCGCACCTGTGTCGATGTGCCGCGGAAAAGTAGTTCTCGCCCAAAGACTTGACGGAGACGAAACAATTGACGCGGCCTGGCCGTCGCCAAGGCGCGCCGCGTGCGACAATGTGCCCCAATACAACTGCACTCGGAAAGGCCCGCCATGACTGCACGCCTCATCGTTATGGATATCGACTCCACGCTCATCAACCAGGAGGTCATCGACCTGTTGGGCGAGGAGGCAGGCGTGGGCGAGCAAGTTGCGCGGATCACCGAACGCGCCATGCGCGGCGAGCTGGACTTTAAGCAAGCGCTCGAGGAGCGCGTGGGGCTGCTCGCCGGCCTGGACGAGAGTGTGTTCGAGCGCACCTTTGAACGCGTGACATTTACCCCCGGCGCGCTGGAGCTTGTGCGTTCGGCACACAGCAAGGGCTGGAAGGTCGGCGTGGTAAGCGGCGGCTTCCACGAGATCGCTGACAAGATCGTAGCCGCCGCGGGTATCGATTTTTGCCTGGCCAACCGCCTGGAAGTCGTGGACGGCAAGCTCACCGGTAAGTTGGCTGCCGGCATTGTGACCAAGGAGTCCAAGCTCATCCAGCTGCTGGACTGGGCAGTTGAGTGCGGCGTCGATATGGCCCATACCGTCGCGATCGGCGACGGCGCCAACGACATCCCCATGATTCAGGCCGCGGGCACGGGCATCGCGTTTTGCGCCAAGCCCAAGACGCGCGAAGCTGCCCCGTTTGCCATCGACGAGCGCAACCTGATGCTCGCCATGGACATCATCCTGCGTGACTAATCGATCCGTCTAACAATTGAATCAATCCGTCCTATAGTTTCCGAACAATTTTGTCTTAGTGTTCGGAAACATACCCTTTGAGTGCTAGACTTTGCGCCGTCGAAGGGAACATATATGGATAAGCGAGATCTAGAGCAGCTGCTGAGCGATGTTGCCGGCGGATCAGTCACCCCCGCCGACGCCCTTACGCGCATCCAGACGGCTCCGACCGCCGATTTGGGCTTTGCGCAGCTCGATCTTTCGCGCGGGGTGCGCCAGGGAGCCGGCGAGGTTGTCTACGGTGCGGGTAAAACCGCCAAGCAGATTGCCGCCATTATCGAAGCGCTGCGCGATGCCGGCCAGGAGCGCATCCTGGTCACACGCCTGGACAGCGAAAAAGCAGCCCGCATCTCGGAGCTCCTCGACAACGGCATCGACCTGGGATATGTCCCGGACGCGCAGCTCGCCCTCGTGGGCGGCAAGCCCTCCCCCACCGGTAACGGACGCATCGTCGTCGCCTGCGCCGGCACGAGCGACTTGCCCGTCGCCGAGGAAGCCGCGTTGACGGCCGAGTTCTATGGCAACGAGGTCGACCGCCTCTACGACGTAGGCGTCGCCGGCCTGCACCGCTTGCTCGCGCATGCCGAGGAACTTGCCCAGGCGCAGGTGGTCATCGCCATCGCCGGCATGGAAGGCGCGCTGGCGAGCGTTATCGGCGGCCTGGTGAGCTGTCCGGTCATTGCCGTTCCCACCAGCGTGGGCTACGGCGCGAGCTTTGGTGGCGTAGCCGCACTGCTCGCCATGCTCAACTCCTGCGCCAGCGGCGTTTCGGTCGTCAATATCGACAACGGCTTTGGTGCCGCATACCAGGCAAGTCTTATCAATCATCTGAGCGCCGGCACACCCCGCGCCCGCTAAGGAGCATTCCATGTCCAACCATCAGCATACGCTTATCATCGACGGCACCTCGGGCATCAGCGGCGATATGACCGTCGCGGCCCTGCTCGACCTGGGCGCCAGCGAGGAGCATCTGCACGAGCAGCTCGCCACGCTGCCGGTCGACGGCTTTTCGATTGCCGTGACGCGCGTAAACAAGCACGGCATCGACGCCTGCGATTTCGATGTCCAGCTTGCAGAGGAGCTCGAGAACCACGATCACGATATGGCCTGGCTCTACGGCAACGAAGCAGCTGTCGAGCATATGCACGAACACGAACACCACCATCATGACCATGGCGAGCACGAGCACTGCCACGACCATGACCATGAGGCCCACGGTCATGGCCACGAGGGCCATCATCACGCCCACCACCATCACCACCGTTCTTTGGCGGACATCACCGCCATCATCGATGGCTCGCAGCTAAGCGATGGCGCCAAGCGTCGCGCCCTCGCCATTTTTTCCGTACTCGCTGCTGCCGAGGCCAAGGCTCACGGCAAAACGCCCGACACCGTCCTGTTTCACGAGGTGGGCGCCGTCGACTCCATCGTCGACGTCTGCTCGGTCGCCATCTGCCTCGACGACCTGGGTATTGAGGACATCGTGGTCGAGTCGCTTTCCGAGGGCCACGGCACCATTCGCTGCGCCCACGGTCTCATGCCCATTCCCGTCCCCGCTGTCGTCAACCTGTGCCAGGCGGGCAATATCGCCCTCACGCCTGCACCGGTCGCCGGCGAGATCGTGACGCCCACGGGCGCCGCCATCGTCACCGCGCTGCGCACGTCCGACCAACTGCCCTCACGCTACCGCATCGAAGCCGTCGGCTACGGCGCCGGCAAGCGCCCCTACGAGGGTTGTTCCGGTACGCTCCGCTGCCTGCTCGTTCACGCGGACGCCTAGCCATGGATGCCCGCAAGGCAAAAAGCCGCGCCGCCATCGTTACGGCGTTCTCCGAGCTGCTGCGCGAAGAGGACTACGGCAAGATCACCGTCGGTGACATCATCGCTCGCGCCCATGTGGGTCGGGCCACGTTCTACGGCCTCTTCAAGAGCAAAGATGACCTACTCGCTGAGCTCGTGTGCGATATCTGCACCCATGCCCTCGACGATGACGGTACGCCCCTCGACGACCCACTCGTGCAGGTCGAGCATATCCTCAACAACCTCTGGGAGCGCCGCCAGGGCGTACGCGCCCTCGTAGCCGGCGCCGGCTCACGCGTCTTTGCCGACTGCTTACGCAAGACCATCATGTCACGAGCAGCCGAAACCGTCCCCGTCGACCCCGCAGGTCCTGCCGGCACCATGGACCGCAGCTTCTTACTACACCACATAGCCTCAAGCTTCGTAGCCACCGTCCAATGGTGGGCCTGGCACAACTTTCAAGCAGACAAAGCCAACGTAGCCAAAGACTACCTCTCAGCCATAAAACCCCTCTTCAACTAAGTAAACCCCTCATCCCAAAGTTCCGCCCTCATCTCAAAGCCCCGCCCCAACCCAAAGCACAATCCATCCCAAAGTGTCAACAACAGCCCAACGCCCCTACCAGCAACAAGCCCCTCCCATCCAAATTCAGATATATATGTTGGGTTGCTTGCACGAACGCAACGAAGACCCCGCAGCCGTCCGCATGGGGTAACTTCCCAGCGCACTCCGCAGGACGCAAAAAGGCTCGCCGCACAAAGTGCGCAGCGAGCCTTTTTGCATGTCCGAAGACGCGCTGGGAAGTTACCCCATGCGGACGGCGAACAACCTATGTAGCCTTGGGCTAGAACATGCCCAAGAAACCGTGCACAAACAGTGCGGCCAGAGCGGCACCGATAAACGGTGCGATGCCAGGAACAAGCAGGCCGTACTTCCAGTTGTTGTCGGCCTTGTTCTTAATCGGCAGCACCTGATAGGCCATGCGAGGACCAAGGTCACGAGCCTGGTTCATGGCGAAGCCGGTGATGCCGCCCATGCCCATGCCAACGGCCCAAACGATCAGGCCGACGCAGATGGCGAGCATCAGAACGTTCTCGCCGGCGCGGCTAGCGGCAGCAAGGATGGCGCTGATGAACACGAAGGTGCAGATAGCCTCGCAGAAGAAGTTGCGGGCATAGTTGGTGCCCTCGGTGGTGGGGTTGGTCGAGAAGATGTTGCGCTGGGCAATGGGGTCGACGACGCCCTCGGAAGCCTTGAACTCATCGGCATACATAAGCCAAGCGATTACGGCGCCCACAAAGCCGCCGAGCATATCGGCAATCATGAAGGGGATGCAGCTGCTCCACGGCACCAGGCCTACGATGCACTGGGCAAGCACCATAGCCGGGTTCATGCACACGGCGCCGCCAAAGACAAACAGGCAGACCGAGATGCCAAAAGACCAGGTGGTGATGGCAAACATATGGCCGGAGCCCTGATACTTAGTGCCCTTGAGCACGGTATCGCAGTGCACGCCCACGCCAAAGATGATCATGAGGGCCGTTGCGCCGAATTCACAGAGGAGTTTGGTAAGCATAAAACCTTATCTTTCTTGTCGGTTATAAACGATTCGTTTAGGCCGCGTACTAGTGCTGCGCGACGACAACGCCCAGGCCATCGGGAATGACGGCAACCTTGGCATCGGCACCCTTCATCTCAAAGGCGAGCTTGAGCGCCTCCTCGAGGGTGTTGACCGGCGTCATGTGCATATCCTTGATCATCTGGTGATCGCACAGGTCGGTGACCATGATCACGGGGTGATGCGCCAGGATGCGGGCAAAGATCTGACTCGTCCACTGGTCGGGCAGGGTCTCGTCCTTAGGACGGTCGATGCAGGCGCGCTCAAACTCTGCCGGATCGTTGTCGGCAATGTTGTGATAGAAGCCCTCGCCACCGTGACCGTCGGCGCAACCGGCGACATCGATGATCACGCCGCCCTCGGGAAGCGTGGCCTCGGCAGCGCACATGCCCTTCACGGCCTGGTAGATGTTCTGGTCGAGCGGGTAGCCGCCGTTGGTGGTGATGGCAATCTCGCACTCGACGGGCTCAACGCCGGCAAGGCTCTTCACGAACTCGCAGCCGGCCTCGTGCGCCTTGTGGATGTCGCCGGCAAAGGAGCCGATGACCTCGTGCTTGCCGTTGAGCACCACGTTAAGCACAAAGGCAAGGTGAGCCATCTCGGCAGCGGCAAACATATCCTCGTTCACGTGGTTGTGGCACAGGTTGCCGGCACGCGAATGGGAATCGTTCACAAACTGACCGTTGTGGTTGTACATGATGGTCTTGTAGCTGGCAATGCCGGGCAGCACGGACTTGCGGCTGCCAGAGAAACCGGCAAAGAAGTGCGGCTCAATAAAGCCCTCGGCAAGCAGCAGATCACAATCGGCGGCAATCTTGTTGATGATGCACTCGCCGCCAGAAGGCAGGGTGCCGATCTTTTTCATCATGCTGTCGTCAGTCGCGACGTGCATAACGATTTCCTCGTTGGCAACGATCTCCTCGCCGTACTTGTTGACGAGCTCCTCGTGCGTCGACGGACGATGCATACCCGTAGCAACCAGAATGCGAACGCGTGCCTCAGGCGCAGCGGAGTGGATGTGATGCAGCAGAATAGGCATCGTCACACGCGAGGGAACGGGGCGCGTATGGTCGGAGCTAATGATGACGATATCCTTCTTGCCAGCACAAAGCTCCTCGAGCGAAGGTGAGCCATAAGGGTTGGCAAGCGACTCCTCTACCAGCTCTTCCTGCGATTTTGTAGTCTTAAACTCGTTTTGATGGCCTTCCATCACACCCGCGAAGTTCTTATCCTCGAGCTCTAGATGCAACGTCTTATGGTCAAACGGTAGTTCACATTCAAACAATGACGAGCGCCCTCTTCCTTTCAACTGACACACTAGATAAACCGTTGGAAGGATACGCCGCTCACCGAAAAACACCACCGTCCACCGAGTCGTTAACACAACGTTCATATTTGACCCACAATCAGAACCACCCTTAAAAAGGGTGGTTTGCTCTTAGGGTATAAC